>JBDTQT010000326.1:0-3927 GCA_039932055.1 Thermoanaerobaculia bacterium
GAACCGGCGACCTACTGATTACGAATCAGTTGCTCTACCGCTGAGCTACGTCGGCCCGCTCTCGCGAGGCTGGCAATTCTATGGGAGAGCGCCGCCGGGCGTCCAATCTTCCGCCGTACCCGCGCCGGTCGGCGTCAGGCCGCGAAGGAAGGCGAGGTTGCCGGCAAGGACCTCATCGAAGGGGGCGAGAGCGAGCGCCTGCTCCAGAGCGACGGTCGCGCCCGGCCGGTCGGCCCGCAGGAAGCGCGTGTTCGACAGCAGTTGCCATGGGCGCGGATTTCCGGGGGCGAGTCGGGTCGCGCGTTCGAGGGTCCGGCTGGCGGACGAGTAGTCGCCTTGCTGCGCCTGGCGGACGCCAGCTTCGCAGAGAGCTGCCGCTTCGGCCGGCAGCGGCGCCAGGGCCGGGGGAGCGAATCGCGAATCGAGCTCGCGCACCGCCGCCTGCGCCCGCACCGCCAAGGGGTTGCGTACCCAGGCCTCGAGGAAGGCCGCCCGAGCCTCAGGCGCGCGACTCTGCGCCCAGCGGGCGCGCCCTTCGTTCTCCCAGGCACCGCCGGCGATCTGCCAATCGGTCGGCCGGATCTCCGACAACGGCTCCGGGCGGAGCAGGCTGCCGGCGACGAGGAGAGCGCCAACGGCGGCGATGGCGAGCGGCGGCGTGGCTCGCAGCCGTCGCCAGAGGCCCTCCGCGCCGGCTCCGGCGAGGACGATCACCAGGACGGCCAGCGGCTGGCGGAGCCGCGCCAGCGGCACGAAGGCGACGAGGCTCACGCCGTAGAGCGCGGCCAGGGTCCCGAGCGGCGCCGCCGGCCGCGCCGGGCGCGCCGCCCAGCGCCCGGTGAGGACCAGCCCGGCGAGCGCCAGCGGCAGCAGAGTGGGGTAGTCGAACGGAATCCACCGCAGGGTGGGGTTCTCGCGCTGTCCGAGATAGAAGTTGACGTTGTTCGAGATCTCGACTGGCCGCAAGAGAAAAGCGAACTTGCGCGCCACCAGGCGCGCAAACTGCCGCGGATGAGCGGCGAGATCCCGCGCCAGGGCAGCGACGAGATCCACCTCGACGTTCGGGGTCCGGAGAGCCGCGGCCTTGAGCGCGTCGTAGGTCGGCGTCGTCGCCGGCACCTGCCCGTCAGCATCGTGGAGATTGGCGATCAGCAGGTTGAACGGGGCGCTCGCCGTCGCGGCGACGAGGCGCCCCGTAGTCAGGCTAGCCCAGAGGACGAGCGGCACGAACACCGCCGCCGCGCCAGCGATCAACCAGCGTGCCGCGCCACGCCGAACCTTCACCAGCCAGATCACGCTGCCGATCCAGAGCAGCAGAAACTGCTCCTGAAAGAGGATGGCGAGACCGAAGAGGGCGCCGACGCCGAGGGCTGCGAGGGGACTCGGGCGATCGCGCTGCGCCAGCTCGTCCGTCGGCACCACCAGACGATCCAGCGCGACGACGATCGCCACGAAAAGCAGGACGAGCCCGCTGGTGCGGAGAACGGTGGCCTCGAAGAAGATCCACGGCGCGTAGAGCGCGGCGCCCAGCGCGGCGAACCCGGCGGCGGCCTCGCCGAATCGCTGGCGCGCGACGAGAAAGACTCCGACGATCGTCGCGAGACCGGCGGCGACCTGGCAAAGCCGGATCCAGCCCGGCCCGCTGCCGACGACGAGCGACAGGAGAGCCAGCAGTGCCGGATAGAGCGGCGCCTGCGGCGGCAGGTGCGGCTGTCGCGCCGCCCAGAAGGCCCACTCGTGCGGCGAGGCCGCCAGATCGAGCCTTGCGCCGCGCGCCATAGCGGCAGACCAGTCGACGAAGAAGGCCTGGTCGTCGAGCGCGTTTCGCATGCGCTCGTGGCGCGGATAGGGTGCCAGTTGGATCTCGAACGCCAGGCGCGCGACCAACCCGACAACGAGTGCGAGCAGCAACCAACGAGAGCGCAAGGAGTGCCGAGCATAGCTGGCCCGGGGCGTCGGCTTCACGCCAGGCCTGCGGAGCGGGTCGCCGAAATTCGCCCTCTCTGTAGTACGGTTCGCACAACGTCTGCCAACGCCGGGAGTTCGGCCATGAGGATCCACCGTTCGGGACGCTCGCCCTGTATCGAGGTCGCGCTTCTGCTGGTCGCTGTCAGCCTGCACTCCGCTGGCGCCCAACTGCTGGGGCCGGAGTTTCAGGTCAACAGCTACACGACGTCCTCGCAGTATCGACCGGCTGTGGCCGCGGATTCCTTCGGGAATTTCGTGGTCGTCTGGTCGGACGCCGCGCGGGAGTCGGTCGGGGTGTTCGGCCAGGGATTCGACCCCGCCGGCGCTCCGCTGGGCGGCGAGTTCCATGTCAACAGCTTCACGCCGGGCCAGCAGCGGTATCCGGCGATCGCCGCGAGCGGCTCGAACAACTTTCTCGTCGTCTGGGACAGCGCCGGCGAGGACGGCTCGGCGCGGGGCATCTTCGGACGGCGCTTCTCCGCGGCGGGCCTGCCGGTGGGGAGCGCGTTCATGGTCAACACCTACACCACGGGTTACCAGACCTTCCCCGCGGCAGCGACGGACGCCAACGGCTTCTTCGTCGTGGTCTGGAGTGGCACGGGACCGACCGACAGCTACGGCGTGTTCGGGCAGCGGTTCAATCTGGCGGGCAGCACGGTGGGCGGCGAGTTCCGGGTCAACTCCACCACGCCGGGGAGCCAGCAGGAGGCCGCGGTGGCCGCGGATGGTCTGGGCAATTTCGTCGTGGTCTGGGCGAGCGGCGGCCAGGACGGATCGAACTACGGTGTGTTCGGGCAGCGCTTCGATTCGGTGGGCACGCCGTTCGGGGGCGAGTTCCAGGTCAACACCTACACCACGAATCAGCAGCGCGAGCCCACGGTGGCGGCGGACGGTGCCGGGAACTTCGTCGTCTCCTGGATCAGCTATGGCCAGGACGACGGGTCGAACTGGGGCGTCTATGCGCAGCGATTCGCCGCGACCGGCGTCAAGGCAGGCCCCGAGTTCCGGGTCAACAGCTACACGACCAGCGCCCAGTTCATCTCCAGGGTGGCTGCGGACGCCGCGGGCAATTTCGTCGTCATGTGGGAAGGCGTCGGTCTGAGCGACAACGATGCCGTCTTCGGGCAGCGCTTCACCTCGGCGGGCGCCACGGTCGGGGGCGAGTTCCGGGTCAACAGCTACACGACCGGTGGCCAGCGGCGGCCCGCGGTGGCGCCGACCGCGCAGGGCAACTTCGTCGTCGGCTGGGAGAGCTACGGCCAGGACGGCTCGAGCCTCGGTATCTTCGGGCGCCAGATCACCGTGAACCTCTTCGCGCATGGTTTCGAAAACAACCCGCCCTTCTGGAGCGCCACCACGGCCAACATGTGTGCGGGCTTCTGCGACTCCATCGCGCCGTCGGGCTGCTCTTGCGAGGCCTTCTGCGCGGCGAATTTCGACTGCTGCCTCGATACCTGTCAGACCTGCGGCTACTGCGGGCCGTGAGGGCGCCGGGCGAATCAGGCGAGGTTCCTCCTGCTTGAGGCTGCGCATCCAGTAGGCGTGAGAGGGAAGACCGGTCGCCGGTAGAGTGCTTTTCGCCTGACGCTTACTCCGGGCTGCGCAGTGAGTAGATCTCTCCGAGCGACCGCCAGAGCGTCACCGCTTTGCCGGACGCTCGCGGCGAGTTGGGCAGCGGATCGCCTGCTATACTTTTGCTGCAGGTGTGGAGGGGAGCTCCCTTGAACCAACCATCGACCGTCGAGACATCGCTGCGCAAGCTGTGCGCCAACTATGCCCGGCCGCTCCGGGGCAGGGCGACCTGGCAGCTGTTGAATACCGCCATCCCCTTCGTCCTGCTCTGGGCCTTCATGGCGCAGACGGTGCTCTGGGGTTGGAATTACGCCTGGACGGTGCTCCTCGCCGTGCCGATGTCGGGCCTCTTCATCCGCCTGTTCATCATCCAGCACGACTGCGGCC
>JBDTQT010000327.1:0-3913 GCA_039932055.1 Thermoanaerobaculia bacterium
GGACATCGAGCTCGTCGCACGCAGCGCCGGGGAGCAGGATCGGCTGGACTGCCGAACCCGGATTGGCGGCAAACGCGCCCCAGCGGATCGTCAGTCCGTTGTCGTCCAACCGATAGGTCGCACGCTGATAGGCCGGGGGGTCTCCGGCCGTCCATGCAAGCTCGCGCCACGCGACCAGGAAGCTGTCGCCATTGAGCTCGCGGATCTCGCCCGCCGGGAAGAAAGGCTGGACGACGCCGAGATCGGGCATCGTCCATGAGAAGTGCAGTCCGGACTGGCGCTGGCGCAGGATCAGCATTTCGGTTCCAGCGCCGTAGTTGCCGGGATCGAAGACCGCGCTCTGCGGAAACATCTGCACGAACGAGACGATCTCGTCGGGCGTCGTGCCCGCTCCCGAGCGCTCGTACCAGCCGCCGTGGTGGGTCAGCAGCGAGCGGTAGTCCGAGGGCCAACTCGTGAGCGCCGCGCACGGGGTCGCTTCCGCGCTCCATTTCCAACGCGATCGCCCGACCCGGTCGCGATAGCGCAACGAAGCCGGGTCGAGCATGTCGCGCTCCATCACCCCGCGCAGCGCCGCCTGACGCGCAGTCGGGTAGAGCGGATAGGTGCAACCGTCGATCCGCAACTCGATCGGCAGGCTGGTGAAGACCTCCATCTGCGCCCAGGGGAACTCCGGATAGCTGCCGCCGCCCACGTGGTAGCCCGGAAAGCCCGGAACGTCGTCCGCGAATACCTGGGGTTGCGCCAGTGGCGTGCCGTGAGCGACCGGGATCGGAGCCAGTCCTTCGAGCAGGTCGGAACCCTCGCCGACTCCCGGGCAGCTTTGCCAGGATCGCGGGTCGCAACCGCTCGCTGCCGCGATCGCGCCGGCGAGCACCGGTGCGATCGCCCCGACGTGGACGAACCTGTATTCGACATTGGCGGGAAACGTCACGTAGACGACCCAGTGAGGGGCGTCGTCGAAGTAGACGCCGGTCGGGAGCCTGTCGAGGACGACCGCGGTGACCAGCCCGTCGTGCGGCGCGATGTAGGTCGGGATCCGGTTGCGCACCAGCGACCCGTCGAAGCCGCCCCAGTAGCCGCAGGTCTCGCCCGCTTCGCAGACGCCGTCGCCGTCGCCGATGAGCTCGTCGAGCTCGCTCTCGTTCTCGATCAGGAATCCCGCCAGATCCGGCTTGGCGTTACCGTAGGCGTGACCGGTCAACGGCTGGAAATGCGCCCCAAAAGGGGCGAGGGAAACGTAGACCTTGCCGCCGGGTGTGCTCACTCGCAAGGTGGTGTCGAGTGGCCCGACGGGATCGGTGACGAGCGGCAGATCGAAGGCCGGCTGATGGTCGCCGGCGAGCTTCCACCCGGCAGTCGTCGGTGCCGCACGCGCCAGCGGATTGATCTGGATGTCGTCCAGGAGATTGTCCGCGGGATCGAGATAGACCTCACGCCCGCCGCCGCCCACGGGAACGCCCGAGCGCGTCTCGTCGAGGTCGATGCCGTGCGGGCGGGTCGCCAGCGGCGACGGGTTCGATACCGCCATCGTCGAGATCCGCCGCACCCGCGAGAGGTCGACCTCGATGTCGTTCCAGGCAGCGATCTCGCCGTTCAGGTCCGCCAGGGTCGACGGCAGGTCCCGACCCTCGTGAAAGAAGTCGTTGGCGAAGGAAAGATGGGGTGCCGCAAAGAGCGTTGCGCTCTCGAGCTGGTCGGCCACGCGAGCGACCGCAGCGAGGACTTGCGTCGCATCGTCCGAAGTCGTCGCGGTGGCGGGCGACCCGAGGATCGGCCCGGTCTTCGTGCCTGAGCAGTCGGTAAAGCTCGCCGATCCCGTCCAGAATCCGAAGAATCCGCCGCCCGGGTCGAAGGTCAGGGTCGCGACGGACCCGGCGGAGCATCCACCGTCGGTCTCCAGCCCGAAGCTCGCGGTCGTGCCATCGTCGGTGAAGGCAGTGATGCCGCCGTCGCAGGCCCAGAGGCATCCGGCGAGCTCGGCCGCGGCAAAGCTCCCGGCCATGAGCGAACCGTCGGGACGCAGTGCCACTCCCAGTTGGACGCCGCTCAAGCCGCCGAACCCGGGCGGTGCGTCGAGGTCGAGAACCACCCAGCGCCGCTCTTCGAGAGGCTCCGGCCAACGCGCCAGGTGCACCGGCTGCACACCGAGGGCACCGGTCACCGTGCCGTCGGCGACCGCACCCGAGACGGAGGCCACCAGGTGGACCGTGCGGTCGCCGTCGGGGCGCTCGAACAGCAGATCGAGGGTGAGAACGCCGGCCGTGTAGCTGGCCGCGGTCACCAACTGCTTGGCCGTGGCTCCGAGCATGTAACCGACCACCTTGCCGCCCGCCCGCTGGTGCAGGAGGACCGCATACGTTCGCTCCTGGCCGCTGAAGTCGAGATCGAAGAGCCAGGAACCGGCGACCGACGACGGCGGCGCGCAGGCCCCTCCCCAGGCGCAGACCGATCCGCTTTCGAATCCGTCGCGGAAGACCAGGCTGCCGCCGTGGGCGGGGCTGACCACGAGTGCGAGGAGAGCGCCCAGACTCACGAGCTGAGGGAAGCGCTTCATTGCCATCTGCTGCAACCATTGTCCATGGCAGCTGTGGGGATTGCAAATACGCTCTTTCCGCGCCGCCTTCGAAGCCGTCCTTGAAGATCCAGCTGTCGCAGCGCTGGGCAGCGACGGTGCAGCCGTAGTAGTCCCACGGCAGGCCGGGGTCGGGCGACTTCGCGGAAGGGTGCCGACGACCCTTTCGCGCTGACTACGGGGTTCGGGCGAGAGTGACTTCCGCAGCTTCGATCTGGGCGAGGGCCGTCGCAGTTTGATCTCGCAGCAGCTCTTGCCGGTGTCGCAGCGCCTGATTCTCGTGCCTTGCCGCCGACAGGCTGGTGACGGTCCAGGTGCCGTCCACAGCCGCCATCACCGCTCGGGTCCCCGCCCAGGCGGTGAGGAAGGACAGGAGGACGAACAGGAGGAGGAAGCGCCAGTGTTCCGGCAGGCCGCTAGCCCGCCAGGCCCGGGCGATCCCGCTCCCGGTATGGCGCAAGACGCGGCGCACGGCCGGGAGTGAGAGTGGGCCCGGCGCCGCGTTTGTAGAAAGTGGGCGCGACTGTGGAGCTCGCGCGGCGGCGAAATGCACGCGCGCGTCGGTGAAGAGAGAGAAGTTGGGCAGGAAGTCGGTCAACTGCACCCGCATCAGCTCGGCGCCTCGATCTTGGTGGCGATGGGTTTGGGTTCGCACCCGGGGGATAACTGCATCGTCCGTGCCAGGCAGGCGTGGAGGCGTGGATGTCGGTGGCATCGCTGCCTCGAGCATGAGCCCCGCCACTCTCTCAGGTTCCTCGGGCACTTCGGTGGGGCGGTACCTGGGGCCGGAGTGGGCGGCGGCCGGCCGTCGGCGGCGTTGACGCTGAATCCTCAGTGCTCGGTCGGGACCCCGGATCTATCTCATTTTTTTCTCGAGGACGGGGGCCCCCGCCACTGCGCGCTGAGCATTCAGCGTCAACGCCGCCGCCGGCCTGGCGATGGTGGCGGTGCTAGCATTCTGCCTACCGCCATGAGTCGACTGGAGATCTCTCACGACGCCCCGATCTTCGTCGCCGGCCACCGGGGGCTGGTCGGGGGGGCGGTGATGCGCCGGCTCGCGGCCGAGGGCTTCGGAAATCTCCTGACGGCGGGCCGTGACGAGCTCGACCTGCGCGATCAGGCGGCGGTCGATCGCTGGTTCGATGCGCACCGACCGGAGTACGTCTATCTGGTCGCCGGCACGGTCGGCGGCATCTGGGCGAACTCGCGGCGGCCGGCGGAGTTCATCTACGACAACCTGATGATTCACGCGACGGTCGTGCACGCCGCCTGGCGGACCGGAGTGAAGAAGCTCCTCTATCTCGGCAGCTCGTGCATCTATCCGCGCGAGGCGCCGCA
>JBDTQT010000328.1:0-3896 GCA_039932055.1 Thermoanaerobaculia bacterium
AGCAGCTCCTGCAGCAGGTCGCCGATGAAGAAGTCCTCCTGCCGCGGCTTGCCGACGACGGTGGCCGGAAAGATCGCATCGTGCCGCCGCGCCAGCCACTCGACCTCGAAGACCGGGTAGTCGTGGCGCAGCGAGTAGTAGCCGTAGTGGTCGCCGAACGGTCCCTCAGGGCGCCGCAGCCGCGGCGGCACCTTGCCGATCAGGGCGAACTCGGCGTTCGCGACCAGCGGCCGGCCGTCTGGGCTGGTGCCGCCGCGCACCAGGCCGAGCCGCTCGCCGGCGACCAGCGAGGCGAGCAGCAGCTCGGGCACGTTCTCCGGCAGCGGCGCGATCGCGGCGAGCGTCAGCCCCGGCGGACCGCCGACGAAGACCGTTGCCGGCAGCGCCGCGCCGCGGGCCTCGGCGATCGCGTAGTGGAAGCCGCCGCCCTTGCCGATCTGCCAGTGCATGCCGGTGGTCTTCGGGTCGTGGATCTGCAGGCGATACATCCCCAGATTGTGGCCGTGTTCGTCCGGGTGCTCGGTGAAGACCAGCGGCAGAGTGATGAACGGGCCGCCGTCTTCGGGCCAGCAAGTGAGCGCCGGCAAACGGTCGAGACGGACGTCGCGAGTGACGACTTCGGTGACCGGTCCGCGGCGGCGCGTCTTCAGCCCGACGCGCAACGCCTCAGCGGCGAGGTCGCGGGCGCCCCAGAGCTTGGCGGCCGTCGGTGGCAGGATTTCCTGGGCGAGCCGAGCGAGACGCGCGATGAGCTGCTGCGGCCGCTTGCCGAAGGCGAGGGCAGCGCGGCGCGGCGTGCCGTAGAGATTCGTCACCAGAGGGTAGTCGGCGCCACGGACGTTGCGGAAGAGCAGCGCCGGACCGCCCGCCGCGATGACGCGGCGGTGGATCTCGGCGATCTCCAGGCGCGGATCGACCTCGGCCGTGATCTCGACGAGGTCGCGATCGCGCCGCAGCTGTTCGAGGAAAGCCCGCAGGTCGGGGAATGTCGGCTCGCGCATCGCGGTCACTCGCTCACGGTCGGCTCGGGGAACTCGATGCGGGGCCTCAGGACGCCGGGCTGCCGAATGGGAGCGCTGCGCCGAGCTTGCGTTTCAACCGGTCCTCGATCCAGTGCGTGTCCCACCACTCGGCGGGGCGCACCGGCACGCCGTGCACGAGGAAGGAGAAGTGGAGGTGATCGCCGCCGGCAAGGCCGGTAGCGCCGCTCTTGCCGAGCGGCTGACCCCGGCGCACGCTCGCGCTCACGGCGACCTGGATCGACGAGAGATGGGCGTAGAGGCTCATCAGGCCGTAGCCGTGGTCGACGACCACCGCGTTGCCGTAGATCCCCAGGTACTTCGCCAGCACGACGACGCCGTCGTTGGCGGCCGGGACGTCCGCCTTGGCGACCGATGCCAGGTCGAAGCCGAGATGCGTCTGCGTGTCGACCTCGCGGCCGCCATAGACGTAGGAGCGCCGGTCGGCGAACGACGACATCACCTGGCCGCCGGGCAACGCCAGGAACGGCGCCCGCCAGAGGAAGCTCTTGGCGCTCGCCGGCGAGAGCGCGGCAAGCTCGGCAGCGTTGCGCTGGCGCAGCTCACGATTGATCCAGAGATAGTTCTGCAGGAGATTACCGGCGTCCGGCGCGTCCGGCGTCTGGGCCATGATCTCGGTCACGACCTTGGTGAGGAACTTGTCATCGAGCTGGATGTCGTCGGTCTTCGGCGGATGAGGGAAGAACTGGTCGACGAACGACACCGAGGTTCGGTTGTCGACCTCGTCCGCGGCGACGAGCCTCACCTGCGAGGCATCGCTGGTGTCCCAGGGGAGCGCGAAGAGGGCGAAGCGGCTGCCGGTGGCTCCGCCGGGCAGAGCGAAGCCGGGGAAGAAGTGCTCGCCGACCTCCACCCCGTCGCGCACGCTCGAGGGGCCGACCTGATAGACCACGGCCTCCGAGCCGCCCTGCGCGACGTAGTGCTGCGTCGAGACCAGTCCCAAAGACGGCGGCACGAGCCGCACCGGCAGCACGACCTCGGCGACGGCGGGCGCGCCGCTGCGGAACCAGGCCGGGGCCGGGGAGGCGGTCACTCGCAGCGTCGCCGGTCCTTCGACCAGCGACGGCTGCGAGCGCTTGCCGATGTCCAGCTTCCAGACCTTGGTGGCGAGCCCGTGACTCCAGAGTTTCCAGCCCGGCGGAGTCGCGAACGATTCTGCGAGCAGCTCGATCCGGTTCCCCCCCTGGACGAGCTCGGCCTCCACCCTGGCGAAGCCGCGCGACGGCTCGGAGACCTCGATCTCGAGCGGCGCCTGGCGCCCGATCGCCGTGCGCTCGGGACGCAGTGCGATCGTCGGCGCCGGGCCGCGGTGCAGGCCGCCCAGCGCGACGACGCTCACGACCAGAACGAAGAGGAGGAAAAGGAACAGTCGCGATCGCGCCCGCCGTCTGCGGCTGCGGATCGAGTCGGTGTCGGGGGTCAGGGGGGCGAGTCGCATCGGTTCTTCGAGCTCCGGGGAGATGTCCGGCGACGAATCGCGCCGGTCGTGGAAGGATACCAGCCGGATGCGGGAGGAACGGCAATTCGCGGCGCTGCCGCCGCTCGTCGGCGGCATCCTCATCGGCGGCGCCAGCCGGCGCATGGGGCGCCCCAAGGCGCTGCTCGAGTGGCAGGGCGAGAGCTTCCTCGAACGGATCGCAGGCAGCCTCGCGGCGGTCGTGCCGGAAGTCTTTCTGCTGGGCTCCGGCATCGTTTTACCGGCCGGGGTCGCAGGCCTCCCGGTCGTCGCGGACGTCGCCGGAGTGGGCGGACCACTTGCCGGTCTGCTCTCCGCGGCGGCGGCGCGGCCCGACGCCGCCTGGTTGGTGCTCACCTGCGATCAACCGCTGCTCACGCCGGCGGCGCTGGCCTGGCTGATCGGCGAACGGCGGGCCGATCGCATCGCCGTCCTGCCGCGGCTCACGCCCGGAAGGCTCGAGCCGTTTCCCGGTATCTACGAGCCCGGCTGCCGTGCGGCGCTCGCCGGGCTGGCGATGGCTGCCGCCGCTGGACCGGCCGGGGGCGCCAGCCTCCAGCCGCTCGGCGAGACCGCTGGCGTCGGCGTCGTCCCGGTTCCGCCGGCCCTCGCCGCCGAATTCCGCGGGGTCAACACGCTCGCCGAGTGGACCGACCTCTGCCGCTTCGCCGGCCGCGCGACGAAAGAATCCGGCAGCGACGATTAGCGCGCCTTCCTGCCGTTACAATCGCGCCAACGTGAGACTACAGCGGTGAACAACAGCGGGCCGGCGCCGATCTTTTCGCCCGACGAGCTCGTCGCGGGGCGCTACCGGATTTCGCGCTACCTCGGGCAGGGCGCCGCCGGCGAGGTCTACGGCGCCGAAGATCTGCATCTGCGCAGCCGCGTCGCGCTCAAGGTCCTGCGCCCCGGAGCGAGCCGCGATCCGCAGTCGATCGAGCGCTTCAAACGCGAGATTCTGCTGGCGCGCCGGGTGAGCCACCCGAACGTCTGCCGGATCTTCGACCTCGGCGTGCACGAGGTGGCGGGCGGCGGCGAGGGCGGCTTCCAGTCTCTTCTGTTCCTGACCATGGAATGGCTCGAGGGCGAGACCCTGGCGCGGCGCATCCAGGAGGCGGGCGCCCTCGACGAGGGGCCGGCGGTGGCGATCGTGCGACAGCTCTGCCGCGGCCTCGCCGCGGCGCACGAGGCCGGCGTCGTGCACCGCGACCTCAAGAGCTCGAACATCCTCCTGGTGCCCGGGGTGGAGGGCGAACGGGCGGTGATCACCGACTTCGGACTCGCCAGGAGCTCGCACCAGAGCTCCGACGGCCTGACCCTGACGGAGGCCGGAGGCCTCCTCGGGACGCCCGCCTACATGGCGCCGGAGCAGGTCGCGGGCCTCGCGGCCACGGCGGCGA
>JBDTQT010000329.1:0-3893 GCA_039932055.1 Thermoanaerobaculia bacterium
TGCGCACCATGTCGTACTGCGCCACCCGCAGCGACTGTTGCATGTCGGTGATCTGCAGCTGGATGCGGGCCAGTCGGTTGTGGACGTCGAAGACAGTCAGGGCGGCGACCAGGATTTCGATCGCAATCACCATACCGATCAGCAGCTCGATGAGCGAGAATCCGTTCTCGCGGGCGGTCCGAAAATTCGCGGGCATCTGCGGCTCTCCTCAGTAGGCCTGGATGAGACGCAGTTGATAGGGCTGGGATTCTGTGCCGGTGGCGTCTTGCAGGCTGATGTCGAAGACCTTGAAATGGATCAGCCTGGGTTCAGTGTCGCCATCGAGAGGGGTATCGAAGACCTCGTTGTCGTCGTAATCGCTGAGGCTGTAGAAGCGAAGGGTGGTCTGGCGGTTCATGACCGGCTCGTCGTCGCTTCCCAGTCCGGAGGTGAGCTCCCATTTCTGCGAGATCGCCTGATCGCCGCCGCCGGTGGGCGAGGCGACCCGCTTGAGCGCCAGGGATTCGTTGACTACGAGCGATGTGCCGCCGCCGACCACCGTCGTCGAGGCGGAATTGAACGGCACCTTGCCTGCGGTTTCGAAAGTGTCAATGGCGCCATTCGCTTGCCGCGTCGAGTCGTTGCCCTTGACGTTGTTGTTCATGGCGCGCGAGAAGAGCGGCAGGATGCCGAGGGTGACGACGAGCAGCAGGAGGGAAGCGATCAGACCTTCGATGATCGAAAAGCCCGCCTCGGTCGTGCGGGCGAGGGCGACAGGCGCGCGGCAGGCGTTGGGACGCAAATTCATACAGGTCTCCTTCGGAGGTCGGGTAGGAGTAAAGCAACTGCGATACCAGCTGGAGGTGCACTCCTCGGGCATCGGTAAGCTGTGTGCTCTCAACGGTTGCGCCGCGGCGGTCGATCGGTGCTTCGGACGGCTTCAGCGTTGCGTTACTTTAGGTAACGGATTCGCCAAGCGGCAGTCGAATCTTGGCGCGCACGCCGTGCGGCTCGCGCGGCAATAGCTCGAGCCGGCCGCCGTGCATCAAAATGATGCGGCGCGCCAGGGCGAGGCCGAGGCCGGCGCCGCCTGGGCGGCCGGAGGCGAACGGCTCGAACAGCCGGTCGCGGACCGCCGGCGCGAGGCCTGTTCCGCGGTCGTCGATGGTGATCGTCGCCGCGCCGCCGTCGCGGCGCAGGCGGACGACGACCGGCTCCGGAGCGGCGCCTCCGGGTCCGCCCCCCAAACCGGAAGTCGCGGCGCGTGCCAGCGTCGCCTGGGCGGCGTTGAGCAGGAGGTTGCGCAGGGCGCGCTGCAGGAGGTGCGGGTCGCCGGCGATCGGCGGCAGCGGGGTCTCCGCCGGGACGAGCTCGAACGGCACGCCGCCGAGCGCCGGATCGCGCGTCGCGCGCAGCAGCAACGCGGCGAGATCGACCGGCTCGACGACCCCCGAATCGGGCCGGGCGAAGGTCAGGAAGTCATCGACGATCCTCGCCAGCTCCGCGGCCTCGCGCTGCGCCTCGGTGATCTCTTCGCGCGCCGCTGCCGGTAGCTCGCGCCGCGCCGCCATCGTCAGGTAGCCCTGGACGGTGGCGAGGCTGTTGCGCAGTTCGTGAGCGACGCCAGCGGAGAGCTCGCCGAGCTGCGCCAGTCCCGTGGCGAAACGCTCTTCGGCCTCGCGGCGCGACAGATCGGTAACGTCGGCGAATAGCACCAGGAATCCGGCGCGCAGGGCCTGCAGCGTCAGGCCGAGCTCGACCTGTTGCCCGGCGCGTTCGATCGCCACCGAGGCGCGCGGAATCGAGCGCCGGTCGGTGATCGCGGTGGAGACCAGGCCGGCGAGCGCCGGATGTGCCGCCAGCGCTTTCGCAGCGATCGCCGGAGCTGGCACGCCGGCGGCACGCGAATCGCCACCGAGGAGCTCGATCGCCGCCGGATTTGCCGCCAGCAGTCGCCCGTCGCGGTCGAACATCAGCAGCCCGCTCTCGAGCTGGGGTCCGAGCGTCCGCTCGACGGCGGAAAGCTCATCGAGCGGCTCGTGGCGCAGCGCCGCGAGGGCGCGGTCGAAGGTGGCGAGGAGAAACTCGACCTCGTCCCCGGGCTCGCGCGCCGGGCTCCCCGGCCCGAGGGGACCGGCCGGAACGACAGTGCGGGCCCTTTCGAGGAGCTCTTCGTAAGGCCGCACCAGGGCGCGGAGGAAGAAGATGGCGAGCAGGGCGACGGCGGCCGACAGCCCGAAGACCGCGGGAGTGAGGATTCGCAGGCTTCGCTGCTGGGCGAGGAGGACCGGTTCGGGGACCTCGAGGCGGAGCAGATAGCGTTGCGTTGCGCGCTCGTAGGGGACGAAGGCGCGCAGGACTCGCGATCCCGCCGGCTCGCCGGGCGAGCGCACTCCGAGCCCTTCGCTGCGCGGGAAGGCGATCTCGGCGGCGCGCGGCACCGCCGCGGCGAGCCCGTCGGCGTCGGCGAAACCGAGGCTGCTGCGCAGTCCTCCCCGCGCGTCGTAAACCGCCAACGTCGCGCCTTGCGGCAACCAGCGCGCGAGCGGGCCGATGTCGTCGCTCTTCGCCAGCCGGAGCGCGTCGGCGAGCGCCCCGGCCAGTTTGAGCGTCGCCTGCTCGCGCTCGTCGGCGAAGCGGGCGACCGCCGCGCGGTAGGAGAGAAGAGTGACCGCGGCGAGCAGAGTGAAGAGCAGCAGAGAGGCCGGCAGGAGGATCGGCGCCTCGCGCCGTAGGCCGCTGGCGCGGCTCATAGCAGCGCGAGGTAGGCGCGCGACAGCGGTTCGCCGGCGAAGAGCGCGACCGCCGCGCCCAGAGCGAGGAAGAGCCCGAAGGGGAGCTTGCCCTGGAGCTCGATCGCGCCGCGGGCGAGGAGCGTGATGCCGACCAGCGAGCCGGCGAGCGAGGCGAAGACCAGCGTCACGACGACGCCGTGCACGCCGAGAAAGGCGCCGATCATGGCGAGCATCTTGACGTCGCCCAGGCCCATGCCTTCGACGCCGCGCAGGAGCTCCCAGAGGCCGGCCATGACGAGCAGGATGCCGGCGCCGCAGAGAGCGCCCTGGAGGGCGCCGGGAAGCGTCCCCCAGGCGAGCAGCGGTTGCGCCGCGAGCCCCAGCACGAGCCCCGGGAGGGTGATCTTGTCGGGCAGCAGAAAGTGCTCGACATCGATCGCCGCGAGCGCCACCAGGGCGGCAGAGAAGAGCGCCGCGCCGACCGCCGTCGCCGTGGCGCCGAAGCGCAGCACCGCGCCGGCGAAGAGCGCGCCGGTCAGCAGTTCGATCAGCGGATAGCGCACGGAGATCGGCGCTCCGCAGTCGCGGCAGCGGCCGCCGAGCAGCAGCCAGCTGACGACCGGCAGGTTGTCGCGGGCGCGGATCGCGGCGCCGCATTTGGGGCAGCGCGAGCGCGGCAGCACCGTCGATTGCTGGTGCGGCAGGCGGTGGATGACGACGTTGAGGTAGCTGCCGACGATCAGCCCCACCAGCCCGGCGTAGACCACGAAGAACCAGAGAGGCGGCACAGTGGGCAGGATTGTATGGCAGCCGCTTCGCCGGGAGCCCGGCGCGGCTTTCACTGCGCCGGGGAGTCCGCCAACACCAGGGCGCGCACGATGCGCTTCATCGTCGCGACACCGCGATCGAGCACGGCGAGCGGGATGCGCTCGTCCGGTGCGTGCACGGTGCGCAGGGCGAGGCCGTCGAGGGCGAAGGGCGACAGGCCGTAGGCGGCGATGCCGTGCGAACGAAAGTAGCGCGAGTCGGTGAAGGCCGGAATGAAGGCAGGGACGACCGGGACGCCGGTCTCGCCAGTGAGCGCCGCGGCGAGCGCGCGATAGTCCCGGCTGGTGCTCGACGAGGGCGGCGCGGCGGGCGAGGTCAGGAGCACCTCCAGGGTGAGCCCGGGGCCGAGGA
>JBDTQT010000330.1:0-3883 GCA_039932055.1 Thermoanaerobaculia bacterium
CCGAATCTGGCGCGGGCGCCGTTCGTCAACGAGCGCCCGGTGCGCCGCCTCGCGGTCACGCTCTGGGTGCTGTTCGCGCTCGTCGGCGGCCTCGCCGTCTGGCAATCGCGCGCGAGCCGCCAGCAGTCGACCACCCGGCTCGCCGAGCTGGTGCGACTCAACAGTGAGATCGTCAGCGCGCGCGAACGCGCCGCGACACTGGAGCGCGAGCTTCGCAGCGCCAACCTGCCGGCCCAGAACGAGCGCACGGAGTTCCTCAACCGACGCCTGGCCGAGCGCTCATTTTCCTGGAGCAGCCTGCTCGAGAGCCTGACCGCGGTCATGCCGCGCGGAGTGCGTCTGGTGCGGCTCTCGCCGGATGGCTTCGCCAGCGATCGGCGGCGGGGCGGCGCCAGCCCGCGGACCGCGGCGGCGACGCACGTCGCGATCCGCATCTCCGGCGAGGCCGAGGAGACCGAGGCGCTGCTCGAATTCGTCGATCGACTTTTTCAGAACCCGGCGTTCGATCGGCCGAGCCTCTCCCGCGAGAGCGAGAAGAAGGACCTCAAGATCCAGTTCGAACTGACGGTCGCCTACCTGCCGGAGGTCGCTGGCCAGCTGGCCGCCGGAACAACGGGAGCGACGCCGGCGGCCCCAGCGACCGGCGCTCGGAGCGCGGCTTCCGGCCTCCAGGCCGGCGGCTTGTCGGGCTCGTCGAACGCGTCCGCCTTGGCGCCGTCGACTCTCGCGGCAGACGTTGCCGCCACCGGCCGGCCGCGACCGGCCTCGGGCGCCGCCACCGGCGCCTCGGTCTGGGGCGACGGCCGCGCCGCGGGTGGTGACGAGAAGGCGGAGACGGATGTGCGGGGCAGGAGCGCCGTGACGACGCCGGCGGGCGGCGGGCGCCTCTCCGGCGTGCCCGCCGGTGGGGTGCCGGCGATGGGGGGCACCGCCGGCGGCGGTTTCCGCCCGCAATCCGCGGTTCCGCCAGGCGCCGCGCCGTCGGCTGCCGGTGGCGGCCGGTTCCCCGACAACGTCATGCCGACGCCGCTGCGGCCCTACGCCTCCTCGACCGGCGGTGGACGATGAGCCGCTCATTCGGCCTGTGGCGGCGCCGAATCTGGATCTGGCTCCCGCCGGCCGTGGCGCTCACCGCGGCGACGCTCTACCTCGTCTCCCTGCAGCGCGGAGTGCGCTCGCAGGGCGCCAACCTCGAGGCTCGTCTCGAAGCCGCCCAGCGCGAGCACGGACAGGCTCAGGCTGCCGTCACGCGGCTCGAAAAGCTCGACGCCGCCGCACAGGCGACCCGAACGCAGATGGCGCGCTTCATGGAAGAGAAGTTCGCCACCGAGGGCGGCCGGTTCACCAGTCTGGTGCGCGAGATCAAACAGCTTGCCGAACACGCCGGCCTCGATCCGCGCGAGATCGGCTACCCCGAGGAGGCCTACGCCGATCTCGGCCTGGTCCGGCGCTCCTTCATCTTCAGCGTCCAGGGGAGCTACGTCAACCTGCGCGCCTTCCTCTATCTGCTCGAGCTCTCGCCGTCGTACGTCACCGTCGACGAGATCGAGGTGCGCGAGCTCGCCGGTGCCAAGGGCCTCGGCGTCAACCTGCGGCTATCCACTTTCTTCGCGGCGCCGCCGCCGGCGACCTCTGCGGCGCCTCCGGCGAGCGGTGGCAACTCGTGAACCTCGCGCCGCGGGAACGCAGGCTTCTCCTCGCCCTGGCCGGCCTGGGCGGAGTGGCGGTGCTGCGCCTCCTATGGACGCTGCTCGCGCCTCAGGCCCTGCCTGCGCTGAAGCCGGCAACTGCCGCCGCGGCGCGCAGCGCCGGAGCGACCAGCGCGAAGTTCGGCAAGGGTTCGCGCCAGGCCGAAGCGGAGCTGCCGAAGGAGATCGTCGAGCTCCGGGTCGCCGATCTCGAGAGCCAACCACGGGCTCTTTCAGTGGGTCGCGACCCGTTCCGCTTCGGACCGCCGCCGCCCCCCCCGCCGCCGCCGCCGCCGACCAAGGCCGAGCTCGAGGAGATGCGGCGGCAGGAACAGGCGCGCCGCGAGGCGGCGGAAAGAGCCGCGCGCGAAGCGATGATCCGGAAGCCGCCGCCGGTGACGGTGGTCTATCTCGGCAGCTTCGGTCCGGAGAAGCGCCGCATCGCGGTCTTCGCCGACGACAAGGGCGAGAATCTCTACAATGTGCTTGTCGGCGAGATCGTCGAAGGCAAATTCATCGTCGACCGGATCGGCTACGAGTCGGTCGACATCAAGTTCGTCGGTTTTCCCGACGAGCCGGCAAGGCGTTTGCCGATCGGGGGCTAGTTTGGTTGGAGAACAGATCAAGAGTCGAAGAGTCCGAGCGGCCGGAACCCTGCTCTTCGTGGTGCTCTGGGCCGGAGCTTCCGGATGCGCGACCTATCGTCTCGCGCACGAGGCCTCGCTGGCGGAGGAGAGCGCCGACTGGGACGCCGCCGTCGAGCACTATCTCCAGCTCGTCGAGCGCCAGCCTTCGAACGTGCGCTTCAAGACGGCGCTCCTTCGCGCCCGGCTCAAGGCCTCCCAGGAGCACTTCGGCAAGGGCCAGCGCTTTCGCGCCGCTGGGGTCCTGGAGCGCGCCCTGGTCGAGTTCCAGGAGGCGGTGCAGCTCGACTCGACCAACCAGTACGCCCAGGTCGAGCTCGACCAACTGCGCAGCGAGATGGCCAAGGCCGACCGCAAGGGTAGCCAGCTGTCGCTCGAAGAGCTCAAGAAGAAGACCCGCGACCAGCCGGCGCAGCCGCCGGTTCTCTCGCCGCGTTCGAAGGAGGCGATCTCGCTCGATTTCCCGAAGCCGGTGTCGATTTTCGACATCTATCGCGCGCTCGGCAAGGCCTTCGGGATCAACGTCCTCTTCGATCCGGCGCTCAAGGACCAGGATCTCGCCATCGAGCTCCGTGACGTCACCGCGCAGAACGCCCTCGAAACGCTCATGCGCGCGGCCGGGCACTTCTACAAAGTGGTCGACGAGCATTCGATCATCATCGCCGCTGACAATCCGCAGAACCGGAAGAACTACGAGGACCTGGTCATTCAGACCTTCTTCCTCTCGAACGCCGAGACAAAGGATGTGCTGACGCTGCTGCGCAGCCTCATCGGCGCGAAGAACATCGCCACCAACGAGGAGCTGAACGCGATCACCATCCGCGACACCGCCGACAAGGTGAAGGTGGCCCAGCGGATGATCGAAGGCATCGACAAGTCGCGCTCCGAGGTCATCGTCGACGTCGAGCTGATCGAAGTCGACACGAATCGGATTCGTGAGCTCGGGGCCAGCCTGTCGCAGAACCAGATCACCCAGGGCCTGGATCTGGGCGAAAACGCCAAAGTTCACCTCTCCGATCTCAAGTACCTCAATCAGAGCAGCTGGATCCTCACCATACCGTCGATCATCTACGACTTCGTCAAGACCAACGCCGATGCGCAGCTCCTCGCCAAGCCGCAGATCCGCATCAGCGAGGGCGAGAAGGGCAAGGTCCACATCGGCGACCGCGTGCCGATTCCGGTCACCAGCTTCAACTCGGCGCAGACCTCGGGTGGCAACATCATCCCGATCACTTCGTTCCAGTACCAGGACGTCGGCATCAAGATCGACATCGAGCCGCGCGTGCACCACAACAAGGAGGTCACGCTCAAGCTGCAGATCGAGGTCAGCCAGATCACCGGCTACCAGGACGGCGGCGGCGGACAGAAGCAGCCCATCATCGGCACGCGCACGATCGAGTCGACGATCCGGCTGAAGGACGGCGAGACCAACTTCCTCGCCGGTCTGATCCGCACCGACGAAGTGCAGGGCGAAACCGGCATTCCAGGTCTCTCTGACATTCCGATCATCGGCCGGCTGTTCGGCAAGACGTCGAGCAACATCAAGCGCAG
>JBDTQT010000331.1:0-3838 GCA_039932055.1 Thermoanaerobaculia bacterium
GTGGCAACGACGGCAGGGTGGCCCAATAGGTTCTTTTTTCAGATTGAACGAGGGAGTTCGAAATGTTGCTAGAGATCCAGAATCTGCACGCCAACGTTGAAGGCCGCGAGATCCTGCGCGGCATCGACTTGAAGGTGAATCCGGGCGAAGTCCACGCCATCATGGGCCCCAACGGCTCCGGCAAGTCGACGCTCGCCCAGGTCCTCGCCGGCAGAGACGCCTACGACGTCACCGACGGCAAGGTGCTGCTCGACGGCAAGGACCTCCTCGACATGGCGCCCGAAGTGCGCGCTCGCGAAGGGGTTTTCCTCGCCTTCCAGTATCCGGTCGAGATCCCCGGCGTCTCGAACACCTACTTCCTCAAGGCGGCGGTCAACGCGGTGCGCAAACACCGCGGCCAGAACGAGTACGACGCGATCGACTTCCTCAAGCTGGTCAAGCAGAAAGTGAAGCTCGTCGGCCTCGACGACTCGCTCCTGCAGCGGCCGGTCAACGAGGGCTTCTCGGGCGGCGAGAAGAAGCGCAACGAGATCTTCCACATGGCGGTACTCGAACCGCGTCTGTGCATTCTCGACGAGACCGACTCCGGGCTCGACATCGACGCTCTGCGCATCGTCTCCGAGGGCGTCAACACGCTGCGCTCGCCGGAGCGTTCGTTCGTCGTCATCACCCACTACCAGCGCCTGCTCGACTACATCGTGCCCGACTTCGTCCACGTCCTGCTCGATGGCCGCATCGTCCGCTCGGGTGGCCGCGAGCTCGCTCTCGAGCTCGAAGCCAAGGGCTATGCCTGGCTCGAAGACGAAGCCGCGGTCGGCGCGCGGTCCTGAGGCGGCGGTCACCATGAGCTCTGCAACCGAAACCAGCAGCGCGAGCGCGCCGACGCTCGCCACGACCGTCCCGCCAGCCGTAGCGTTCTTCGCCGACGATTTCGCGCGTCTTCGGACCACCGAGCCGTCGGCTCACCGGCTGGTCTTGCGCGAGCGTGCCTGGCAGCATTTCGAGCGCCAGGGCTTTCCGACTCTGCGCCAGGAGGAGTGGCGGTTCACCAATATCGCGCCGGTGGGGAAGACGGCCTTTCGCCGACCCGCCGTCGTCGACCGCGAGAGGCTCGCCGCCGGCGTCGCTGCGTTCCGGCTCGCCGGCACGATCGAGCTCGTCTTCGTCGACGGACGCTTCGATGCCGCACTCTCGGCGACAGAGGTCCCGGCGGGTCTCGCCGTGACGCATTCCGGGGACTCGAACCGGGCCGACGAGTTCCTGGGAAGCGTGGCCGGAATCGACACGCGACCCTTCGCGGCGCTTTCGACCGCCCTTTTCGAGGAGCTCGCCTTCGTCGAGGTCGCGCCCGGTGCCGTCGTCGCGGAGCCGCTCCATCTGCTCTTCTACTCGACCGCCCAGGAGACGCCCGGTGCGAGCTTTCCGCGCACTCTGATCCACGCCGGCGAGCATTCGCAGGCGACGATCGTCGAGAGCTTCGCCGGCGAAGCCGACGCGGTGTATCTGACCTGCCCCGTCACGGAGATCGTGGCGGAGCCCAGCGCTGTCGTCGACCACTACAAATTCCAGCGCGACAGCCGCGAGGCGTTTCACCTTTCCGGGCTGGCGCTCGCGACTTCCCGCGGCGCGAACATCTCGACGCATTCCTTTTCGCTCGGCGGGGCGATCGTGCGCCACGACATCCAGGCGCGCCTCGCCGGCGAGGGGAGCGAGGTGACCCTCAACGGCCTCTATCTGGTCGACGGCCGGCAGGTCTGCGACACGCACATGCGGGTCGACCACGTCGCCGCCCATTGCTCCAGCCACGAGCTCTACAAGGGGATCCTCGACGGCCGCTCGCGAGCGGTCTTCAATGGCCGGATTTTCGTCCACAAGGGGGCGCAGAAGACCGACGCCAAGCAGACCAATCGCAACCTCCTGCTGTCGGACGACGCCCTGGTCAACACCAACCCGCAGCTCGAGATCTTCGCCGACGACGTCAAGTGCACCCACGGCTCGACCGTCGGCCAGCTCGACGACGACGCCATCTTCTACCTGCGCTCGCGCGGCATCGGCGCCGAGGCGGCCAAGAGTCTGCTGACCTATGCCTTCGCCAGCGACCTGGTCGAACGCGCCAAGGTCCCGGCGCTGGCGCGCGAGCTGCGCGAGTTCCTCTTCCACTGGATTCCGCAGGGTGATGTCGTCCGCGACGCGGTCTGAGACGGCCTCCGCCGGGACGGCGGCGCTCGACGTCGAGCGCCTGCGTGCCGATTTCCCCATCCTCGCCCGCCGGATCGGCGAAGTACCGCTCTCCTATCTCGACAACGCGGCGACGACCCAGAAGCCGCGACCGGTTCTCGCCGCGATGCAGCGCTTCTACGAGGAGAGCTACGGCTCGGTCGCTCGCGGCGTGCATCAGCTCTCCGCCGAGGCGACGCGGCAATACGAAGCGGCGCGCGCCCGGGTCGGCACCTTTCTCGGCGCCTCCTCCCCGGCGGAGATCGTCTTCGTGCGCGGTACCACCGAAGCGGCGAATCTGGTGGCCTGGAGCTACGCCCGCCCCAGGCTCTCCCCCGGCGACGAGATCCTGATCACCGAGCTCGAGCACCACTCGAACCTCGTCCCCTGGCAGATGGTCTGCGAGGAGCGCGGTGCGCGTCTCGCCGTCGTGCCGGTCAACGACCGCGGCGAGGTCGATCCGGAGGAGTTCTCGCGGCGGCTCGGGCCGAAGACGAAGCTCGCGGCGTTCGCGCACGTCTCGAATGCGCTCGGCACGGTCCTGCCGGTCGCGGACCTGGTGCGCAGGGCGCACGACGCCGGAGTGCCGACGTTCGTCGACGGCGCGCAGTCGGCCCCCCACGTCGCGGTCGATGTCGGCGCCATGGGCTGTGACTTTTTCGCCTTCTCCGGCCACAAGGTCTACGGTCCAACCGGCATCGGCGCCCTCTATGGTCGCCGTGAGCTCCTCGCCGCGATGCCGCCCTGGCAGGGCGGCGGCGGCATGATCCGCAGCGTCACCTTCGAGGCGACGACCTACGACGATCCGCCGCGCCGTTTCGAAGCCGGTACACCCGCGGCGGCCGAAGCGATCGGCCTGGCGGCGGCGCTCGACTATGTCGAAGGAATCGGCTGGCCGGCGATCGAACGCCATGAGGCCGAGTTGGTGGAAGCGACGCTCACCGGCCTCGAGGCGATAGACGGCGTCCGCCTGATCGGCCGGCCGCGCCTGCGCGCCGGCGTAGTTTCATTCGTGCTCGACGGCATTCACGCGCACGATCTCGGTACCGTACTCGACCACTACGGCGTCGCCGTGCGCGCTGGTCACCACTGTGCGCAGCCGCTCATGCGCCGCTTCGCGGTGCCGGCGACAGTGCGCGCTTCGTTCGCGCTCTACAACACGCGCGCAGAGGTGGCGGCCCTGCTCGCGGCGCTCGCCGGGGCGCAGGCGATCTTCGGAGTGAATCGCGGGGCCAGCGGGGTGGGTGGGGAGGACGGGCGATGAACGAACTGCAGGTGCTCTACCAGGAAGTGCTGCTCGACCACTATCGGAGCCCGCGCAACCGCGGCCGCCTGGCGGCCCCGACCGGCCGCGCCGAGGGTCACAATCCGCTCTGCGGCGACCGCATCGCCGTCGAGGTCCAGGTCGCAGGCGACCGCCTGCAAGGTGTTGCTTTCGAGGGCACCGGCTGCGCCATCTCGACCGCCTCCGCCTCACTCATGACCGAGGCGGTCGCGGGCCATACGACGAGCGAGATCGCGCAGCTCTTCGACCAGTTCCGCAAGGCGGTCACCGGCGATCCGCAGGCCGACGTCGAGCCGCTGGGCAAGCTCGCCGTGCTCTGCGGCGTCAAGGACTTTC
>JBDTQT010000332.1:0-3827 GCA_039932055.1 Thermoanaerobaculia bacterium
GACTTCTTCATCGGCGACCTGCTGCAGGAGCTGCTCTCGCCGCTCTTCCCGCTGGTGATGCCGGCGGTCGAGTCGCTCTGGTCGTACGGCGAGACCGGCTACCACTCGCTCGCCGCGGCGGTGGTGCGCGAGCGCTATGCACGCGAGGCGATGACCTCGGCGTTCCGGATTCTCGGCGAAGGCCAGCTCGCACTCACCAAGTTCCTCTTTCTCACCGACGGAAAGATCGACCTCAGGGACTTTCCGGGGCTCCTCACCCATGTTCTCGAGCGCACCCATCCCGAAAGCGACCTCTTCGTCTTCGCCAACCTGGCGATGGACACGCTCGACTACACCGGTCCCGAAGTCAACCGCGGCTCGAAGGGCGTCTGGCTGGGTCTCGGCGACAAAGTGCGCGAGCTGCCGCGCGAGTTCCACCCGGCGACGCCGCCGCCCACCGACGTGACCGACGTGCGCGTCTTCTCGCCCGGCTGCCTGGTCGTCGGCGGACCGGCCTTCGCCGACGACCGGGAAGCCGCCGCGCGCTTCGCCGCGCATCCGGCCTTTGCCGGCTGGCCGCTGCTCGTGCTCACCGACGAACCGCGGCGCGCCGCGGCGAGCACGATGAACTTCCTGTGGACGACCTTCACGAGGTTCGAGCCGTCGGCCGACCTCCACGCCGCGAGTGAGCGGGTGACGCGCAACCATCTGGTCCGCACCCCGCCGATCCTCATCGACGCGCGGCGCAAGCCCTGGTATCCGCAGGAACTCTTCGCCGACCTCGCGACCGCGGCGACGGTCGACCGCCGCTGGCGCGAATACTTCCCTCAGGTCCATGTGGAGATGGGCGACTCAGCGCTCGCCCACCTCGACCCGGCGCGTTGACCGCGAAGTGACTACGAGCGTTTTTTCGCCGCCGCCGGTTCGGCCCCTGACGCGGCCGGCCGCCTGACACGTCGCTGCCCGGCTCCTCGACCGCCGAGCCTGGCCGCATCGGTGGAGCTCGTTCAGATTCTGCGGATTCGTACCCGGTCCGGGCTCCAGACCAAGAAGGAGCCCTCGAGCCGCGACCCGAACTGGGCAGCAATTTCGACCATCGCATCAGGCAGCGCGAAGCGCTGGGCCTCCGGGCAGTGGATGAGCACCACTCCCCCTGCTCCTCCCGTCAGGGACGCAAAGACGAGTTGGCCGAAGTCCTTGTCCTCCGCGAGAACGATGCGACCTTCTCGCCGAGCCCAGTCGAGAATCTCGCGGTCCGGGGCTCCGGGTCGTGCCTGGCAGATGGCCTCGACATCGTGACCCGCGGCGCGTAGCGCAACGACGACGCGGAAATCGCAGCTCTCGTCGGCGAGGAAGCGCAAGGGAGCTAGCGCGACTGAGCGAGCGGCAGCGTCTCGGTATGGGCGATCTCGTCAGCGGCGAAAGCGACGGCAGCCCGGACATCTTCGCGCATGAGATGGGGGTAGGAGGCGAGCAGCTCGTCCTCGTTCGCACCCTCGGCCATTCGCCGAAGCAGGAGCTCGACTGGGATTCGCGTGCCGCGGATCACCGGCTTGCCGAGCATCACCTCGGGATCGACCTGGATTCTGCCGGACAGGTTCATGAATTTCGTCCCCGGTTGTGAGCTTAGCAGCCCGTGGCGGAGCGTTCAGCGATGCGCCCGAATCTGAGGGACAGAAATCCGCGGAGGAGGTTCTTGGAACGAGGCGTGAGCCGGCGCCGGTTCCAGGCGTCGCCGGCCTTGCGAATCGCCTCGGCGCGGGTGGGATAGGGGTGGATGACCGACCCGAGCGCACCCAGGGTGAGTCCACCCGACATCGCGACGCTGATCTCCGAGACGAGGTCGCCGGCGTCACGACCGACGATGGTGGCACCCAGAATCCGGCCCTTCTTCGGCTCGGCGTGAATGCGCACGAAGCCCGCGCTCTCGCCTTCGAGAAGGGCCCGGTCGACATCGGCGAACGGAATCGTCACCGTGGCCACCGCGAGGCCGCGCTTGCGGGCCTGGTGCTCGGAGAGACCGACGTGGGCGATCTCCGGATCGGTGTAGGTCGACCAGGGAATCACCAACGACGACAGCTTCTTCTTCAGCGGAAAGAGTGCGTTCTGGATCACGATCCGCGCCGCCGCATCGGCCACGTGCGTGAACTGGTAGGGCAGCGCGACGTCGCCGACGGCGAAGATCCGGCGCTGGCTCGTACGGAGGTGGTCGTCGATTTCGACGCCCTGCGGACCGACCACCACTCCCGCCTGCTCGAGCCCGAGCCCCTCGACGTTCGGCCGACGGCCCACGGCGATGAGGATCTCGTCGACGAGAAGCTTCTCGCTAGCGCCATTGCGTGCGAGGTGCAGTACCTTGGCGCCGCCTTCGACGTCGACCCGTTCGAGCTGGGTATCGAGCCGGACGCCGATACCGTCCGAGCGGAAGGCCTGGAGCAGGATTTCGGCGGCGTCGCGATCCTCGCGCGGCAGGAACTGCGGACGGTTCTGGACGATCGTCACCTGCGCCCCGAGCCGCGCAAACGCCTGCGCCAGCTCGCAGCCGATCGGCCCGCCGCCGACGACCGCCAGGCGCCGCGGCAGCTCGGTGAGGTTGAAGATCGATTCGTTGGTGCGGAAGCCGGCCTCGGCGAGACCCGGCACGAGCGGGATCGCCGCCCGGCCGCCGGTGGCGATGACGGCGCGCGCAAAACGCAGCACGCGGCCGTCCACTTCGACCTCCTCGGGCGAGCGGAAGCGCGCCTCGCCGAGGAAGACATCAATCCCGAGATCACGGAAGCGCCGCACCCCGTCGTTCGGCGCAATGCCGGCACGGAGCTTCCGCATGCGTTCCATCACCGCCGGGAAGTCGACGGCGATCTCACCCGTCACGCGGACGCCGAGCCGCGCGGCCGCGGCGACGTCGGCCGCCGCCCGTGCACTGGCGATCACCGCTTTCGACGGCACGCAGCCGACGTTGAGGCAGTCGCCACCCATCAGGTGGCGCTCCACCAGGGCGACGCGGGCACCCAGACCGGCTGCGCCGGCAGCGGTCACCAATCCGGCCGTGCCCGCTCCGACGACGACGAGGTGGTACTTCCCGGCCGGCTCGGGGTTCACCCAGTCGGCGGGGTGCACCTCGGCCAGGAGCTCGCGATCGTGCGGCGAGGAGGTGAGCACCGGAGCGCTCACGCCTTCACCTCCGCCGCGGCTTCCCGCTGAGCGAGGACCCGGCGGGCCCGGCGGACCACCAGCGCCAGGATCGCGAGCGCGACGACCACCACCCCCACCAACGCCCACGGCACGCGCCCCTCCGCGAGACCGCGGGTCACCGCGTCGGCGCCGACCACGTAGAGGACGGTTCCGGGCAGCATGCAGAGCCAGGACCAGAAGACATAGGTTCCGAGCCCCACCTTCGTGAGTCCGAAGCCATAGTTGAGCAGGTTGAACGGAAAGATCGGCACCAGCCGGGTGATCGCCACCACGATCGCCCCGTGCTTCTCGACCATGGCGTCCAGCTTGGCGAAGCGCTCGTTGTCGGCGAGCCAGCGCTCGACGGCGCCGCGCGCGAAGGAGCGCGCGAGCAGGAAGGCGAGCGTCGCTCCCAGCGTCGCCCCGACGCTGACCACCGCCACTCCGACCACCGACCCGAAGATCGCCCCCGCCGCCACCGTCAGCACCGAGGCCGGCACCGCGAGCGCCGTCGCCACGCCGTAGATCAGGGCGTAGGCAATCGGCCCCCAGGCGCCCAGCGACTCGATCCAGACTCGCAACTCTCCCAGCCGCTCGCCCAGACCGAACACCCGCGCAGCGACGAGCACCGCCACCACTGCGACGATCAGGCCCACCGGCTTCAGCCAGGGCCACCG
>JBDTQT010000333.1:0-3826 GCA_039932055.1 Thermoanaerobaculia bacterium
GCTTCGAACTCGGCGTGGAAGCCGTCGATGATGCGTTCGGGGTCGGGGATCAGGCCGGCGTCGGTGCCGACACCCATGCGCACGCCGCCGCGGTAGGAGAGGATCGAGACGCCGAGGCCGAGATGGCCGGCCTGGGGGACCCAGAAATAGAAGTCGGTGACCGCCTGGCCGGCGAAGTAGATCGTCTGTCGCGGGCCGGGGACGTTGGTGAAGACCGCCGTCGCCTTGGTGCCGAAGATCGCCACCATGATGGAGTGGATGAACTGCGGCAGATAGCCCGCCGCCTGCAGCAGCGAGAAGACCAGCAGCGGCTCGGCAGACTTCTTGAGCGCCGCCGAGCGCCGGCGGAACTCCTCGAGGCGGGCGATCGGATCGGCCATACCGACCGGCATCTTGAGAAACATCAGCCCGAAGCGGTTGCCCATCGCCGCCATCTCGGAGAGCGGCCGCAGGTTCACCGGCATCGCAGCGCGCAGGCCGAGCGACTCCGGCGGCGTACCGAACTTCAACAAGTAGCGCCGCAAGCCGCCGGCCATCGCCGTATTGAGCACGTCGTTGATCGTGCCGCCGAGCTGCTCGCCGACGTCGCGGACCTCCTCCAGGTCGAGGCGCGCGGTCCAGGCGACGCGCTTGTGCACCCCGAGCTCGCCGTGCAGCGGCGTCGGCGGCTCGCTTGGGCTGGCAAGCAGCGCGGCGAGGGCGCCGGCCGAGCCGAGAGTGCGCAGCAGCGGATTCACCCGCTCGAACGCCTCGACCGGCGCGAGCATGAGACGCAGCGTCTCCGGCATCACCTTCTCGAGCGCATGCTTCACCGTCGCGAAGCTCTCGTCGGCCGGGCGCAGCATGAGCTCGAGGAACGGATTGACGATCTCCCCGCGGCGGCCGCCATGCCCGTGGCGGGTGAGATCGGTCATCGCGAGGATGACCAGCATCAGGGCCACGCCGTCGCCGATCGCATGGTGCACCCGGCCGAAGAGCACCGTTCCCCCCTGATGCCCGTGCAGGAGGTGGAACTGCCAGAGTGGATGGGCCCGGTCGAAAGCTTGCGACAAGTGCTTTTCGATCGTCGCCGCCAGCGCCGCGTCGTCGCCGGGAGCGGGGATACGCTCCTCGACCAGGTGGCGGCGGAGGTCGAAGTGGACGTCGTCGGTCCACACCAGCTCGCCGTACTTCGACTCGTCGCGCGCCACCCGCTGCCCGAAGCGGCGGATCTTCGCCAGGCGCTCGGCGAACGGTTTCGCGGCCTCCTCCCAGGTGATTTCTCCGCCGAGCGGCAGCACGCCGTGCACATGCATCAGGTTCGTTGCGTCGTCCATCCGCAGCCAAGCGGTATCGACCGCGGTGAGCGGCGTCCCCTCCTCGCCACGCCGCAGCGGCTGCGGCTGGCGGTAGCGGCGCTCGTGCGGATGCTTGTTCTTTCTGGCCATTTTCGGCTGAGTCTAACTTCTTCGCGGGTCCGAAGTAGGATTTCTCCCGTGGCGACACCGACTCGCGACACCAGGGACCGCTTCACCGGCCGCGTGGCCGACTACGTCCGTGCCCGCCCCGGTTATCCGCCGGCCATCGTCGACGATCTCACCGCTGTCGGAATCCTTTTTCCGGGCGCCGCCATCGCCGACGTTGGCTCGGGCACCGGCATCTCCACCGAGCACTTTCTTGCCCAGGGCTTCGAGGTCGTTGGCGTCGAACCGAACGCCCCGATGCGGAGCGCCGCCGAGGCCACCCTGGCCAGGTATCCGCGCTTTCGTTCCCAGCCGGGTTCGGCCGAAGCGACCGGCCTGCCGGACGAAAGCGTCGATCTCATCGTCGCGGCGCAGGCGTTTCACTGGTTCGACGCCGCGCGCACCCGCGGCGAATTCCGGCGCATCCTGAAGCCGTCGGGTTGGTTGGCGCTGATCTGGAACGCCCGGCGCTCGACCGGTACGGCGTTCCTGGAGGCGTACGAGAACTTGTTGCTCGAGTTCGGCACCGACTACGCCCAGGTCGGGCATCGTGGCGTCGGCGGCGAACGACTCGGCGCCTTCTTCGGCGGCCCCTTCACCACCCGGCGCTACGACAACCGGCAGGAGCTCGATCTCGCCGGCCTGCGCTCGCGCCTGCTCTCGTCGTCCTACATCCCCGCCGCCGGCGAAGCGGCGCACGCGGCGATGCTCGAGTGTCTGGCGGCGATCTTCACCGCCCACGCCGTCGATGGGAGGGTGGAGTTCGTCTACGACACCGAGGTCCACTGCGGCCGGCTGCCGGCCGGCTGACGAGCGGCAAGCCCGCCTACTGCAGGGCGGCGGCGCGCGCGGCGCGGATGGCGGCAGCCGCGGCGTCGTTCTGGCGCCGGGCGACCTCCGCCCAGAGCTTCCAGGCGGTCGCGAACTCCGGCAGCAGGCGCGTCGCTTCCGCGAGATGACCGTCCGCGCCAGCGACGTCGCCTCGCCGCAGCTCGATCTCGCCGAGCCGGGTCAGCAGCACGCCACTCTCGGTCCCCGCGGCAACGGCAGCGCGCACCAGGCCCTCCTCTTCGGCTCCCCTCCCGGAGCGCACCAGGAGCTCACCCAGCGCCAGCGTCGCCGGCAGGCAACGGGGCTGCATCTCGAGCGCCCGACGGAAAGCCTCCTCGGCCTCCGCCGGTCGCCCGGCCGCGACTTCGAGCCGGCCCAGGCTGGTCGCCAGGAACTCGTTCCGCGGGTTCACCGCCGCCGCCGCGAGCAACGCCGCGCGCGCTGCCGTGAACTCGCCGAGCGCCCCTTCGGCCTGCGCCAGAACGCTCAGGAACGGGACGCTCTGCGGGCTGCGACCGACCAATTGCCGGAGGGTGTCGCGGGCGCCGGTGGCATCGCCAGCGGTCAGGCGCTGCTTGGCGGCGGCGAAGTCGGCAAGCAGCAGGACGCCTTCGGCGGGGTCGAGTGTGCCGCGCAGGGCGGTCGCGCCGGAGAGGTACCCGAGGCTCTCGAGCTGGCGCCGCAGCTCGTCGTCGAGCGGTGCTGCGGCCGGCGGCGCCAGGCGGGCGCGACCACTGAGGCGCGCGAGCTCCTTGCGCAGACTCCGCACCCGCTCGGGCTCCTCGCGCAGCCGGTTCGCGCGCTCCTGCGGGTCGGTCGCCAGATCGAAGAGCGCCGGCTGCGGTCCCAGAACGAACCGCCAGCTACCCCGGGTGACCGCGGCGAGCGGACTCCAGCCGAAGGTCGAGGCCGGGAACTCGGTCTCGTGATAAACGCTCTCCGCGCCGGCCGACTCTCCACCCTCGACGGCGAGCGCCGGGCCGCCCAGCCGGCTCGCCTTCACCCCAGCGAGGGCGACGAGCGTCGCCGCCAATCGGCGGATACCCACTGTCTCGGGACGCGTCCCGGCGGCCGGCACGCCGGGACCGCTGAGCACGAGCGGCACCGCGAGTGTCGGCTCATGCAGCAGATAGCCGTGCTCGCTCTCGCCGTGCTCGCCGAAGCTCTCGCCGTGGTCCCCCACCACCGCCACTATGCGCGGCCGCCCCGGGCGCAGCTGGTCGAGCAGCCTGCCGAGCTCGCGATCGATCGCCTCGACCTCGCTCCGGTAACGGCTGCGAGCGTCATCCCCAGCGCCTTCGTAGGGGGCGTGGGCATCGTAGAAGTGGACCCAGAGGAACAGCGGCGGCGACGAGACCGCGGCGGTCGCGGCGGTCGCTGCCAGCGCCGCGTCGACGACGGCACCCGCCGGGCGCTCGGGGTAACCGAACTCGCCGGTGCGCTCGGCGGCCATGCGGTCGTCGTAGAGATCGAAGCCGCGGTCGAGGCCGAAGCGGCGGTCGAGCACCCGCGAGCCGACCACCGCCACGGTGGCGTAGCCGGCGCCGCGCAGC
>JBDTQT010000334.1:0-3775 GCA_039932055.1 Thermoanaerobaculia bacterium
CCGAGCTTCGACTTTCACGTTGGGGTGGGGGAGGCGGGGATCCCGCTGTCGCCGACCGAGATCGTGCTGCCGCATGAGGTTGAAGCCCTGCCGCCGACGCTGCGGCGTCAAGGTCTGGGTCTCATCGGGCTGGGATTCTCGCTGGCGACCGCGCCGGCGAACTTGCGAGCCGGTCGTCCCGAAGTCAGCCGCGAAGAGGTCGACCAGCGGGTCTTCGAGCTCTCCCAGGCCGGGCGCTACATCACGCTGGGGGAGGAGCCGTTCGATGCGCTGGCCGAGCTCGCGGTCGAATGGACGGGCGCACCGGACGAGCAGTGGGAGTGGGACGAGCTGCGGCGCATCACGCGCCGCGGCGCGCTGGTGGGCGACGCGATGGGGCAGGTCTTCCGGGCCGAGGCGGCGAGCAGCGACGCGACCGCGGTGTTCGAGCGCTTCGCCGGAACGACCGCCGGAACCGCCAAGGTCGCGTTGGTGGCGAGCGAGGGCGCCGGCAGCTACCTCGAAGTGGCGAGCCGGACGAGCGGGAAAGCGCACTACGGCCCCGGCACCGCCCCCCGGGTAAGGTTCCAGCCGAGTTTCGCCGCAAACTACTGAAGAATTCGCAGTTACAGGCCGGCTCTTCTCCAAGATCTGTAGCTCATTTCCACCGCTCCGGCGCTGCGGGAAATCGCGTGGCACCCGTTCAGCACCTCTTCAGCCAAATTCGAGAAGAGCTCCTCACGGAACCTCCTGAAAATCGGCTGAAACCTATTCGGACGCCGGACTCCTCGAGTGTCGAGCGTCGTCAGCGCTCCCTCTATCGATCTATCCTGGAGAGAATCTAAGCGACTGTCGAGTCGACTGAGGAGGGAAGCCTCGCAAATGGCCACACCGTCCAGTGAAACTACTCAGTCGCCAGCAGATTCTTGAACTCCTCGAACCTCTCGAGTTGCTTCCAAACCAGCATCCTCTCGCCGGCCCTCTCGATTTCGAGCTCCTCGGCTCCGAACAAGAAAGCGATTGCGGACTTTTGCGTCTTCCAACGAATATCGGGTATCGGAACCTCGATGGGCTGGGCTCCACGCCTCGAGATTCTTAACGAGCCTTGCATAAGTTCGAATCGCTTGGGAGCGCGAAGAAAGAGCCAGCTGAAATAGCCACCGCCCACTCCAACAGCCAAGATCACGAGCCACGCCGGCCGAGCAAGGGAGACGTCTCCCGAGACTGAAACCCAAATGAGAAAGGCGGCCATGACTGGCCAGACCAAGGCTACGCCGAATATCAGCTCGGTCGGATACTCGAACCAATCCATCGGAGCCGCGCCGAGGGAATTATGCGGATTGAATGACGGATCATCCTTGTTCACTGACATTTCGACCCCTCTGCTGCGCCCCCGTTGCACGGTTTGCGCGAGCTGGAATTGACCGCTTCGGGCGCTACGGTTAGGGCGATTCCATAGTATCGCTGGGCCAGCGTCCGTGCGAGGGGCGATAGCGACCTCCCCGCATTCGCGGCCGACTGAACGACCGCGGAACCAATCGCGCCAGCTACGGCAGCGGACGCAACGCGTTCGTTGTTCACATTTCCATTGAGAGCGACTTGCGCTGTCGCCGAAGCAACAGCAGCCTTCCCCGCTGCGACCACTGGGCCGCCAGAAATGCCGGGAGAGGCAGCACCAAGGGTGAATCCCGTTAGGAATGCCTCGGGGCCGTCGCCAGAGGTCGTCGCCGCCGCCGCTGTACCCCCAATGACCCCGTTGGCGAGCGCACCTGCCGCCACGGGGCCACTCAGGGCGCTAAAACCCACAGCGCGGGAGGCATTCAGCAGAAAGCCCGCTGCGAACTGACGCGGATCATCATTGAGAATTCCCGAACCCATCATGAGCATCGGCTTGGCGATCATGTATCCCAACTTGTCCGCAGATTGGGCGCTTGCGGCTCCAACAGCCCGAATGTAATCCATGAACTCCAGGCCATCCATTCCGGTCGGATCTATGAGTCTGAGCGGGTTCCCGAGAACATAGGCGTATTGGTTCCAGCTCTGAGGGGATCTTGGTGTCCCCAGCACCGGGTCCGTGCTGAGGAATCTCCCGGTCAACGGCGACCTGAATCGCGCATGCATGTAGTCCAGGTCGTCGGCGGTGTCGCCGGGAGTGGACTGGAGGTCGCGCTCGTGGCCGGTGAATTTCATAACTTCGTCGTCTTGCGCCGTCGAGGTGGCCTCCTGGCCGAAGGGGAAGTACGTGTGGCGGGCTGCAATCGAGCCGAAAACGTCGTCCGTAGACACTCGGACAGACCCCAGATGGTCGAGCCCAAAGTCGTGAAATCCGCTGTCGGAATCCAATGAGAGTAGGAGCCTACCGTCGCGGTAGGCGTAGCGGGTGGTCTTGCGCTGGGCTTCGTGACCTGCCACCACGGCGTCCCATGGGCCGAAGGTACCGCTCTCGAAATTGTCGCAGAACAGGCGGGTGGAAGGAGTCCCGGCGGGACAGGTGCTCAGAACCACTTCAGGTGACGATGTGGCGGCGGTGGCCGGCTGCCGCTGGTCTCTTACGAGCACGGCGTTGTCGAAGCCGCGAAGGGTCCAACTGGAGTATCCGGCAGAGGGAGCGCCCTTGATTGCCCAGAGCCGTTCATCCCCGGCCGTGTAGACGTAGCTCCACGTTTCCGACCCATTGCTCCATCGGGTCATGCGATTGAAACGGTCCCAGGAATAGGCGTTTCCGTTCCACGAGAGGGTGTTCCCGGCTTCATCGTAGGAGGCAGAGGTAAGTCTGTTGGTCGTACCGGAAGCCGGAAAATTCACTCCTGTGCCGTTCGTGTTCATCGCCGTGATGTTCCCGTAGGCGTCGAACGTCGCTGTTTGCACGATGCCGGCGCCGACGGTGGCCATTTGCGCTTCCACCAGGCGATGATAACGGTCGTACCTGAATCGGTCGGTACCGATCGTGGCATTGCCCATGGACTTGATATTGCCGGCGGCATCGTAGGTGTAGGTGCCAGTCGTGAAGGTTGAGCCATCTCGCGACGTAATTGCAATAGAGGACGGACGCGGCATGCCATTCGCCGCTTGGGAGACCGTCTCGATGAGCGATTGGTTGCCGGTCGGTCCATGGCTTACAACTGCCGGCATTCCGCTGGCGTGATAGGTGATTTCCGAGACGAGGGGAGACGAGGCGCCTGCCGTGACGGTTCGGAGCATTCCATCCTCATACCCCATGGTCGTCGAGATGGGCCCCGGCCCTCCTGCACAGCCAGTCCCCGAGGTGCACGTTGGGTAATCCAGAGTGTCGAGCAGACCGAGGGGATTTGTTGTTTGCGATGTCACCCATGATTCCGGAATGACAGTGCCGGTCGTTCCGCTGACCGAAGTGATCCGCTTCTTCGCGCGTCCCCCTCGATCTTGATATGTGTAGGTCTCCGTAACGTTCGCATACGTAGAGCCCGGCGTCGGCGGCGCTCCGATCTCATTGCGGCTCATGGCCGTTTCGAGCTTGCCCTTCCGGGCATTGTAGGGCTCATTGGGAACAGTGGTGTTCGTGGTGGCTGTAGCGCCCCCGATTTCCTGGACAGTTGGATGAGTCTACTCAAGCAGCGTTCCTGAGAGCGATGAAGTCGGCTCGGACAGCGGCTGGTGAGCGGTAGTCGTGGCGTTCGAGACGCCAGCGGTGGTTGTAACGGACGCGGAATTCAGCGAGGGCTTCGTTGAGCTCTGCGACGGTCGGAAAGAAGCGCAGCCACAGGAGCTGCTCTTTGAGAGTGCGAATGAAGCGTTCGGCGCAACCGTTGCCTTCAGG
>JBDTQT010000335.1:0-3771 GCA_039932055.1 Thermoanaerobaculia bacterium
GAGAGCGGCTACGCCGAGCCCGCCTGGTACAACCTCGGCACCGCCAACTTCAAGCTCGAGCGCTGGGGCGAAGCCGCCGATGCCTTCGCGCAGGCGTTGGTCGCGAACCCCGACCGTCTCGAGAGTCTCTGGAAGCGCGCCCTGGCGCTCCACCACCTCGAGCGCTGCGGCGAGGCCGTGCCTCTCCTCCTCTCCGTCCTCGCGCGCGAGCCAGCGAAACGCGACGCGCACTACTACCTCTCCGGCTGCTACGCCAAGCTCGGCGACGCCGCGGCAGCGGCGCGCGAGAGCGCGCTGTTCAACGCCAAACCCTGAGTCCGCACCCTGCCGCCTTGCAGGCGCGGCTCAGAACTCCTTGACGTAGCGGTGGAAGTCGGCGTCGGCCGCATCGACCGGACCGTAAACGGCGCGGAAGGCCGCGAGCTGCGGATAGCCTTCCGCGAGATAGAGCAGCAGTTGCGGGAAGCGGTTCGCGGCACTCTCCGGACTGCCGTCGCGCAGATAATGCACGAGCAGCCATGCCGAGGCGTAGTAGAGCCGAGAGCGCTCGCCGTAGAAGATCTCGGGTGAGGCCTCGAGCAGCTCCTCGACCCCGAGCCCCTTCCCCTTGCGCAGCGCCGTGCGCGCCGCGTCCAGATTGAAACCGGCCTCGGTGCGGAAGGAAGCGACGCCGCTCCCCTGGAAGGCGAACTTGTGCGCGAAGGTCTTCCCCGGCTGCAGGCGCCCCTTCTGCACCGCCGAGTTGCCGACGTACTCGGCGAAGCCTTCGCCGAGCCAGCGCGGCAGGGCAACACCCGGGCGCAGGATGTGCCGATCGAGAAAGGCGTGGGTCGCCTCGTGCAGCAGGATGTTCATCACCTCGTCGTTCGACGGCTGCTCGAGGCTGAAGGCGATGAGCCCGGTGCCCGAGTAGTAGCCGGAAGTTCCTTCACCCCAGGGATAGTTGGCGGCAAACGACTCGAATTGGCTGCGGGAGCGGTAGACGAAGACGAGCACCTTGAAGGGCTCGGGTTGAAGCTCGACGCCGGGCAGCAGCTCGGCCGCGAGGACGTTGAAGATCGCTTCGAGGTTGCCGGCGATGACCGCGGCGGCGCGCGGGTCGTCGGCGTCGGTGCGGACGATGAAGCGCGGCGTGGCAGCCTCGGTCTTTTTCTTGCTGTCGAGGACCTCGAGCGCGGCACGACCTTCGGCCTCCAGCATCCCGCGGCGTATCGTCACGGGCAGGGCGAGGATCGCCGCGCGCCGTTCCTCGAAATCGGCACCGGGCATCGGTGCGAAGACGTAGCTGCTCTCCGCCACCGCCGCCTTGACGGGGAATCGCACCCGCCAGTCGAGCGTGCTCGCCACCGCCTTGCCGTCCGAAGTCGCCGGCGCGAAGCGCCATTCGGAGAGTGTCCCGACCACCTGGTCGCGGAAGAAGGTGTCGTAGTCGCTCGCCGGCGTGATCGACCGCACCTCGACAGCCGCCACCCGCCCACGCTCGTCGATCGACAACCGCACCGCCACTTCCGGCGAGAGACCGCTGCCCGCCGCCTCGTCCGGCACCATGAGCTGCGGCGTCCGGATCGCGAACGGCCCCTCCGCGAACGCGGCACCCGCGGCGGCCCCGACCGCAAAGAGCGATGCCAGCAAACGGGAGCGCAGGAGGTTCACCGGCGGATCCTAGCCCGCTTTGCCTTGAAGCTCGCCACCTCGCGGCTCAAGACGACACATCCGCTCGAGAGGTGCGGCCCTGTGCGGGCACATCCGCCGCACTGGGGAACCGCTCGATGCGACCCTCCGGCTGGTCGCGAGGGGCTGAACAGCCAGGCTAAAGAACCGCCGACGTCCAGCGGCAGGTCGAGGCGCCATCGAAGTCGTCAGCGAAGATGCGCGACCGGGATCCCAGATAGGCGCGGTCCAAACTGAGGGTGAACGAGTTGTTCGGATCCGGATCTGAGGAGACCGTGACGAAGCGCACCGACTGGGTGTCCGGCGGAGGGAATATGCCGACGAAGAGGTCGGCAGTGCGCCAGACAGCGCTTGCGGGAGTTGTGCTACTGCTGCTGTCCGTGTAGGCGCCGCTACAGTTGGCTGTGGTGTACTGAAAGAGGTAGAGAGTGACGGGGTTCGGCGATTTGTAAGTCGCTTGGAGCCAAACGTAGTCCCCCTCGTTGACCGGCAGACAGTCCGCGGCGAAGGCTGCGACCAGCGAGTTGTCCCCAGGGATCGACGTCATGGAAACAGATCCGGACAGCGGGCAGCCGTCGGCGTCGTCCGCCTCCCAGAATTGGGTCTGCCCCACCCCGTATCCCCAATCATCGAGGTTGACGTCGAACTCTGGATTGAAGACAAGGGCGTTCTGCGCTGCGGCGACTTCGCCAAGAGCGAGGATGCCGGCGAAGAAGAGCACGAACGGCAGGCAAACGGCCCAGCGAAGGACGAAACTGGAAGGTCTCATGCCCACTACGCGCAAAGCACAGCGAACGGAGCTCACAGGTGGAGGCTACACCGAATCGCCATTCGGCGGTCAGGCCGCACGGCGGCGCACCAGGGCCCAATGGACGAGCGACAGAGTGGCGCCGTTCGCGAGGAGCATCGCGTCACCGACGGGACACGATGGTCAAGGTGTCCCGTCATCGTGTCCCGTCAAGGCGTCCCGTCCATGAGTTCACTGGCCTGGAATCGTGCCTTCCGCGGGCCTCACAACGCTCACCGCCGCGCCGGCGCTGGTGCCGACCTGGCTGGCGTCGTACATCATCTCGGCCTTGGCGGGGGGCTGGATGAAGTCGCCCTGGACCTGGGCGCGGGTGCGGAAGTAGAAGTCGTAGGTCCCCTTCGGCAGCTCGTTGAAGTAGAAGGCGACCTGGTCGTCGAGGTAGGCGGCGTAGGTCGGCGTCAGGGTCAAGGTGCCTGCAGGCTTCGCCTCTGGCGGCGCCGTCTCGAGGCGTGGATTGAGTGGCTCCATGCCGGCGGCGAGCGGCACGACGACGGCGATGAAGTTGCGGTTCGCCGGATTCACCACCTGGACGTGCTCCTCCACCACCTCGCCAACGGTCAGCGAAACCGTCGCTCCCGGACTGTCCAGCGCGATCTTCTCCGGTGGAGTGCCGGCCACCGCGCCGGTCCGATACACCAACTGCTCGCGCGTGACGACAAAGCCGTCGCGCCGCGGCGCCGCCTGCGAGCCGGGTGCGGCCGGCAGGTAGCTCAGCTCGGCGCGCGCGGCGACTGGCGACGATGGCGCCTCCGGCGCGGCGGCCGTGCTCACCAGCGTGAGCGACGCCGGGCCGCCGTCGGTGCTCTGCCAGAAAGCGGTCGGCGATCCAGCACGCAATTCGAGGGCAGCCGACGCCCCCTGTGACGACACCGTCAACGACGAAGCGGCCGCCTCCATCCTCCCTTTACCGAGCATTTCTGCGAGCGCCAGGATCGCCGACGCATTCGCGTTCGTCGATCCCCAGCCGTCCCCCGTGCCGCGCGAAATCAACGCCTGCGAGAGAATCGAGAACTTCTTCGCCGATTCTGCGCCGTCGGCCCGGCTGGCGAGCGCACGCGTCATCTCGGCCAACGTCCGCGCCTCCGACTCGAGCAGCACGCCCGAGCGCTGCGTCTGCCGGTCCTGCAAGCCGCCGTAAGTCTCCTTGCCCTGATAGAGCCGCACAATGAAGCCCTTCCACAGCTCGTCGGCGAGCGGCGCCACGGAAGGTGCCGTGGCGAGCCCGGCGCGATCGAAGGCGGTGACGACGTTGGCGACGTTCTCGAGGTCGAGGAACTGCGCCCGGCGGGCGA
>JBDTQT010000336.1:0-3711 GCA_039932055.1 Thermoanaerobaculia bacterium
TCGGCACGAACGACCACTTCCGCTACCTGCAGGAGGTCGGCGGCGTCGCCAACGGGTCGACCTGGTACGACCGCACGAACTACTACGAGACTCTGCCCTCGCGCCACCTCGAGCTCGCGCTCTGGCTCGAATCGGACCGCATGGGCCATCTGCTGCCCGGACTCACCGCCGAGAAGCTCGAGAACCAGCGCCAGGTGGTGATGAACGAGCGCCGGCAGAGGGTCGACAACCAGCCTTACGGCCGCGCCATGGAGCGCCTCTTCGAGCTGCTTTTTCCGCCGGGCCATCCGTATCGCTGGCCGGTCATCGGGCACATGGCGGACATCGAGGCCGCGACGCTCGAAGAGGTCCGCGCCTTCTTCTCGGCGTACTATGGACCGGGAAACGCCGTGCTCTCCCTGGCCGGAGACTTCGAACCGGACGCGGCACTGCAGGCGATCGAGCGCTGGTTCGGCAGTCTGCCCGCGGGGACACCTCCGCCGCCGGTCCATGCGCCGCTGGCGCCGCTCGCCGGCGCCGTGCGCGACTCGATGACCGACCGGGTGCAGTTGCGCCGCCTCTATTTCGCCTTCCGCACCGAACCGTTCGGCGCTCCCGGCTGGTGGACTGCCGCCGTCACGGCGAACCTCCTGACCGACGGCAAATCGAGTCTGCTGGTGCACGACCTGGTCGTCGACCGCCAGTTGGCGCAGGACGTCTCGGCCTACCTCTACCCGACCGAAGAGGTCGGCGTCTTCCTGCTCGTCGCTACGGCGCGCCCCGGTGTCGAGGCCGCGCAGCTCGAGGCGCGCATTCGCGAGCACCTCGATGGACTCGCCAGAGGCTCGGCGGCGGCGGACCACGCCTCCCTCGACGATGCGCTCGAGCGCGCCCGCCGGCGCACCCTGGCGGGCATCTACTCGGAGCTCCAGACTCTCGACCATCGGGCGGATCTCCTCTCCCAGTACACCACCTACTTCGACGCGCCCGAGCGTGCTTTTGGCGAAGCCGAGGCCTACGAGCAGGTCGACATCGCGGCGGTCCGCACCTTCGCTGCCGCGCGGCTCGGCGCGGCAAACAGCGCGCTTCTGGTCGTCGAGCCGGAAGGAGCGCGCGAGTGAGCCCCCCGAGGCCGACGCCGAGCGCTCTCCCCGACCGTTCCCGACCGCCGGCGCCCGGCCGCGAGAGCGCCGTGCCGATGCCGGCGTTCGACCGATTTGCAACTGCGCGCGGTGTGCCGGTCTTCGTCGCGCCACGCACCGGAGTGCCTCTCGTCGAGCTGGAGTTGTTGCTCGACGCCGGCGGCGAGCACAATCCGGAATCCCTCCCGGGGCTCGCCGCGATGACCGCTTCGATGATCGACGAGGGCACCGCGCGGCGCAGCGGGCCACAGCTCGCCGCCGAGCTCGAGCGCCGCGGCGGCACGCTCTCCTGTTCAGCGGACTGGAACGCCGCCCGGCTCAGCCTGCAGTTGCTCGCCGGCGATCTCGAGTACGGCCTGAACCTCCTGGCCGAGCTGCTCTACGAACCGGCCTTTCCGCAGCATGAGCTCGACCGGTTGCGCCAGCAGACGCTCGCCGAGCTGCAGCGCCGGGCGGACCAGCCGGCGTCGGTCGCCGACGAGACTTTCGCGCATCACCTCTACGCCGGCACGGTCTTCGCGCATCCGCTCGCCGGGACTCCGGCCGCGCTCGACGGCATGAGTCGCGATGCTCTGCTCGAGTTCCATCAGGCGCGCTATCACCCCGCGCGAGGAGCCATCGCCGTCGCCGGCGACTTCGACCGCACGCGACTCACGGCAGCCATCGAAGCGGCCTTCGCGGTCTCCGCTCCGACGCATTCTCACATTCGATCCGCGCTGCCGGCGTCCGCCGCTGCCGACGGTCCAGACGGTCCACCGGCCGGCCCGACCGGGGACGGTGCCGCCGACCGGGCCCTGCGTGTCGTGGTCGTCGACCGCCCCGGAGCCGAGCAGACCGAGCTCCGTATCGGTCATCTGGGAGTGCCGCGCCGTCATCCGGACCGCGTCGGACTCGGCATCCTCAACACCCTCCTCGGCGGCAAGTTCACCAGCCGGATCAACCTCAACCTCCGCGAGCGTCACGGCTTCACTTACGGCGCGTCGAGCCGCTTCGTCGACCGCAAGACCCGCGGTCCGTTCGTTGTTGCGACGGCGGTGTCGACGGCAGCGACCGGGCGGGCGACGGCAGAGGTCCTGGGCGAGCTGCGGCGGATTCGCGTCGAAGCGGTCGCCCCGGCCGAGCTCGAGGAGACCCGGAACTACCTCCTCGGTGTCTTTCCCTACAGCCTGCAGACGATCGAGGGTCTCGCGGCCCGCCTCGGCGAGATCGCCCTCTACGGCCTGCCCCTCGACACGCCGGCCCGTTACCTGGCCGAGGTCGCCGCCATCCGACCCGAAGATCTCGCGCGTCTCGCCCAGGCCCACCTCCGGCCGGAAGAGGCGCTGGTGGTGGCCGTCGGGCCGGCGGCAGAGCTGATGAGCCAGTTGCGGGAGATCGCCGAGCCGGAGCTCTGGCAACCCTCCCGGCCGGCCTGACCGCGGGGCGAACCGCGGCCTGCCCGGAGAGATCCGGGCAACGCGTCCGGCGGAGGGAAAAGAACCTCTATTCGAGTTTGGCGTCGACGCGCCCGTCGGCGTCGACCCGCACGACCAGGCTGCGAGTCGAGCCCCCGGCGAGAGTCCCTTCGACGACAATCGCCTTGGTCGGCTTGCCAGACAGCAGGACGTAGACCCGCAGCGCGACGGCGCCGGCCGGCAGCGTCCGTTGCGCGCTCAGGGCGCCGGGAATCTTCTCCTTGCTCAGAAAGCCGGTCTTCTTCACGAACTTGAACGGCTCGCGGAAGATCTGGCGCTCTCCCGAGTAGACCGTCAGAACCCCCTCGGAGAGCTCCGAGTAGAAATCGATCTCGACCGTAGCGTCGGTGGCGACCGGCACCGGCGCCGCCGGCGTGACGGGCTTCTGCGGCTGGGGCGCCGGCGGCGGGACGCTTGCGGCCGCGGCTTGCGCCGCCTGGGCCGACTTCTGCGATCGCTCACGCTCTTTCTGCCGCCCCAACGCAGTTTCCGCGTCGGCTGCGAGCTTGACCGCCTCGGGATGGTCCGGCACCAGAGCCAGTACGCCGTTGGCCGCGGCAATCGCCGCTTCGTACCGTCGTTTCGAGTACTCTTCGCGGGCCAGGATCAGGCCCTCGGAAACCCGCTGCTCACGCTCGGCAGCCGACGACAGGTCGAGCGAGATGCGTTCGACCTCGGCCCGCATGGCGCGCGCCGCGGCACTCTCCGGATCGATTTGCTGAGCCTGCGCGAGTGCGGCCTGCGCTCCCTGGAGGTCGCCAGCGTCAAGCCGCAGACGAGCCCCGGCGAGCGCTGTCTGAAGGTCGAGCCCGCGCTGCTCCTCCGCCGTCGGACCGGCGGGCGGGGGGACCTGGGGATCGGTCCGGTCGGTCGTCCAGAGCGCGAGGAGGCCGACGACCGCCAATCCTGCCAGCCCGAGCAGAACGTACTGCACCAACCGCTGCGAGCGGATCCGCTGCAGCGCCGCCGAGACCTTCGTCGAGCCGGAAAGCGAGCTCACCGGAACCGCCGCCACCGGGGCGGGAATCGGAGCCTGCGAGGCTGGGGCGGGCGGGACGACCGCCGCCGCCGGGATCGAGGCCCTCGAGACGGCTGGCGCCGCAGCCGCGGCCGGCGGGGTGCCCGAAGGCGGTGGG
>JBDTQT010000337.1:0-3690 GCA_039932055.1 Thermoanaerobaculia bacterium
GCATGATCGAGCCCTTGCCGAACTGCCGTTCGATCTGCGCCAGGGCGCCCTCGACTGCCTTCCCCTTTTCTACTTTCGGATCTACCGCCATCGGATTCACTCCCTTGTCGAAAATTGCGTTGCGTCGCGTTTGCGCCCCTTTTGCGCCCCTATACTATCTGCTAAGAGGCAGTCGAGAAAGCCTAAGATCGACCTTCTTCTGCAGAATGAAAGGACGGATTCGAGTGGCTCGATCTGGCGCGCAGGGCGAAATCGACCGTTTTCTGGACGAAATCGCCGGAGTTCCGGGGCTGGCGGTGAAGCCGGGACAGCCCATGGCAAGGCTGACGACCCTGCGCATCGGCGGACCCGCCGAACTCCTCGTCGAAGTCGCTTCGGAGCGCGCCCTGGTGCGCCTCCTCACGCTGGTCCACGACCTCGACCTCCCGTTTCAGTTGCTCGGCCTGGGCTCGAATGTCCTGGTTCCCGATGCCGGCCTGCCGGGGGTTGTCGCAAAGCTGGGCGGGGAGTTGAAGCGGGTGCGCATCCGTGGCCTGCGGGTGAGCGCTGGCGCCGGAGCGCCGCTCGCCATCGCTGCCCGCAAGGCCGCGAAGGCCGGGCTCGCCGGCCTCGAAGCGCTCGCCGGATTCCCTTCGACGGTCGGCGGGGCGGTGTTCATGAACGCCGGCTGCTACGGCACCGAAATCAAGGATGTCCTGCGTTCCGCCCGCCTGGTCGAAGCCGACGGCCGACGGCACCGGATCGGCGTCGGGGACCTGGGCGCCAGCTATCGCGCGACCCGGCTCAAGGCGACCGGCGCGATCGTCACCAGGGCACTGTTCGATCTCACCCCCGGCGACCCCGAGGCGCTCCTCGCGCGGATGGAAGAGTTGAACGCGAAGCGCTGGGCGAGCCTCCCCTCGGGCCAGGCAAACGCCGGCTCGATCTTCAAGAACCCCCCAGGCGAGCATGCGGGAAGGCTTCTGGATGTCGCCGGAATGAAAGGTATGACCGTCGGCGGCGCGCAGGTCTCGCCGAAACACGCCAACGTCATCGTCAACACCGGCGGCGCCACGGCGGCGGATGTCATCGCCCTGATGCGCCGCATGCGCGTCGCAGTGGCGGAGAAGTTCGCTGTCCGCCTCGAGCCCGAGATCGTCCTGCTCGGCGACCTCGGTGCGCGTTTCTTCGCCTAGGGGACCGTCACCCAGTGGCAGGTGCTCGATCCGGTCTCGAAACCGGCGCGCAGGATGAGCGCGCCCGAGCCGAGATAGAACTGATCGAAACGGGCGCCGCAGCCGGCAGAAACGGACTCGGACACCTTCATCTGGATGCCGATCGACTGCGTCCCGACCGGGACGTTCATGGCCTGCACGGCGAGTTCGAGCCAGCTACCCGAAGGGACCGTCGCTCCGGCGGTGGAAGTTTGAAGCGAAGCACCGCCACACAGCGCGTCCGGGAAGAAGTCGAGAAACGCGTCGACGCGCGACTGGCATTCGAGGATCAACTGCGCTGTGAAATTGAGCGGCGAAGGCCCCGGCGCCGCGACGCAAAGCACGGCAGAGGCGGGAGAGTTGGGGACGAGCGGAGTGATCGCCAGGGAGCCCGACGCGTTCGGCGGAGAGCACTCCGGATCGTCCTGGGCCCAGAAGAGGCCCGCGTCGTCGCCGACCCAGCCCGCCACCGAGGGTAGGTCGAACTCGGGGTTGGGGATCACGTCCTGTGCTGCCGCGATCGACGCGCCGCACAGCGTCGCCAGGATCAGCGCGATTCGCGCGGCAAGAGCGATCCGGGACATCGACCGTGCGCTGAACATCTGCCTCAGGTACCTCATCCGCGAGCTCCTCCGGGAGAAGGGGCGACTCTACTCTCAACCACTCTGAATCAGCTCCCCCGGACCCATGTCGGGCAAGCCCGAGCGCCTTCAGCGCCGGCCGGTGGCCGCACGATGGCGCGCGTGCCAGGCGCCGTGGACGCCGCACAGGGGGCCGATCAGGCTGTAGATCCAGCCCGGCAGGGCGACGGTGAGACCGATGCCGGTGAGCGCGAGGACGATCGACAGCCCCGCTACGAAGACGAAGATGGCGTAGTGGCGGGCGAGGAAGATCGCCTCGTCGCGCGCCTGCGCCGGCAGGCCGAGCGCGCCGGCGCGCCGCGCGCCGTGGGCGTAGAGCAGGACGAAACAGAGGAAGAGGGCGGCGAATCCGGCGCCGTACCAGGCGAAGAGGCGGCCGAGCTCGGCGAGGCTGGCGATCGTGGCTCCGCCCGCGACGCCGCTGCCGAGGAACATGGCGGCGATGCTGCGGGCGAGGAACTTCAGCGGGTAGACGTAGAACAGCACGACGAAGAGCAGGCAGGAGTTGAGCGCCACCGTCACCCGGTCGGTCATCGGGAAGCGGCGGAAGAAGGCGTGGTGCACCGACCAGATCAGGATCAGCGTGCCGAAGCTCAGGCTGAACGGCGCGAAGCCGCGCAGGACCCCCTCGAGCTCGGCGAACGTCGACGGCACCTCGAGCGCCACCACGAGCAGCGTCGCGGCGAAGCCGAAGACCGCATCGGAGAACGCCTCGAGCCGCGCCGAGCCCGAATCGGCGCGAGGCCTGCTTTCGTCGGACATGCCGACCATCCTATTCAACGAAGGCGCGTCTGTCTCATCTTTCAGCGCTTTGCGAGCTCGCGCGAGAATTCCTGCCTCTTCTCACCGAACCTGGCCGACGCGCAGCAAGCGGGGGTTCCGGGTTCCAGGCGATTTCCCGGCGGCAGCTGCCCTCCCCTGCGCGGTTTCAGGAGATCCCGGGTGCCGAATCGTCCTGTTGCGGCCACGCGGTGACCACTCGATTCCGCCCCTCGGATTTGGCGCGATACATCGCAGTGTCGGCTGCACGCAGAAAAAGACCTGCATCCCGCTCGCTGGTGGGAATCCGGGTCGCCACTCCGATGCTGGCGCTGATGCACGTCGACTCGCCGGAGCTCACTTGCAGATTTTCGACCCCCTGACGAATCGCTTCCGCGACCTGCATCGACTCCTGCAAGTCCGTCTCCGCGAGAAGCACCGAGAACTCGTCGCCGCCGATGCGTGCCGGGTAGTCGGCGGCGCGGCGGGTATGGTTCGCGATCACCCGGGCGGCGCCGATCAGACACTGATCTCCCGCGGCATGCCCCAACCTGTCGTTGAACTCCTTGAATCGATCGAGGTCAATCGCGAGGATGCTCATGCCCGTGTGATTCCGGATGCTCCGCCGAATCTCGCGCTGCAGGACCTCTTCGAAATGGCGGCGGTTGGCCAGGCCGGTGAGCGAATCGTGCATCGCGAGATGCTGAGCGCGCTCCTCGGCCAGCTTGCGCACCGTGATGTTCTGGTGGGAGACGACGCAGAAGTCCCGTGAGTCGTCGGCGAGACGGGTCGCCCGCATCATGAACCAGCGCTGCTCGTCGGGGCTGTGACAGGGGTATTCGAGGTAGAACGACGAGCTTGCCCCCTTGAGGACTTCCTGGATGCCCTGCGCCGCCGGACCGGCATGGTGATCGAGACCGGCCGCGGAGGCGGCGAGAACGTCGAGGTAGTTGACCCCTATCCAGGTAACGTCCGGAGGAAGGCCGTTCCCGGCTCCGAACTCGATCCAGGCTGAATTGACATCGACGATGCTCCCTGCCTGGTCGATCACCGCAATCTGCTCTGCGAGCGAATCGAAAACCAGCGTGCGCAGAGCT
>JBDTQT010000338.1:0-3676 GCA_039932055.1 Thermoanaerobaculia bacterium
ATTCCGGTTCGGGAAAAACGACTCTCGGCATTATGCCGATTCTGAAACAGGTGATGCGAAAGCCTCGGCTCTCGAAGGAGGAGCTCGATCGGGACGAGGACTCTCCCTCACCGATCGTTGTTTTGGATCTGAAAGGCGACAATGCGCTCTTTCAGATGACGCGCCAGGAAGCCGAGAAACGCGGACAGCGGTTCCTCTTTTTCAATCCAGAGCGGGTGCGCGAGATGCGCTCGGGCTCGGCGGACTCCGCGACGCCTTCGCCGACGACCGCATCCCGGTAAGTTGGATCTGGTGGCGCGCACGGCTGGGGTTTTCGGTACTGTTTGTAGTAGTTGGCACGAAGACTCGAAACTGTAAGAGTCTTTTCCAGTGCACGCCAAAAACGTAGGGGCCGAACCCGCAGTCACGGAAAGCCCGTCGCAACCGCCCGGGACGATGACCCAGGATTTGAATGCGCACGCGCAGCTCTTCGAGTTCGCCCACGACAGCATTGTTCTTTGCGATGCTCAGGGAGTGATCACTTACTGGAATCGCGGTTCGCAGCGAATCTACGGATGGACCACTGAAGAGGCGCTCGGACAGAAGATTCATTCGCTGCTCAAGACCAAGTTCCCTGGGCTGGCGCCCGACCTCGAAGAGACGCTGCGAACCCAATCACACTGGGAGGGCGAATTGCAGCAAACCGGGCGGGACGGGCGTACCATCCAAGTGGCGAGTCACTGGACCCTGAGGAGCGACGGCCAGGACTCTGCCCGCCTTTCCATTAATACCGACATCAGCGCGCGCAAGGAAGCGGAGGAAGATTTGCGCCGGAGCGAGAAAGATTCACGGCGGAGCGAGAAACGCTTCCGTTTATTCGTGGAAGAAGCGCTCACGGGGAATCTTCTCATGCGGCCGGACGGTGAGATCGTGATCTGCAATCCCGCTTTCGTACGCATCTTCGACCTTGGCTCCGTGCATGAGGCACAGAGGACGAATTTCATGTCGCTCTTGCGCAGCCGACACGACGCCACAGAGTTGATCGCGTTGGTGCAGGAACAGCGGACGGTCGAACGCTATGATTTGGAAATGCGCCAGCCTTCGGGCGAGCCCGTTTACGTAGTCTCCCGCTTTGTCGGCATCTTCAACGAAGCCGGCCAGGTGGTTGAACTGCTGGGTTATCTTTTTAATGACACCAAGCGCAAACGTCTCGAGCAGCAGTTGGTCCAAGCGCAAAAGATGGAAGGCCTGGGCACCCTGGCCGGCGGGATCGCACACGACTTTAACAACATCCTCGCCATCATTCTTGGTTATACCGCGCAACTGGAGAAGCGCCCGGAGGCCATCCCGGCTGCGACCAAAGTGATCAAGGAGGCGGTCGAACGTGGAGCGGCCCTCGTGCAACAATTGTTGACCTCGGCTCGCCAGGCCGAGGCGGTTTTTTCATCGCTCGATCTGAACGCGCTCGTCCGCGAATTGGAGCGCATGCTGCAAGCGACCTTCCCCAAGATGATCAACTTCAAACTGGACTTGAAGCCGGACTTTCCTCTCGTCACCGCGGATCGCAGCCAGATTCATCAGGTCCTCTTGAACCTTTGCGTTAATGCCCGCGACGCCATGCCGAACGGCGGGACGATCACCGTTGAAACCCTGCTCACCAACGCGGACGAACTCCGGAAGGACTTTACCGGTGCTGATGCCCGCCGCTACGTTTGCATCCGGGTCCAGGACACCGGCGGGGGCATGACCCCCGAGGTCAAGTCCCACATCTTCGAGCCCTTTTTCACGACGAAGGAACGGGCTAAAGGAACTGGGCTCGGCCTCTCCGTCGTGTATGGCGTGGTCAACAATCACCGCGGCTTTGTGCAGGTTGAAAGCGAACCGAACGTTGGCACGACCTTTAGCGTGCATTTGCCAATCCTGCACGGGGACGAGCTGACGGCTGGGACGTCCAAACAACCTCCGACCTATCCCCGGGAACCCCAGACTATCCTGCTCGTGGAGGATGAAGAAATGTTGCGCGAACTCGGGGTCGAAGTCTTGCGAGCGGAAGGCTACCGCGTGCTCGCCGCGAAAGATGGCTTGGAGGCAGTCGAAATCTTCGCGGCGAACCGGGATGGCATTGGGTTGGTCGTTTGTGATCTCGGCCTGCCGAAGCTCGGTGGCCGGGACGTTTTCATGAAGATGAAGGAGATCAAACCAAGCGTGCGCGCGATTGTCGCCAGCGGTTATCTCGAACCGTCCGTCCGCTCGGAGATTCTAAAGGCGGGCGTCATCGACACGATTCAGAAGCCGTACGACCTCTACGAGTTGATCGGCAAGATCCAAGCCGTGATCGGAAAGGCGCAGAGCGAGGACGACCATCCTCAACTCTTCTGATTTTTGTAGAGGCGTTTGTGTCAAACGCCAGGACCACAGAGCGGGAACTCGCGCGCCGCCCGGTGCTAGACCCAAAACCGCGACATCCCGCCTAGCGCGGGATAATTTCCGCCGAGGGCTTCTTGCTTTGCACCACCGGCAGGCTGCGTTTGAGCCGATTAATCACAAAAGTATTGTTATCGCCGTACTTTGCCCAAGGGCCCGAGGGAACATCTTTGAACTCGACGAATTTCCAATCCGTCACATCCGTGTCCTGCAGGCCAAGATAGTCGCGAATCGCCGGCGAAACATCCAAGCCCGCTCCCTGGTTGAGATTCGGTTTCGGCCGTTCGTTCCCAAAGACGTACTGCCAATGATCGGTGCGGAACGGGCCTGCGTCCTCCCACTGTGCATAAGCGGTTCTTGATCCCTTGCGAATCGCGATCCAGCGGCCCTTGCACGTTGACACTGCAGGGCCTTGGTACGCTTCCTTAAACCATGGCACCACGGTTGGCGCTTCCGGTCGATGTCCCTCGCGAGCCTTATCGTTGTACGGAAGTGCGCAGTAAAAAGGATTCTGCCGCGGCGTAAAACTCACCGGAATCATGTCGCGCCGGCGTTCCGGATTGGGGTCGTCATACCCCCCGTAACTTTGCGTCCAATTCTTTTCCCAAGAACTCGACCGGTTGGGGACAGGATTGTTGCCACTCGGTTTTTCCCCGATCCAGAAGACCGTGGTCACGATGTTGGGTTTCCACGAGAATTGATGCACCGCAGCGGGCGCTCCCGCCCATGTCTTCGTCGTGGGCGCGAAAACGGTTGGCCCGGCACCTCTGCTGGTAGTCTCGGCGTTCGCGGAGGGCTGATTAAGCGACCCAATGATCGAAAGCAATACGGTGACTGTTTGAAGGATAACTGCTGGTTTCATGGAAAAGGTAAAGCCCTGGCGCTCAGTGCTGGAAGTGTCTACCAATGATGCGGATTCCGGCGCCGGGTTCTGGGCTTAATTGGGAGCAGTTTGCTCCTGGAACCCGCGGCGCGCCTCATCATTGAGTCGCCTATTTCGTGGCCGCAATAGGCCAGCTTTTCCGCAGAAGTCAATTCCATGCGAAGAAACAAGCGCGAATCTGATTCGCCCGCCCCGTCATTGACGGCATAATCAACGGATGAATCGCCGCCACTTTCTCCCTTTCGCCATTTCTCTCCTCTGCGCGGCCACTGTCTTTGGGCAGACCACGCCGCCCAGTCCCGCGGACCAATCCCTCACCGTGGCCTTCTGGAACGTAAAATGGTTCCCGGGTGGCCGCCCGAACGCGTATCGCGGCGAGGAAACAAAACA
>JBDTQT010000339.1:0-3645 GCA_039932055.1 Thermoanaerobaculia bacterium
GTCGCTTGTATCGGATTGCTGTTTCGCTTCGGGAGCGCGACCCCGCCACGTTGCTGACGGCGGGTCTCGGCCTCGCTCGGATTGCGCTGGCGGATCGTAATCTTGCGGCCATTCGCGATGCAAGGATGGTCTTCACTCCGCTGGACGGAAACAAGTCGCTTCCGGACCTCGCGCTCGCCCACGCCGAGATCTCCGCCTACGAGTCACTATTGGATGGCCACGTCGAAGAAGCGAAACAAGCGATCGGGACAGTCGTGGCCGGACTGCGCACGCTCGCGCTCGCTCCTCGTGAAATCCAAGCGGCCTGGGCCATGGGGCGGGCCCTCCAGGCGGTCGATCCCCACGCGGCGGATCTACTGCTGATGGAGGCGCATGACCTCTCCCGGCGGTGTGGCATGTGGGGCTATTCGAGAAGGATCGCGGAGGATCGACTCGCGAGCCGACCCGGGGTTCCGATCCTCGCTCGATCCGGTTCCGGAGAGGGGGAGTTTCTCTCTCGCGCCATCGAATTATTGAACTCGCTTCAGGAATTTCCTGTGTTGCTCCAGCGTTCCCTCGATCTCGCCGGCGAGACGGTGGGAGCCGACCGGGGATTCATTCTGCTGCATGAAGAGGGCGACTCCGGGCTCCGTGTGATGGCTGCCTTTGGAGATGTCGACGAGTCGGCCCGCACTTCAGCCCACGAAGTTAGTCGAACGATCGTCAAGCGTGTGACCCGCACTGGCGAGTCGTTTCTGACCGAAGATGCGGGAGAAGACCCGAGGCTCGGATCGACCCAAAGCCTGCTCGACCTGCCCGTACGATCCTTGCTCTGCGTTCCCCTACGAATTCGGGAACGTGTCGTCGGGACGATCTACTTGGAGAGCCGCGCGCACACGGCACAGTTCTCCGTGGACGACCGCGACCTCCTCGAGTCGTTCGCCCACCTGGTCGCGGTCGCAATCGAGAATGGACGGCTCCATGACGAGCTCAAGCGCTCGCGCGAGCGGGTCATTCGCGAAAACCTCAGCCTTCGTCAGGACGTGTCCAAGAAGTTCGCCCGACCGAACATCATCGCCCAGAGCGCGCAGATGGAGCGGGTTCTCGACGAGGCGGAGAGGGTCGCAATGTCCCGCATCAGCGTACACATCGCCGGGGCGACGGGGACGGGCAAGGAACTGATCGCCAAGCACATCCACTACGCATCCCCGCGCGCAGACCAGCCTTTCATCGCCGTCAACTGCGGAGCCATTAACAAGGACCTGATGGAGAGCGAATTATTCGGAATCGTATCCGGTGCGGCCAGCAACGTGACCGAACACAAGGGGTTCTTCGAGCGCGCCAATGGCGGAACCCTGTTCCTCGATGAGATCGGCGACATGCCGGTCGACGTCCAGATCAAGCTGCTCCGCGTCCTCGAGGAGAGGGAGTTCACCCCCGTTCGAGGAACGCGCGTTGTGCGGACGGACTTCCGCGTGATCTCGGCGACGAATCAGGACCTTCGGCAGCTGATGCGAGACGGACAATTCCGCAGCGACCTGTTCTTCCGCATTCGTGGACACGAAATTCGTCTGCCTTCCCTACGAGAGCGACCGGTCGACATCCCCCTGCTCGCCCAGCATTTCTTGCAGAAGTTCTGCGAAGAAAACGGGCTGCCGGTCCCGCGGATTTCTCCGCGATTCATCGATGTGATCCTCCACCACGCATGGCCTGGAAACGTGCGTGACCTGCGGAACTATGTGGAGAGTTGCCGATTCCAGTCGCGCGGCCCGCTCCTCGAACCGGTGATCCAGCCGGAAGAAGTCATGGACCCTCTGGAATCCGTCACCGCCATGCATCCTGGAAACGACCCGCCGAGCCAGGCTCCCGCGGGACGATCCAACTCGGAGCTACGGAGTGACGTCCGCGAATTTGAGCGCGCGGTCTTGGTTCGAGGATTGGATCAGGCAAACTGGATCCAGCGCCGAGCGGCCGAGCGGCTGGGGCTCTCCGAGTCCACTCTCCGCGCCAAGATTCGCACCCACGGAATCAAGAGTCCTCCCGGCCAGGAACCGAAGCGCGGTCGGCCCAGTCGGGAGCAGAGAGAATCCGAATCTTGACCTGCGCATTATGTGCGCATTTTATAGCGCATTGCTATTTGCATAATGCAATGCAAGTTGAAGGCTTTCTGCAATCTGACACAGGGCTCATTGCGCATTACGGCGACGGATTAGAGAGCCAATCAAGGCATTTCAAGATTCTGTAACCAACTTCCCTACAAGTAGTTAGAGAATCTGACCTCAGCCTTCTCCGCTTGGCACTTCCCTCGCATAGGAGCGTGGCACGACAGACGCTACTCCCGGGTTCTGAGTCGGCAGGAAAGCCGCTCACTTCAACCACAAACCGGGAGGTAAGTCGTGAAGGCACAGCGTCTCATCGTCGCCGCCGCATTGGCGTTTGTTCTGATTGGTTCGGCTCCGGTCGCACGCGCCGACGGAATGACTGAACCCAACGGCACGCCGAACGGATTCGCCGTCAGCTTCGGTGAGTGCCTGAGCCAGGCCGTGTTGATGGGACTCGATATCGTCTCTTCCGCGTTGTAAGGCCAGCAATCCGGGTTCTGCCAGGGATGGCCCGGGATCCGGCAACGGAGGTTCTCCATGGGGGACCGTCGGGCGCCGAGAGCGGCCGGGGCGGGAGAAGCGACTTCGGGATTGGATCCGGTCACGGGACTCGGCCGCAGTTCGGTCGCCCTCGTGGTCGGGAGGAGTGCGGGAGAACGAGAGAGTGTTGCCCGGGCGCTGCATCGCGCGCACCGGGGTGCGGACGGGCCCTTCTTGAGGGTCCAGGCCGCACAGGAGGAGAAGCTCCTCCAGCAGGCTCTCGAAAGCTGGCTCGGCGGGTCGGTCCAAGGCGACTCCCCCCGCCTCTTGAATCGGCTGGAATCCGGAACGCTGTTCGTCGACGAACTCGAGGCGCTTGGACCCGGGACGCAGAAACTGCTGGCTGAGTTTCTCGCCTGCCTGGACGACGCCGAAGCGGTCGACGGAACGGACCTCGGCCCGATGAGTCAGCCCTGGAAGGGGCAGTTGGTCACCGGCAGCGAGCAATCGCTGCGGGGCGCAGTGAAGGAGGGTCGGTTCGACGAGAACCTCGCTCTCCGTCTCGAGCGCGTCCGGATCGTCCTGGATCCGGAGCAGGCAGGTCTGGATCACTGAGGTTTCGATCAGTCCAGGTCTGCAGGGGGTCGCTTCAAGAAAGCCGCAAGGACGCGGCAGTCGCACAACCAGTTGTAGGAAACACTCTCGTGACGGCGCACGACCTCACGAGGGTGCCGGGAGCGGGGCACGGTTCCGCTCCCACCTCTTCACCTCCGAGGCGCGCTGTCCGGCGCGCTTCGGAGGAGCTTCACGCGACGGGGGTCGCATCGCAGCACGAAACACGCAACAGGGGCCGCAACGCTCAGCACAGCGCACGGGGGAGCCACGACGGCTCCCCCGTTTCGCGTTTGTGGGTTGACGCCCCCCGCCGAGGGGAGCAGAGTTGATGCAGGCGTACCCGGGCCGACCTTCCGCACACCCGAAGGATCATGGCTGGCACCGGACACGTCGCAACCCCGGGTCGCCCGTCGGAACACCGACGACGGCTGCGGAGCCCAGCGCTGGCCCGGGGATTGCTCAAGGATGA
>JBDTQT010000340.1:0-3633 GCA_039932055.1 Thermoanaerobaculia bacterium
CGGCAAGATGGGCTTCGCCCTCGCCGCCGAGGCGGCGCGGCGCGGCGCGCGCACGATTCTGGTCGCCGGTCCGGTCGCTCTGGCGACGCCCGCCGGCGTCGAGCGCCAAGACGTGCGCACGGCGCTCGAGATGGCCAGCGCCGTCCACCGATACGCCGGCGCCGCCGATCTCATCGTCATGGCGGCGGCGGTCGCCGACTTCCGTCCCGCGGTCTACGCCGACGAGAAGATCAAGCGCCACCAGGGTACGCCCGAAATTGCGCTGGTAGCCAATCCCGACATCCTCGCTGCGCTTGCGGAGGTCGCACCGCGAGCCCTGCGCGTTGGTTTCGCCGCCGAGAGCACTCTTGCCGAGGCGGAAGCGACACGCAAGCTCCTCGCCAAGGGGGCGCACCTGCTGGTCGCCAACGACATCTCGCGCGGCGACATCGGCTTCGGTGCCGATCAGAATGAGGTCACGATCTTCCGCCGCGAATCCCCGCCGGAGACGTTGTCGCGCCGCCCGAAGGCGGCCATCGCCGACGCGTTGTTCGATCGGTTCGAAGCGGCGCTCGCGGAGATAGCGGAGGCGAATCGTGCGCCCGGGTCCCGACGAAGCTGAGCTGCTGCAGTACCTGGCGGATATCGGCTGGAGTGATCTCTATCTCGAGACCGGTTCCGGCGCGCTGGCAGGCGCGCAAGAGCCGCCGGGCACAGAGGTCCCAAGAACAGAAGAGCCTTCCAGTAGAGGGATGGCATCCGTAGCGTCCGGGGGCCTGGTGCGCCGACGTCTCGAGGTCGTGCACCAGCCCGCGGCCGAGGTCGTGACGGAGCTCGCGACTCTGGCGGAGCAGGTCGCCGGTTGCCGGCAGTGCAAGCTGTGCACGACGCGGACGCAGACGGTCTTCGCCAGCGGCGATCCGCGCGCCCGGCTGATGCTGATCGGGGAGGGTCCGGGGGAGGAAGAGGACCGCCAGGGGCTGCCCTTCGTCGGTCCCGCCGGCGAACTGCTGAACAAGATTCTGGCGGCGATCGGACGGACGCGCGACGAGGTCTACGTCGCCAATATCGTCAAGTGCCGGCCGCCAGGTAATCGCGATCCGGAACCGGACGAAGTGCGGGCCTGTCGGGGCTATCTCGAACGGCAGATCGATCTCGTGCAACCGGCGGTCATCGTGGCGCTCGGCCGGATCGCCGCCCAGGAGCTGCTCGGCACGGATGCCTCGCTGTCCCGTCTGCGCGGCGACTGGCACGAGGTGCGTGGGATCCCGGTGCGGGTGACCTACCACCCGGCGGCGCTGCTGCGGAATGCAGCCTGGAAGCGGCCCACATGGGAGGATATGCAGCTCGTGCGCGATCGTCTGCTGGCTGCGGATCATGCGGACGGTGCTGAGGAGGCCGGGGAGTGAACAGAAATCTCGTGGAGGTGCAGCTCGCGACAGGCCGCGCTGTGGCCGGCGAAAAGGTCGTGCTCGGCGTCTTCGCCGACGAGGAGCCGGAGCTCACCCGGCTTGGTGCCGCGGCGGCGCGGACGGCGAAGGTGCTGGTCGATGGGCTGCGCTTCCGCGGCGAGCGCGAGCGCGTCGTCGAGACCCAGATGGGGAGCCCGGGACGCACGCTCACTCTCATTGGACTCGGCAAGCAGGCCGAGTTCACCGCCGAGCGGGCGAGTGCTTTCGTCGACCGCGCGATCGAAGCGGCGCGCGGCGCACAGGCCGCGAGCCTCGGCCTGATCGTCCCCGACCACGCCGAGTTCGCCGGCGAGGCTGCCGCGGAGCGCCTCGCCCGCCGGCTCGCCCTCGCCAGCTACCGGTTCGACTCCTTCCTCACCAAACCGGGCGGGCCGCGACTCAAGACCGCTACCGTCGCGGTGCCGGCGGCCGGACGCCGGGCCTACGCCAGCGGCCTGGCGCTCGGCAGCGCGATCGCCGAAGGCGTCGCCCTGGCGCGCGATCTCGGCAACACCCCGCCCAACCAGGCCTCGCCCGAATGGATGGTGCGCCAGGCGCGCGCCCTGGCGCGGCGCTGGGGGGCGACGATCCGGGTCCTTGGCGTTCCCGAGCTCCGGCGCCACGGAATGGGCGGCCTCCTCGCCGTCGGCGCCGGGTCGACGAATCCGCCGCGCCTGGTGCGTATCGATCTGGGCAACCGCAACCGACGCGGCCCGGTCGTCGCGCTGGTCGGCAAGGGAATCACCTTCGATACCGGCGGCATTTCGATCAAGCCGGCGGCGCAGATGGACGAGATGAAGTGGGACAAGATGGGGGCCTGCGCCGTCCTCGGAATTCTCGAGGCGGCCCACCGTCTCGACCTGCCGGTCCGCCTGCGCGCCTACCTGGCGCTCGCCGAGAACATGCCGGACGGCGCCGCCTACCGCCCGGGCGACATCGTGCGCTGCGCCAACGGCAAGACGGTGGAGATCACCAACACCGACGCCGAAGGGCGCATGGTGCTCGCCGACGCTCTCGCCTGGGCGGCGAGCGACACACCCGACGCGATGGTCGAATACTCCACGCTGACCGGCGCTTGCGTCGTCGCGCTCGGCCAGACCGGCGCCGGCCTCTTCACGCCCTCGGACAGTCTCTCGGCTGACCTGCTCGAGGCCGCCGGCGCCGCCGGCGAGCGCCTCTGGCGGCTGCCGCTCTGGCCCGAGTTCCTCGAAGAAATGCGCGGCAGCCACTCCGACCTCAGGAACTCCGCCGGGCGCTGGGGCGGCGCCTCCGCCGCGGCGGCTTTCCTTTCGCAGTTCGTCGGCGAAGTCGCCGACTGGGCGCATCTCGACATCGCCGGCCCGGCCTACGTCGGCGGCGAGACCAAGAAGCGCGGCGCGACCGGCTACGCCGTGGCGCTGACCGTCAACTGGCTGCGCGCCCGGGCCGCGACCATTTCCGGTGTCTCCGGTGTCTCCGGTGTTTCCGGCACAGGCCCGGTGCGCCGTCGGCGGCGCCGCTGAACCTCGGCCTGTCTCTGCCGATGCCTTCGCCCGCCGCGCCGCTGCTCGAAATCTCCGGACTGGAGATTCGTTTTCCCGCAGCCACGCGGACCTCCGCCGAGTTCGCGGTCGTGCGCGGCGCGAGTCTGGGCGTCGATCGCGGCGAGATCGTCGGTCTGGTCGGCGAGTCGGGCTCCGGCAAGAGCCTCACGGCGCTGGCCATCCTCGGGCTGGTTCCGCCGCCGGGCCGAATCGTCGGGGGAGCGATCCGCTTCGAAGGGCGCGATCTCGTCGGTCTCCCCGAGCGCGAGCTGCGAGTAATCCGCGGCGCGCGCATCGGTCTCGTTTTCCAGGAGCCGATGGCGGCGCTCAATCCGGTGCTCACGCTCGAGACCCAGATCTGCGAAGCGGTGCGGGCGCACCCGGATCGAATGGGCGCCAGCGGCGCGCGCGTCACCGCCCGCGCGGCGCGGGCCCGCGCCCTCGAGCTCCTCGAGCTGCTGGCGATCCCCGATCCGGCGCGCCGGCTGGGGGAGTATCCGCACCAGCTCTCCGGCGGCCAGCGCCAGCGCGCAATGCTGGCGATCGCGCTCGCCGCCGGGCCCGAGCTGCTGATCGCCGACGAGCCGACGACCGCCCTCGACGTCACCCTGCAGGCGCAGGTGCTCGAGCTTCTCGAGCGCCTGCGCCGCGAGCTCGGGCTCGCCATACTTCTGATCACG
>JBDTQT010000341.1:0-3622 GCA_039932055.1 Thermoanaerobaculia bacterium
GATGGCCGGAAGCTGCACGGCCTACCTCCTCCTGCTCGTCGGCATGGGCAAGATCCAGGGCTTCGACCACGAACTGGCGCTCGCCATCGGCAGGCTCACCCTGCTCTTCGGCGGCACCTACTTCATGGTCGCCGGAATCGCCTCCCTGCGCGAGCGCCGGATGCAGATCGCCGCCCTCAACGAGGAGAACAGCGCTCGCCTTGTCGAACTCCAGAGCCTCACCGCCGAGCTCGATCGCCGCGGCCGCGAACTCGCCCAGGCCAGCGTCCGCATCCTCGAGGCGAATCGCGCCAAGAGCCAGTTCCTGGCCAACATGAGCCACGAGCTGCGCACGCCGCTCAACTCGATCATCGGCTTCTCGGAGATCCTCGGCGACAAGCTCGAAGGCAGGATCGAGCCGCGCTTCGTCCGTTTCCTGCACAACATCCTCTCCTCCGGCAGGCACCTTCTCGGCCTGATCAACGACATCCTCGACCTGTCGAAGATCGAGGCCGGCAAGATGGATCTGGTCTTCGAGCCGGTCTCGATCCACGACATCGTGCATGGCGTCGAGAGCGTCATGCACGGCATCGCCTCCCGCCGCCGCATCCATATCGAGGTGGATATCGAGCCGGGTCTGCCGGTCATCGTCGCCGACCCGCCGCGGATCAAGCAGGTGCTCTACAACCTGCTCTCGAACGCGGTCAAGTTCTCGCGCGACGGCAGCCAGGTGACGCTGCGGGTGCGCGCCGTCGCGCCCGCCGAGTCCGGGCTCTCCGGCCGTGGCATCTTCATCGAGGTGATCGACCGCGGCATAGGCATTCGCAGCGACGATCAGCAGCTGATCTTCGAGGAGTTCCGCCAGGTGGACGGCGGCAGCACCCGCAACATGGGAGGTACCGGTCTGGGCCTCGCCCTGGTGAAGCGCTTCGCGGAGATGCACGGCGGCCGGGTCGAGGTCGAATCGGTACCGGATCATGGGAGCCTCTTCCGCGTCGTCCTGCCGGTCGACGCTTCCGTGGCCACGAACCGCCGCAAGTCGGGCGAGCCGATCTCCTTCAACTTCACCCGTGCCGAGGTCCGCGAGGCCTTTCTCGAGACCGGCCGCACGGTGCTGGTGGCCGAGGACGACGACGTCTTCTTCCGCGGCCTGGCGGGCGACCTCGAGGCGGCGGGCTATCGCGTGGTCCGGGCGCGCAACGGCGACGAGGTCGTCGACCTCGCGCTCGCCGAGGGTCCAGTGGCGATTTCCCTCGACCTCGTCCTCCCCGGGCGGGACGGCTGGGAGGTGCTGAAGGAGCTCAAGTCCGACCCTCGCACCGCCAGCGTACCGGTCATTATCGTGAGCCTGATCGAGAACCACGAGCTCGGTTTCGCGCTCGGCGCCGACGACTACTTCCAGAAGCCGCTCGACCGCGAGCGCTTCCTGGCGCGGCTGCGCGAGCTCACGCCGGAGAACACCGGCTTCGAGCGCTCGGCGGTTCTGGTCATCGACGATGACCCGCAGACCCACGACTACCTCGATGTCGAGCTCTCCGAGGCCGGCTACTCCGTGCACTCGGCGACCGGTGGTCGCGAGGGGATCGAGCTCGCCAGGAGCCTGCGTCCGAGCGTCATCGTGCTCGACCTGATCATGGACGGCGTCGACGGGTTCCAGACCGCCGCCGAGCTCGCCCGCCATCCCCTGACGGCGCCGATTCCGATTCTGGTCTTCACCTCGAAGGAAATGAGTCCGGAGGATCGCCGGGAGCTCGCCGGCCTCACCAGCGCTCTTCTTTCCAAGGCACCCGAGGACCGCAAGCGCATAGTTTCGACGATTCGCGAACTGGAGGCGCGCCGCAGGGCGCGGACCGCGAGACATGAGCCGACCACTCATCTGGGTAATTGAGGACAACGACCAGAATTTCGAGCTCGTCGACTTCCTGCTCGGCGAGGCGGGCTACGGCGTCGCGCGCGCGCGCGACGCCGCGGATCTCGCGCCGCTGCTCGCGGGTGCGCCGCCGGACCTCGTCCTGCTCGACATGAACCTGCCCTCCGGCTCGGGCCTGGAGCTGCTCGCACGCCTGCGGCAGACCGAGCGCTCGAGGCGCGTCCCCGTCGTCGCCCTCACCGCACACGCGATGCACGGGGATCGCGAGCGCTTCCTCGCTGCGGGCTGCGACGGTTACATTTCGAAGCCGATCGAGTCCGCCCGATTCCTCGCCGTCGTCGCCGGTTTTCTCCGCGGCGGCACGGAGAGATGATGCCGCCGATGAACCCTCCGCACGGCAAGGCGCCGCGCATCCTCGCGGTCGACGACCAGCCCGAGAACCTCGAGTTGTTGGCGGCGATCCTCTCTGACGAGGGCTTCGACGTCGGCTTCGCGAGCGACGGCTTGGCGGCGCTCGAAGCGGTCGCGGCACACCCACCGCAGGCAATCCTGCTCGACATCATGATGCCGCGCCTGGACGGCTTCGAGGTCTGCCGGCGCATCAAGGCGTCGCGCCCGACCTGCTTCATTCCGGTGGTCATGTTGACCGCGCTCTCCGACGTCGAAAGCAAGATCCGCGGCTTCGAGAGCGGCGCCGACGACTTCCTCAACAAACCGTTCCATCGTATCGAGCTGCTCACCCGGCTGCGCTCGTTGCTCCGCATACGCGGCCTGCGTGACGAGCTCGACTCGACCGAGGCGCTGATCTTCAGCATGGTTCACCTGCTCGAGGAGAAGGACCCGCTGACCCGGGATCACTCGCAGCGGGTGGCGGCGATCGCCGCCGACACCGGCCGCGGACGCAAGCTCTCCCCCCGCGCGCAGTACAACCTGACGCTCGGCGCGCTGCTGCACGATATCGGGAAGCTCGGAGTGCCGGAGTCGATCCTGCTCAAACCCGATCACGAGCGCACGGCCGAGGACCAGCGGATCTACCGCCTGCACACGTCGCTCGGCGAGCGCATCCTGGCGCCGATCGAGTCGCTCGCCGGAGCGATCCCGTTCGTCCGCCAGCATCACGAGCGCCGCGACGGCAGCGGCTATCCCAACGGTTCGCTCGCCGAGGAGCTGGCGCCGGAGGTCGAGGTCCTGGCGGCGGCGAATTCCTACGACATGGCGCGCGCGATCCACCCCGCGAACGCGCCAGCCCGAGCGGAGGTGCTGCGGCAGGAGGCGCGGTCGGGCCGCTTCGACCCGGCACTGGTCGAAGAGATCATCCGCTCCGGCGAGCGCCTGGAGGCGGCCGGTTCGCTGCCGACGATCGAAGACCTGCTGCCGGCGCCCGAGATCGATCCCGGCGGCCGGATCCTGGTCGCCGACGACAACTCCACCAACCGCCAGCTCTACCGCGAGCTGCTGCAGGGGGCGAGCTACGAAGTCGAAACCGCCAACGGCGGTGAAGCGGCGCTCGCCGCCTACCGCCGAACCAAGCCCGACCTGATGATCCTCGATATCCGGATGCCCGACATCGACGGCCAAGAGGTCTGCCGGATCATCAAGGCCGACGAGAGCGCGGCCTATTTGCCGGTGATCCTCGTCACCGCCTACGAGGAGCGCGGCCTGCGACTGCGCGCCCTCGACTGCAACGCCGACGAACTGCTGCTCGCGCCGGTCAACCGCCTCGAGCTCCTGGCTCGTGTGCGCTCGCTGCTCCGGCTGAAGATCTACTATCAG
>JBDTQT010000342.1:0-3599 GCA_039932055.1 Thermoanaerobaculia bacterium
CGACGGCGCCGAGCGACTCCGCTTCGGGATGGATGTTCTCCACCTTGGCGCTCTCGCCATCGCCGCCCACCGCGATCGTCACTTTCTTTCCGGCCTTCGGCGCCGCGGAGACCGGCAGAGCCGGAATCGACACGATGAGGCTGGCGCGCTCCGCGACGGCGCCTTTTCCAGTGGCCGAGAACGCCCGCAGCTCCATCCGGCCTCTGCCGACGAGGAAGAGCCCCGCCCCCCCTGGCAGGTCGGGCGTCGCCACGAGTTCCCAACCGGAGGGAGCCTTCTTCAGGTCGCTGCGGTGAGCCCGGCTGGCGAACCGGCCGCCCCCTTCACCCCGCCACCACTGGACCACCAGATCGGTCCCCGAGAGGCCCTCCGGGAAGGCGGCGAGGAGATCGTCGTGTCCGTCGCCGTCGACGTCTCCCAACGCAATCGCCGTTTCGTGCCAGCGCTTGCTGTCGAGCTCGACCGCCAGCGTCGGCGGTGCCCCCGAGCGCGTGCGGTCGGCGGAGAGGGTCAGGACGCGCAGGCGCTGGCGCTCGAAGAGGTTGAGCTCGTCGGCGGCCTGCGTGCGCACGACCAGGACCGGCACGCCGTCGATCTCGAACGGCCAGCTCTGCATGACCTTTTCAGGCCCGGGGAGCGCCGCCCAGAGCTCGACGGGCGGAGACGCTGCGGTGCCGGCCTCGCCGGCAGCGATCTCAAAGCAGCGCAGGCGGGTCGAACCGAGCGCCTCCGGACCAGCCAGATAGAGGTTGCCGGCGGCCGAACGCACTGCAGCCACTGGCGGACTCGACAGCAGGAGCCCTTTTGCCGTGCGCGCGACCGCGAGCGGCAGACGGGCCTCCGAGCTCCAGGCGCCTGCCGCATCCCCGAACCGGAGACGTCCGGGCTCGATGGCGACGAATCGACGATCGACACCCCGGCGCAACAGATCGGCAGCGAGTGCGCGCAGGTCAAAGCCAGCAAGCTCGAAGAGCGGCCGCTCGGCGAGCGGCTCCGCGCCGCCGAGACCCGACCGCGCCGCGAGCGCCGCCAGCGATCCCAGCGCGGCAACTCGCCCCGGGCCGCCGGCAACCAGCTCGATGGCGGAACCGCCAGCGGGATCGCCCTGCATCCCGGAGTCGGCGCCGATCGCGGCCAGCGAGTCGATCCAGCCGCCGAGTCCCTCGGCCAGCAGATCGAGACGCGGTTCAGGCTCGAGCCGCAACCGGAGGAGCCGACGTGCCCCGTCCGCCTGGCGCGGTGGACGCACCAGCAGGAGGAGTCCATCGTCCGCCGCCGTCTCCGGCGAGAGCGCTGCGACCAACACGCCGCCGAGATCGACGATCCAGCGCTCCGACCTCCCCTCCTCCACCACCGAGATCCCCGGCGAAGAGGTGACCGTGCCGTGCGGCAGCGCCGCGATGGGAGCCCCATCCGAGAATGCGACGCTCACCACGAGCGCACCAGCGACCCAAGCGCGCTCCGCCAACCCCTTTACCAGCAAGCTTTTTTGCCTCGCATGCAACCGCCTCACCTGGCACCGCCCGACAGGTAGAGATCGATCGCCGCGCGCGCGCCGATCGCCTTGCCGCCGATCGGCTGGGTGACCGAAAGATCGCTGCGCCCATCGCCGTCGAGGTCGGTGACCGCCACCAGCGCGACATCGAGCGGTTCGCGCTCGAGCGTCACCACCAGGTCGGGCTCCGGCGCATACCGGGCGCCCGGCTGGCCGCGGTGGATCGTCACCTTCCGTCCCCTGCCGAGCTGAACGAAATCGGCGCGGCCGTCGCCGTCGAAGTCGCCGGCGAACGACGACAACTGACCGAGCGCCAGACTGTCGAGCCGCAGGCGCAGCTCGCCGGCGAGGTCGAGGTCGGGCACCGGCCGGAACGACAGCCCCGCCCCCTGGCGGTAGATACTGAAATCGAGACCCAGCTTGATCGACTTGGTGGCGAGCACCCGCATCGCCTCGAACAGGCTGAAGTCGAGCGACAACGCGATCAGGTCGAGCTTGCCGTCGCCATCGAGATCGCGCACCCCTGACGGAAAGGAGAAACCGATGCCTTCTCCGTCGTCGTCGTCGTCCCCGCCGCCGCCCTCGAACAGATAGCCCTCGACGGTGAACTCCGACTTGGGGGCCGGCGTCCAGCGGCCGTCGGCGCCGAGCGCGTGCACGCCGATCCGCGCATGCGGGCGCTTCGCCTCGGCGAGCTCCGCCCGCATCGAGTCCTTGACGCTTGGAATCTCCTGCGATGTCACCACCTCGGCGGCGCCGTCGCCGTCGAGATCGCCGAACCAGACGACGTCCCGGCCCGGGGCGTCGCTCTTGCCACCGGCCGGGACCGGGGAGGCCGGCGCCGGCGAGTCGCTCCAGCCGGGCAACGGATCGAATGTGGGGCCAAAACGGCCTCCGCCAAGACCGAGGCGAACGCGGACGCCGTCACCCGCGATTCCCGGGTCGCGAAAAATGAGATCGGGCCGGTGATCGCCGTTGAGGTCGACCACCTGCGGCAAGGGGACCTCCGCGCGGACCTCGCGTTGCCGCCGCGCGCGTCGCGGCTCCGCTTCCCCAGATCCCCCGCCGGCGACGAGCGCCGTAGTTTCGTTCTCCGGCGGCGTGACGAGCGACGCCGCCTGCGCCGATACCCCCTCCGAGGTCGCGAGATGCACCTCGAGTCCTGCCGCCACCGGCACGAGCAGATCGAGATCCCCGTCGCCGTCGAGATCGTCGATCAGACCGCTCCGGGCGAGGAAGGAAGTGCTGCCGGCGAAGATCGTGCGGGCGACGACGCGCGACACCAGCACGAGCTCCGGCGGGGACTGGGCCTCCGGCGACGCGGCGCCCGCCAGCACGACCTCGCTGACGCCGTCGTCGGTCCAGGCGACGAGCGGCGCCGCGGCCGGTCCCGCCGCGATTGCATGGACGCTGGTCGGCAGCTCGAGACGCAGCGGCTCCGCCGCGAAGCCGCTCGCAGTAGCGAGAAAGGTCAGCAACTCGCGGCGGTCGAGCACCGTCGGAACGACGGTCAGCACGTCGACGAAGGTCCCTTCGTCGTCCACCTGCATCGGCTCCTCGATGCCGACCTCGCCCCAGGAGGTCGAGGCGACGACGACAACGAGGTCGCGGCGGCCGTCGCGGTCGAGGTCGACCGTGAGCGTCACGACCGGGACCCCCGGGAGCTCGAGGCGCTGATGGGCGAGCGCGAGCTTCGCAGGGGAGGCAACCAGCGGGCTCGAGAGGGCAAGTCCGGCGGCGAGGAGCCGGCCGGAGAGGACGCAGCTGTCGCGCAAAGGTCTCATTGCACAGACTCTACGTTCGGGAAGCCGATTCCTAACGGTGGAGGCTCGGCTTCCAGCGCCCAGTGCGGAAGACCTCGCGGATGTCGGCCAGGACCTCGCGATCGATCACCAGCTTTTCCCCCTTCGCGAGGTCGATCTTCTGCACGTCTTCGACCCGGATGTCGTAGTTCTCCCAGCCCATGTAGTCGACCAGCAGCTTCTGGAAACGCGCGTCGACGACGCCATCGGCGGGCCCCTTGTCGAAGCCGCGCTGCATCCAGATCGTCTGGATCTCGCGCGCGATCTCGGGCGTCACCGGAATCATGTTCTCCGGCCTGGAG
>JBDTQT010000343.1:0-3598 GCA_039932055.1 Thermoanaerobaculia bacterium
CGCGCCGTCACGCGCGAGCGCCAGCGCGGTCGCACGCCCGAGCCCCTTGCTCGCGGCGCACACGATCGCGCACTTGCCGTCCAGCCCGGTATCCATGGCTACGTCTTGTGGAAATACATGTCGGTGTGGTCGAGCCAGTCCTGCCGGATCGGGCTGAACAGGTCGAGCTCGAACGTGTCGTCGAGCGCCTCGGCCTGGTGCTCGACCCACGACGGGATGTGCAGGACCTCCCCTTCGCGCACGGTGATCTCCTCGCCGTTGATGAGGAACTTCAGCGCGCCCTGGAGGACGTAGGTGATCTGCTCGCTCTCGTGCGAGTGCATGGGCACCAGCGCCCCTTTCTTGAGGTAGATCTGCGCGAGCATCTCGCGCTCGCCGGTCACGATCTTCCTCGAGATCATCTCGGTGACCTTCTCGAGGTCAATCTCGTCCCAGCGATGCAGTCGGACAGGCGGCGTGGTCACGGACGGTCCTTTCGTGTGTACGGAACATCGGGATTATATCCAAGGGCGGCGACAGACGCCCTTCGACTCGCTGCGCTCGCTCAGGGCAGGCTGTCGAACTGTTTTCGCTTGTCTGCCTCACAAGAGAAATGAGAAATGAGAACGCGGGGGTTGAGCCGGTGGTGGATTCAGGGAACCTGCCAAACCCCAACCGCCGTGGCGAGCCCTGATGCCTCTAGCCGCCGCCGGCCCGACCCCCGGTTCTCATTTCTCATTTCTTGTATGTTCGTCCCGCTGCTTGACTGGCCTCCAGCCGAGCAGTGTACTCAAGGACGCTTGAGTAGCGAGTGTCGGGATGCTGGTTCATTTCCGAGGCCATCATGAGCCTGCACAGGAGATCAGCACCCGACGCTCATCGTGGGACGTCCGGTCGAACGGTATCTGAGGCCTCTCCCGTACGGAGTCGAGCCTGCATTCACAAGACTGACCGCACACGACGTCCCGATCAGGAGTCACCAATGGACGCAGTGCTCGGGATCGATGTCGCCAAAGCCAAATTCAACGTCACGCTGCAGCAGTCCGACGGGACCCGCCGCCGGAAAGCCTGCGCCAACACCCCCGACGGCTTCGCCGAATTGGCCGCCTGGCTGCGCCGGCAGCACGTCGATCGTGTGCACGCCTGTCTCGAGGCGACGGGCACCTACGGCGAGGCGCTCGCCACCTTTCTCCACGACGCGGGGCATCCGGTCAGCGTGGTGAACCCGGCCCGCGTGCACCACTATGCGAAGAGCCAGCTGGCCCGCACGAAGACGGACCGCGTCGACGCGGATCTCATCGCCGACTTCACCGCGACGCAACAGCCCGCGCGCTGGGCGCCGTTGCCGCTCGACGCCCGGCAGTTGCAGGCACTCGTGCGGCGCCTCGATGCCTTGCTCAGCATGCAGACGGAGGAAACGAATCGCCTGCAGGCCGGCGAACTCGTGCCCGTCGTGCGCCAGTCCATTGACACGCTGCTCGCCACGCTCGCCGAGCAGATTCGCATGGTCCGCCGGCTGATCACCGACCATATCGACCAACATCCGCAGTTGCGCGACCAGCGCGATCTGCTGACGAGCATCCCGGGGATCGGCGAGACCACGGCCGCCGTCCTCCTGGGCGAGCTCTTTATCAAGCGCTACGGCTCGGCCCGGCAGGCCGCGGCCTTTGCGGGGCTCGTCCCCCGCCTCGCCGAGTCCGGCACGCTGCGCGGCCGGGCGACCCTGTCCAAGACCGGCTCGGGCCGCTTGCGGAAGGCCTTGTATTTTCCGGCGATCGCCGCCATCCGATTCAATCCCAGCATCCAGGCCCTCTCGACGCGCATGCGGGCCGCGGGCAAACCCAAGATGGTCGTCATCGGCGCCGCCATGCGCAAACTCATTCACCTCGCGTACGGCGTCCTCAAGTCTGGCCGTCCGTACGACAGCCGAGTCGCACACGCTTGACTAGTAACACGGTATCTCCTGTGAGCGGCCCACGCGATGGATCGCGATTCGACACGCGAGAAACTGCGGGCTGGCCACGTGCCTACAATGGAGGCCTCCGGGAACCGAGCCCGACCCGCCACTGGTGCGTGGGTGCCCGTCTGTGAGCGTGGGCCGGGGATTCGCGGCATCGTCATTGGTGACACGTCGTGACGCGACGTGATCCCGTTTAGGAGAGTGCCCCTCATCCGCATCCCTGTTCCCGGAGGCTGTCACCAGTGTAAAGGAGCCTCTGATGCCGCGCCACCGTCGTCCGTCGCCGAAGCCGCGCACGTCGCCGGCAGCCCTCGACCGCCTCCATCCGGACGCCGCCGGCTTGGATTGCGGCTCGGCCGAACATTTCGTCGCGGTCCCCCCCGATCGGGACCCGATGCCGGTCCGCTCGTTCCCCACGTTTACGGGCGATCTGTACCGCCTCGCCGACTGGCTCACCGCGTGTCGGGTCACGCACGTGGCGATGGAAGCGACCGGCGTCTACTGGATTCCCGTGTTCGAGATCTTGGAGGCCCGCGGTTTCACCGTCATCCTCGTCAACGCGCGGCATGTGAAGAATCTCCCCGGCCGCAAGAGCGATGTCTCCGACTGCGAATGGCTCCGCGACCTGCACATCCTCGGGTTGCTGCGCGGGAGCTTCCGTCCCGCGGATGGCCTCGTCGCGTTGCGCGGCTATCTCCGCCACCGCGCGACCCTGATCGAGAGCACGGCCGCCCTCGTGCAGCGGATGCAGAAGGCCTTGATTCAGATGAACGTCCAACTCCCGTTGGTGGTCAGCGACATCACGGGCGTGACGGGGCTGCGCATCCTGCGGGACATCGTGGCCGGCCGCCGCGATCCGCACCAGCTTGCCCAGCATCGCGATCCCCGCTGCCGCGCCACGACCGCCGAGCTGGTCGCCGCGCTGACCGGCCACTACCGCCCCGAACACGTCTTCGTCCTGCAACAGAATCTCGAACTCTTCGACGGGTATCACCAGCAGCTCGCCGCGTGCGACACCGCGATTGAGGCACACCTGGCGCACCTGACCGCCACCGTGGCCCCGCCGCCGACGCCGCTGCCCCCCGCCCGCCGGCGACACACCCCACACGAGAACCAACCGCGCTTCGATCTCCGGACGCCGCTCCACCAGCTTACGGGCGTCGACCTCTCGCAGATCGATGGGCTCGGGCCCTACAACGCGTTACGCCTGCTCTCCGAGATTGGCACCGACATGAGCCGGTGGCCCACCGACAAACACTTCACCTCGTGGCTCACGCTCGCGCCCCAGAACAAGATCTCCGGCGGCCGCCTCCTCAGCAGCCGGACGCCTCGGTCGGCCAATCGCGCAGCGGCGATCTTGCGCCTCGCCGCGACGACCCTCGGGCGGACGCAGACCGCGCTCGGCGCGTTCTATCGGCGCGTCGCCTTTCGCCTCGGCGCGCCGAAGGCCGTCACCGCGACCGCTCGGAAGCTGGCGATCCTGGTCTACCACACGCTGAAGGACCACCTCGTCTACGCGGACCCGGGCGCGGACGCCTACGATGCCCAGCACCGAACCCGCGTCGTCCGCCGCTTACGGCAACGGGCCACCCACCTCGGATTAGGGCTCATCGACCTGTCGACTGGCGAGCTCGTCGATGGAGCAGTTTCTTAGGAGGC
>JBDTQT010000344.1:0-3597 GCA_039932055.1 Thermoanaerobaculia bacterium
GAGTTCCTGCTCATCAATCACCCGCTCGACTGCCCCATCTGCGACCAGGCCGGCGAGTGCGGTCTGCAGGACTACTCCTACAAGCACGGCCAGGCGTTCTCACGCTTCCGCTTCGAGGAGAAGCGCACCTATCCAGAAAAGGAGCGCATCCCGCTCGGGCCGACGGTGATGCTGAACATGAACCGTTGCATCCAGTGCACTCGGTGCGTGCGGTTCACCGAGGAGATCGCCAAGACCAGCGAGCTCGGCTTCTTCGAGCGCGGCTCGCACGCCGAGATCGGAATCTTCCCCGGCAAGCCCCTGGACAATCCGCTCTCGACCTGCGTCGTCGACATCTGCCCGGTCGGCGCGCTCACCTCGACGCGTTTCCGCTTCGCCGAGCGGGTCTGGTATCTCGACAAGAACCCGTCGATCTGCACCGGCTGCGATGTCGGCTGCAACATCACCCTCGAGCACAAGCAAGGGTCGATCAAACGCTACAAGCCGCGCCAGAATCCGGAAGTCAACGACTTCTGGATGTGCGACTACGGTAGAGCCACGCACGAGCGCTACCGCGATCTCCCCCGGCTCGGCTTCCCGCAGATCCGGCGCAACGGCGCGCTCGCAGCCACCGGCTGGAAAGAGGCGCTCGACCACGTGGCGCACAACCTGCGCTCCCGCCGCAGCGAGGGTCTCATCGCGTTTCTCGGCTCGGGATTCCTTTCCACGGAAGAGGCCTTCCTGCTCGCCAAGCTTGCCGCGTTCGTCGACTCGCCGCATCGCTCGATCTGGGTGGACAGCGGTCCGGCGCGACAGATTCCGAACCTGCAGGGTGGGCTCACCGGCCATGACGCGGCGCCGAACCGCCGCGGCGCCGAACTGGCCGGCCTCCTGCCGGCCGCCGGCGCGGTGAGCAGCGAAGATCTTCTGCTCGAGGGCGCCGCCGCCAGGTGCGGGGCGATCTTCGTCGCCGACAGCGACTTCGGCCGCGCCGCGCACGACCCGAAAGTGGTCGAGCGTCTGCGTGAGGCCAAGTTCCTTGCGGTCATGGGCTGGGCCGATTCACCCCTCGCCCGGGTCGCCGATGTCGTCCTGCCGGTCGCCACGCACGCCGAGCGCGCCGGGACCTTCGTCAATGTCGACTGGCGGGTCCAGCGATTCGAGCGCGCCTTCCCGGCGCCGCCGCAGGTGCGCCCGGGCGTCGAAGCGCTCGCCGATCTTCTTTCACGCTTCGACACGAAGTGGTCGACGGTCACCCCGGCGACGGTCTTCGACCTGATGGCTGAGGAGATTCCGGCCTTCGGCGGCCTGCGCTACAACGAGATCGCCGCCGAGGGCACCCGGCTCTCCAGGGTGCCCGAAGCAGCGCCGGCCGGGGCAGGAGCGTGACCTCCGTGATCTTCACCCCGGCTGTCATCGCTGCCCTCGCCATGACCGGCCTGTGGCTCGTCGCACTGATCAGCGTCACGCCCGTCCTGCTCTGGCTGGAACGCCGGGCGCCGGCCTTCATGCAGGATCGCCTGGGACCGAATCGCCTGGGTCCCCTCGGCCTCTTCCAGGCGGTTGCCGACGTGCTCAAGTTCATTTTCAAGGAGGATCTGAATCCCGCCGGCGCCGACAAGGTCCTCTTCATCCTCGCCCCGACGATCGGCTTCGTCGCCTCCCTCTTGACCTATCTGGTCATTCCGTTCGGACCCGAGGTCACCGTCGCCGGGCACACCTTCCCGCTGGTGGTGATCGACACCGACGCCGGGATGCTGATGTTTCTGGCGCTCGCCAGCCTCGGGGTGTACGGTCTGGTCCTGGCCGGCTACAGCTCGAACAACAAGTGGTCGATGATGGGTGGCATCCGGGCTTCCGCCCAGATGGTGAGCTACGAACTGGCGCTGACGGTCGCGGTCCTCGCGGCGCTCATCCCGGCGGGTTCGCTCAACCTGTCGCGGGTCGTGGACCACCAGATCGCGGGTACCGTTCTCGGATTTCTGCCGGCCTGGAACGTCTTTACCCAGCCGCTTGGCTTCCTGGTCTTCCTCGTTGCCGCGTTCGCGGAGACCAACCGGACGCCGTTTGACCTGCCGGAAGCGGAGTCGGAGCTGGTCGCCGGGTATCACACCGAGTACGGCGGCCTGCGCATGGCGCTCTTCTACATGGGCGAATACCAGTCGATGGCCATCCTCTCGGCTCTCGGATCGACGCTGTTCTTCGGCGGTTGGTCGCTGCCCGGTGTCGACGCCGCCGCCGCCGGCGCATGGATCGCCGGTCTTCCGTTCGTTGGGCCGCTGCTCGGCCCCGGACTCGGAACGGCGCTCTTCGGCTTCTCGGTGCTGGGGCTGAAGACCTATTTCGCCCTCTTTTGTTTCATTTGGGTGCGCTGGACCTTCCCGCGTTTTCGCTACGATCAACTCATGCGGCTCGGATGGAAGGTCCTCCTCCCTCTCGCCCTGCTCAACTTCGTCGTCGTGGCCGCGCTCGCCGTCGCCGGAAAGATCTGACGATGCTGCTGACCGTCTTCGCTCTTTTGGCCTGCCTGGCGATCGTATCGGCGATCGTCGTGGTGCTGCACCGCAATCCGGTTTTCTCCACCATGAGCCTCGTGGTTACACTCGTCGCCACGGCCGGGCTCTTCATTCTCCTCGGCTCGCCCTTCCTCGCGGCGCTCCAGATCCTCCTTTACACCGGAGCAATCCTCGTCCTCTTCCTTTTCGTCATCATGCTGCTCAACGTGCAGCGCGAGCGCGCGACGACGACGCGGATCGGCGGGATGCTCATCGGCGCAGGAATCTGCGCGCTGGTCTTCGCCGGAGCGCTGGTGAGGCTTTTCTGGAGCGCCTACTCCGAGACCGAACTGAAACCCCTCACGCCGGACTCGGTGTCTCTGACCGCGGTCGCGCGCGACCTGTTCGGCACCTACCTCCTGCCCTTCGAGATGATCGGCCTGCTGCTGCTGGTCGCAGTCGTCGCCGCGAGTTGGGTCGCGCAGAAGGCGGGTACGGGAGATCTGGCGGACGCCGCCGACGGGACCGAATCGGCAAAGCAGGGAGAGCCGCGATGACGGTCCCGATCGCCTGGTACCTGGTTCTCGCGGCGGTGCTGTTCTGCATCGGCGCCTTCGGCGCGCTCACCCGGCGCAGCGGCATCGCGATCTTCCTCTCGATCGAGCTCATGTTGAACGCCGCTAACCTGACGCTCGTCGCCTACTCGCGCATTCACGGCGACAGCGCCGGTCAGATGTTCGTCTTCTTCGCGCTGGCTGTGGCCGCGGCCGAAGCCGCCGTGGGACTGGGGCTCTTCATCAGCATCTACCGCTTGCGACATACGATCGACGTCAATCGTCTGAATCGACTCCGATGGTGAGACGATGAGAGCCCTCGACTATCTCTGGCTGATTCCGGCGCTGCCGTTCCTCGGAGCCGCCGTCAACGGGCTCCTGGTAAGGAACCGTCACAAGTCGCTGGCCACAGCGATCGGGGTCGGCGCGCCCGGCCTGTCGCTGCTCGTCGCGCTCGGCTGTCTGGCGGAATTCCTCGTTCGCCCCGGGTACGCGCCTTTCGAGCAACTGCTTTATCCCTGGACCGCCGGCGCGCTGAAGATCGACATCGCCTTCCTGCTCGATCCGCT
>JBDTQT010000345.1:0-3583 GCA_039932055.1 Thermoanaerobaculia bacterium
CCTTGTTGTGACGCAGCATCAGGTCGGCGATCAGGCGGTATTCGGCCAGCGCCTTGTCGGTCAGCTGCTGGCTGTGGAAGAGCTCGGCGAGTTTGACGTGCGGCGCCGGATCGTCGGGGGTCAGAATCGCCATCTTCTGCAGCACACCGATCGCCGAGGCCGAGTTGTTGTGCTTCTGGTAATAGTCGACGAGCACCTGGTACTGCGTGCGCGCCTCCGGGATCAGACCTTGCTTGTGGTACAGCTCGGCCAGCCGCTCATAGACCGCGAGCCGCGTAGGATCGAGCTTGATGATCTTCTTGTAGATCGCGATCGCCTTGACGAAGAAGCCGTCGTCCGTATAGCGGTCGGCGATCTGCGAGAAGAGCTTGACCGCCTCGTCGATGCGGTCGATGCGCGCATAGAGGTCGCCGAGCCGGTTGAGCGTCGAGGCGTCGTTCGGGTTCTCGGCGAGGAGTTTCCTGTACTCCTTGATGGCAGCTTCGATCTTGCCGCGCGAGACGAGCTTCTCGGCCGAGGCTATGACCTGCGTCCGGTCGATCGCCATCAGGCGGCCCTTTCGGCGAGCCGGGGAAGAACGGAGCGGAAGGTCAAGCGGTGCTGCGGACTCGGACCGTACTTCGCCAGCGCCGCGAGGTGGTCGGGAGCGCCGTAGCCCTTGTGCCTGGCGAAGCCGTAGACCGGGTACTCGAGGTCGAGCTCGACCAGCATTCGGTCGCGCTCGGCCTTGGCGACGATCGAAGCGCAGGCGACGGCGTAGCTCCAGGCATCCGCCTTGACGAGCGCTAGACAGGGGGGACTGGATGCAGACGGACCAACGGTCTCGACGTCCTGCAGGGTGACGGCGTCGACGACTACGGCGTCCGCAGGCACGGCGAGCAGGCCGACGGCCTGGCGCATCGCCAGGCGAGTCGCGGCGAGAATGTTGATGCGATCGATGACTTCGGCCGGGACCGCCACCACGGCGAAGGCGAGGGCAGTCTCCCGGATGACGGCCGCGAGCCGCGTGCGCGTCTCGGAGCTCAGCCGCTTGGAGTCGTCGGCGCCGGGAATCGGCCGGTCCGGATCGGGGATCACGGCGGCCGCGACGACCGGACCGGCGAGGCAACCCCGTCCGGCTTCGTCGACACCTGCGACCCTCGCGAACCCGAACTGCTGAAGGCGTACTTCGAGCCCCCTCATCAGATCGAGCCGGTAGACTTCGCAGCAGAGTTCGAGCGTCGTCGTCACTCCGAATATCCCGCCAACCGGCCCGCGCACTCGAGCGCCGCGGGCTCTTGGATCAGCCGCGCGCCGGAGCCGGTGCCTCGTCGCGACGCTCTTCGATTCGTGCAGCCTTGCCGCGCAACTCGCGCAGATAAAACAGCTTCGAACGCCGAACTTTGCCGCGGCGCAAAACCTCGATGCGGTCCACAACCGGCGCATGCAGGGGGAAGATGCGCTCCACGCCGGTGGCGCCGGAGATCTTGCGCACCGTGAACATCTCGCGGGTGCCGCTGCCCTTGCGGGCGATGACGACTCCCTGAAACGCCTGCAACCGCTCCTTGTCGCCCTCTTTCACCCGGACCTGCACGCGCACGGTGTCGCCAGCGCGAAACTCCGGAACATCCTGGCGCAGGTAAGTGCGCTCGACTTCCATCAATGCGTGCATACGATTCCTCTTCCCATTCGCTGTCCCGCCGGAGACCGTCCAGATGGCTTCCGAGTCGGCAATTATCTAAGTTTTCCAGCTTTAGGGCAACTCGGCAGACGGCTTGGCGCTCCGGAGGCGCTCGAGCTCCCGGCTCTGGGCCGGAGAAAGGGGGGCGACCGCCAGCAGATCGGGCCGCTTTTCCAAGGTTGCACGCAGCGCTTCGAGCTCCCGCCAGCGTTCGATGGCGGCATGGTCCCCTGAGAGCAAGACGGGCGGGACCGCCATCCCCTCGACCTCGGCGGGCCGAGTGTAGTGCGGAAAATCGAGCAGCCCTGCCCGGAAACTGTCCCTTTCGACCGAATCGGTCCGCTGCACGACCCCGGGGACCTGGCGCGAGACCGCTTCGACGAGGAGCATCGCCGGCACCTCGCCCCCGGAGACGACGAAATCACCCACCGAGATCTCTTCGTCCACCACTGTCCGGCGCACGCGCTCGTCGATACCCTCGTAGCGTCCGCAGAGCAGCAGAAGGTCCTCCTTCCCGGCGAGCTCGCGGACCGCGGCCTCGTCCAGTCGGCGGCCCTGGGGCGAGAGCAGCACGCGCCACGGAGTGGCGCTCGCCGACAATGCCCGCACCGCGGCGAGCCATGGCGGCGCGGTCATCACCATGCCGCCGCCGCCGCCGAACGGCTCGTCGTCGACCGAGCGGTGGCGGTCGGCGCTCCAGTCCCGGAGGTCGCGCACCTCGACGCAGAGAAGTCCGCGCTCGCGGGCGCGCCCCAGAAGCGCGGTCTCGAGAAAAGGCCCGAAGATCTCGGGAAAGATGGTCAGGACCTGTATGCGCACGTCGGCAACAGTCCTTCCGGCAGGCGGAGGTCGATGCGCCGGGCCGCGCGGTCGACCTGGACCAGGAAGGCCTCGACGAAAGGCAGCGCCACTCGCCGGCCGTCCTTCTCCACTTCGAGCAGCGTCCCGCCGCCGTCCTCCTGGATGTCGACGACCGTGCCGATGTCACCATCGCGCTCGTCGAAGCAGCGGCAGCCGATGAGCTCGAATACGTAGAAAGTGCCGGGAGGCGGCTCGGGAACTTCCGCGAGCGGCACCCAGAGCTCGAGGCCACGCAGGCTCTCGGCGGCCTCGCGGTCGGCTATGCCGGCGAAGGCGACCCGCAAGCCGCCCTTGTGCGGCATTGCGCGCTCGACGCGCAGCAGGCGTTCGCGCAGGGCCGCAGCGGGACGGCCCGGAGCCACTGGCGCTGCAACTTTGGCTGGAGACCTGGACGGCGCCGCCGGCGCGGTCGCCTGGAGCTCGACGCCGGGCGCGAAACGCCGGTCGTAGTCGCTCCAGAGAGCGACCGTGACCTCACCCTTGATGCCGTGGGGACGCAGGATCGTGCCGACGAGGACCGCCTCCGGAAGACTTCCGGAGGGACCCTCAGTCGTCGAGAACTTCGACCTCATACGACTGCCCTTCCCGCTCGCCGCGGATATCGGTCAGCACCCGCAGTGCCTCGATGGTCCGACCGCGCCGTCCGATGATCTTGCCACGGTCGTCGCTCTGCACGCGGATTTCGAGGAGCTGGTCCGGGCCCTGGGCGACCGCGTCGACCCGTGCTTCCTTCGGGTCGTCCACCAGCAAGCGGACGACGGCGAGCAGGTCGGCGGCAGCAGTCGCGTCCACGGGCACTTCAGCTGGCGGAGCGGGCGACGAGCTGCTTGACGGAGTCGGAGAGCAGCGCGCCCTGGCCGAGCCAGTAATCGATGCGCGGGCGATCGATCAGGATCCGCGGCGGATCCTGACGCGGATCGTAGGTACCGACCTCTTCGAGGGCGGCTGACGATGTGGCCTTGCGCGAGTCGGAAACGATCAGCCGGTAGAAGGCCTTGTTCGTCGCGCCCATCCGGCGGAGCCGAATCTTGAGCATGTGCTTCAACCTCCAGAGTCTTGGGT
>JBDTQT010000346.1:0-3568 GCA_039932055.1 Thermoanaerobaculia bacterium
CGCCGTCACCCAGGCCCCGCAGGCCGTCGGCCGAGAAGCCGTCGATCGTGTTGTGCGAAATGAGGGCGTCGGCGCCGTCGACCGAAATGCCGAAGCGGACGTTTCGCAGCCGGTTGCCAACGATCGCGACGCGATCGCCGCCGACGCCGATGCCGCTCGAGGAGTCGTTCACCCACTGCGCCGCCGTCCAGCCGGAAGCGTCGGCGACGCTGTAGAGATCGCAATCCTCCACCCGGATATCCCACGATGGGCCGTACCAGTCGTGGTTGTCGACATCGATCATCGTCCCCGGCGCGAGTGGCGGCGCGGCGTGCGACGGGCTGACGTCGAGGCCGCGGAGGAGCCAGTTCTGCACCGCACTCAAGGTCACCCGCGTGACGCGCGGCACCTGGCCCGGCACCGCGGCGATGGTGATCGGTGCGGCGTTGTAGGCGCCCTGCAGGAAGATCGCCCCGTGGTCGCCGGTGCGCAGCCAGAGCGTGTCGCCGGCCTTCACCGGCGCGCCTGGATGCACGGTGACGAAGGCGAGTCCCGGCTGATACGGGAGCGAAGCCCAGATGCGCGTTTCGATGAGACCGTCCTCGATCACCTCCTGGATGGTGCGCCACGGATTCGCCGCGCTGCCGTTGCCGGCGGCGCTGCCGAGAACCGGATCGACATAGAAGTCGGTCGCGCCGGCCGCACGAGCCCCAGCGGACAGCGCCGCGGCCACCGTGGCCACCATGAGCAGGTAGAGCGCGGATCGTCCCCACATCGCGACAACCTTAGTGCGGTCCGCTCTTCCCGGGTGTGGACGGTTTCACGCCCGTCTGGTCAGGTCTCACGGGGACGTAGCCCGCTCGCAGCCTTCTCCGACGGCGACACCGGCGGCAACCCTGCCGGGACCGTTCGGTGTCTGCGGCCGACAAGGTAGTCGGCCTCGAGCAGAATGTGGCGCAGGTACTCACGCGGCTCGAAGGACATCCTGGGCCTCCGCCAGAATCCTCGGGCCGATGAAGGGGGAGAGCTCTTCGATGGTGACGAGTTCCACGCGCCGCCCGAGTTGCGCCTCGAGGAGCTCGGCGAGCGCGAAGTAGCGTGCATAACACCCAGAGCGCGAATCTCTGCCGCGCACTCTGAAAGCCGGAGGACGGCTTGCTCGCGATCGGCCACCGGAGAGGTCATCCACCTAGCCTGTCCATGACGGATATAGCGATCCAGCCGGGCGCAGGCCGCCGCTCTCGGTGTGGGAGTGCCCTGCCACGGGCGGATTCGGAGGACGGACCTCCGAGCGCCGTCAGCTCGCCTTCGCGAGCGCGATCTTCGCGAGCTCGGCGGCCAGGGTGCGCTCCGCGTCCCAGAGGTCGACCTGCTGCTGCAAGCGCAGCCACAGGTCCGGGCCGTTGCCGCAGAACTTGCCGAGGCGCAGCGCCATCGCGGCAGTGACCGGCGACTGCTCGGCGAGGATCTTGTGCAGCGTCTGGCGCGAGACGCCCAAGCGGCCGGCGACTTCCGTCACGCTCATCTGCAGGTCCGGCAGGACGTCTTCGCGCAGGATCGCTCCCGGATGCGTCGGTCGTCTACGGGCGTGAGTGCTCTTGATCTTCATCGCTTCGCTCCTAGTGGTATTGCTCCAGGTCGACCTTCCAGGGTTCGCCGTCGATCCACTCGAAGGTGATCCGCCAGGGTCCGTTCACCATTACGCTCCATCGCTTCGGCAGGCCTCTCAGGACATGGAAACCGAAGCCGGGAAGGTCGAGGTCGCCGGGCTCGGTGGCGCGGTCCAGCGCGTCGAGCCTCCGCAGGATCCGGCCGACCTGATCCGGACGAACCCTCCGGCTCTTGCCCGAATCGAAGAGCTCCTGCAATCCTTTGTGCGAGAAGCTGCAGATCACGGCTCGCAAAGTGTAGTGCGGCGCGCGACGAGGTGTCAACTATTACTTGACAGTCTTGGTGACATCGAAAGAGTAGAGGGTGCCGAAAGCGGCGCCGTTCCGCCCGTCGGCGCGATTCAGACGTTGAACTTGAAGAGGATCACGTCGCCGTCGGCGACGAGGTACTCCTTGCCTTCCTGGCGGACGTTGCCACCGTCGCGGGCGCGGGCCCAGCCGCCGACGCGGACGAACTCGTCCCAGCGGATCGTTTCGGCCTTGATGAAGCCGCGGGCGAGGTCGGAGTGAATGACCGCTGCCGCTTCGGGCGCGGTGTCGCCGGCGTGGATCGTCCAGGCGCGGGCTTCCTTCTCGCCGGCGGTGAAGTAGGTGCGCAGGCCGAGCAGGTGGTAGATCGAGCGGATCAGCGTCCCGACACCGGACTCGGCCACGCCGTGCGAGGCGAGGTACTCAAGCGCCTCCGCTTCGGGGAGCTCGGCGAGCTCGGACTCGATCTGGGCCGAGACTGTGACCGCCTCGGCGCCGTGATGCGTCGCCACCCAGCTGCGGACCTCGGCGACCAGCGGGTTCGAGTCCGCGGTCGCCAGATCGTCCTCGGCGACGTTGCAGGCGTAGATCGTCGGCTTCATCGACAGGAGGAAGAACGGCTGCGCCACCGCGCGCTCATCGTCGGTCATCTCCAGGGTGAGCGCGGGCTTGCCGGCTTCAAGATGGGCGAGGAGCCGGGTCGCGATCTCGATCTGCGCCTTGGCCGTCTTGTCGCCCCCCTTGGCGACGCGCTCGAGGCGCTCCTTCTGGCGGGCGAGCGACTCGAGGTCGGCGAGCATCAGCTCGGTCTGGATCGTCTCGATGTCGGCGATCGGATGGAGGTGGTCCTCGACGTGGACGATGTTCGTGTCCTCGAAGCAGCGCACCACCTGGACGATCGCATCGACCTGGCGGATGTGAGCGAGGAACTTGTTGCCCAGCCCCTCGCCGGAAGCCGCGCCCTTCACCAGCCCGGCGATGTCGACCAGCTCGATGGCGGCCGGCACGAGGGTGGGCGTGCCGGCGACGGTCGCGATCGGCTGCAGACGGTCGTCGGGCACCGTGACGATGCCGACGTTGGGCTCGATGGTGCAGAACGGATAGTTCGCCGACTCGGCCTTGCGAGTGCGGGTGAGGGCGTTGAACAGCGTCGACTTGCCGACGTTCGGCAGGCCGACAATGCCGGCTCGGAGCATGATGGGAATCCTTGGGTTACGGAGTGAGCCCGGGTGCGACCGCCGCGCGCCGGGAAAGGGAACTTTATCACCCCGCCGCAGCGCCGGATCGCTCCGTGAGCGCAGCGGAAGGAGCCGCAGCCGTGCCGCGTGCAACGATCTTCATGAAGTCCGACTCCGCGAGACGCGAGGGATGGACTTCTCCGCCCATCCCGAAGAAGCGGCAGAAGCTCATCAACAAGGGTTGCCAGCGCTCCGGGTCGATGCGCGGCTTCTCGCCCTCCGCGCTGCCTGCGACGAGCAGCGATTCATCGACATGCAGCCGGGTGATGTGGATCTCGAAGGCGACAGCGGAGACGTTCTTGCCGAACGGACGGTGGTCGTGGACGAACCCCTCCATCTGTACCGGGCACTCGAGAACCCGCGGCGCGGCGACGGTTTCCGAGGCGACCGGCGTGAGGCCGGCCTCGCGGAACTTCTCCGCCTCGTAGCGGT
>JBDTQT010000347.1:0-3553 GCA_039932055.1 Thermoanaerobaculia bacterium
GGTGGTGGCGCTGGTGGGGCTTCGCCGGCGGTTCGACCGAGGCGCAGCCGATCGCCAGCGGCACGACAGCGCTCGCCGCCGACGGCAAGTTCCGCGTCGCCTTCACCCCCACGGCCGACGAGGGCGACAAGGCGAAGGGCTTCACCTACATCTACCATCTCGAGGCCGACGTCACTGACGATGGCGGCGAGACGCGCACCGGCGAACGCTCCGTGCGCCTCGGCTGGGCGGCGGTCGAAGCGCTCGCCGAGAAGCCGGTCGACCTCGTCGTTGCTGGCAAGCCGTTCGCGATCGCCGTCCGCCGCCAGGATCTGAACGGCGAGCCAAGGGCAGGAGAGGGCACCTGGCGGCTGCTGCGCCTCCAGCAGCCGGCCGCGGCGCAGCTGCCGGCGGACCTGCCGCTGCGCCCGGCCGACGCTCCGGCGGAACCGGCCGATCGCTTCGCGACGCCGGGCGACCGGCTGCGGCCGCGTTGGACGGGAGCGGCGCCGGCCGAGCAGGCGCTCGCCTACTTCGCCGACGGCAAGGAGGTGGCGATCGGCGTCGTGCAGCACGCGGCGTCGGGACGCGGCACGATCGCGCTCGCCGCACTCGCCGGCGGCGCCTACCGCCTGCGCTACGAGACACGAGACAGCTTCGGGGAGACCGCCCGCACCCAGCGCGACTTCGTCGTCGCCGGCAGGGAGACGACGCTCGCCTTGCCGGTCGACATCGCCTTCGACCGCGCGCGCGCCGAGCCCGGGGCCGCCGTGCAGCTCTGGTTCCACTCCGGGCTCGCGGGCGCCCCGGCCGAGCTCGAGCTGCTGCGTGGCGAGGAGCGCCTCTGGCGCCGCACCGTGCTCCTCTCCGGGTCGCAGTGGATCGAGGTGCCGATCGGCGAGGCGGACCGCGGCGGGCTCGCCGCGCGCCTGACTCTGGTCGCCGACCACCAACTCGTCACCGAGGGGGCGACGCTCGACGTGCCGTGGAGCAACAAGGAGCTCACCGTCGAGTTTTCGACCTTCCGCGACCGGCTGGTGCCCGGGTCGAGCGAGACCTTCCGCGTCACCGTCAGGGACGCCAGGGGCCGTCCGGTGGAAGCGGGCGCGGCGGAGCTCCTGGCGTCGATGCACGATCGCAGCCTCGATCTCTTCGCGCCGTTCGCGGCGCCGCGCCCGCTCGGTCTCTTCCCGACCGGAGCCTGGTTCCCGCCGCTGGCGACCAATCTCGGGGCCACCGGGCCGCTGTGGTACCGCGACGAATCGTGGGTGCAGCCGTTCGTCGTCGAGGCGCTCACCGGCGACGCCTTCGTCGAGATCTCGCCGTGGGGCATTGGCGGGCCCGGCTCCGGTTTCGGCGGGCCGATGCGCCGGATGCAGAAGGGCGGCGTCGTCGCGATGGCGATGATGGCCGACGGCGCGGTGCCGGTGCCGGCGGCAGCACCGGCGCCGCAGGGGATGGAGGAGCGGCAGCAGGACGCCGCCGGCTTCGTGGTCGACGGTGTCGACGTCAGTGGTGTCGCAGGTGGCGTCGCGGGAGGAGCGCCTCCCCCGCCGGTCGCCCTGCGCTCGAACTTCGCAGAGACCGCTTTCTGGCAGCCGCAGCTGCTGACCGGCGCCGACGGCTCAGCGACGATCGAGTTCACCGTTCCCGACTCGGTCACCTCCTGGCGGGTCTGGGTAGCAGCGCTCTCGCAGACCCTTGCCTCCGGTTACGTCGAGAAGAACGCCGAGTCGGTGAAGGAGCTGATGGTCCGTCCCTACCTGCCGCGCTTCCTGCGCGAGGGGGACGTCGCCCAGCTCAAGGTGGTCGTCAACGACGCCGGCGAAACGCCGCTCGCCGGTGAGGCGACGCTCGAGATCTTCGATCCCGAGACCAACCTCTCACTGCTCGAGGAGTTCGGCCTCACCGCGGCGACGGCGAAACAGCCGTTCCGCGTCGAGCCCGGCAAGGGAGTCGATCTCACCTTCCCGCTCACCGCGCCGCGCCGGGTCGGCCCGACCGCCTTCAAGGTCGTGGCGAGAGCAGGCAATCTCTCGGACGGCGAGCTGCGGCCGCTGCCGCTGCTGCCGTCGCGGATCCACCTCGCGCAGTCGCGCTTCGTCACCCTCAAGGGCGCGGAGCGCCGCGAGATGACCTTCGACGACATGAAGCGGCCGGATGCGACGCGCATCGACGAACAGATGGTGGTCACCGTCGACGGCCAGCTCTTCTACTCCATGCTCGACGCGTTGCCCTACCTCCTTGAGTATCCCTACGAGTGCACCGAGCAGACGCTCAACCGGTTCGTCTCGAGCGGCATGTTGTCGAGCCTCTTCGTGCAGTATCCGGCGGTCGCCCGGGCGGCAAAAGAGATGGCTGCGCGCGAGACGCCACTCGAGCGTTTCGATGCCTCCGATCCCAACCTCAAGATGGCCCTCGAAGAGACGCCCTGGTTGCGCGCGGCTCGCGGCGATGACCGATCGGGAGAGTCGTCCCTGCGGGTGCTCGCTCCGGCGGTCGCGCTCGCGCAACGGGACAGCGCGCTCCTCAAGCTCGCGCAGGCGCAGCTGCCGAACGGCGGCTTCCCCTGGTTCGCCGGCGGACCGGCTTCGCCCTACATGACGCTCTATCTCATGGGCGGTCTGGCGCGTGCCGCGGAGTTCGCGGTCCCGGTGCCGCGGGAGATGGTGCAGAGCGGCTGGCGGTATCTCGCGCGGGAGGCGAAAGAGGACTGGCTGCCGCGGGCGATTCAGGACGACTGCTGCTGGGAGCTGCTCACCTACCTCAACTACGTCGCCTCGTCCTATCCTGACAGCTCGTGGACCGGTGACTTCCTTACCGAGGCCGACCGCGAGACGATCCTGGAGTTCTCGTTCAAGCACTGGCGCGACCACCAGCCGCTGCTCAAGCTCCAGCTGGCCTCGACGCTCGAGCGCATGAAGCGCCACAAAGACGCGCAGTTGGTGCTGGCGAGCGTCATGGATTCGGCGAAGACGACGCGCGACGAGGGGACCTTCTGGCAGCCCGAAGATCGCTCCTGGCTCTGGTACAACGACCGCATCGAAACCCACGCCTGGGCGCTGCGCACGCTGATGGAAGTGACGCCCGCCGATCCCCGCCGCGGCGGCCTCGTGCAATGGCTCTTCCTCAACAAGAAGCTCAATCATTGGAAGTCGACCCGGGCGACTGCCGAGGTGCTCTACTCGCTCGCCGCCTACCTCAAGGCGACGAACACGCTGGCGGTGCGTGAAGCTGCGACGGTCCAGGTCGGGAATCAGACGACGACCTTCGTCTTCGAGCCCGACCGGTTCACCGGCAAGAAGAATCAGGTCGTCGTCCCCGGCGCGAAGCTGGACGCTCAGAAGCGTCCAGAGGACGCCACGGTCACCATCGAGAAGGCGACTCCGGGCCTGATGTTCGCCTCGGCCACCTGGCACTTCTCGACCGAAGAACTTCCTGCCGAGTCGCGCAGCGATCTCTTCGGCGTCGAAAGGCACTACTTCAAGCGCGTGAAGACCGGCAGCGAAGTGACGCTGGTGCCGATCATCGCGAGCACCCGGCTCACGGTCGGCGACGAGGTCGAAGTGCAACT
>JBDTQT010000348.1:0-3550 GCA_039932055.1 Thermoanaerobaculia bacterium
GGCCGACGGGACTCGAACCCGCGACCTCCTGCGTGACAGGCAGGCGTTCTAACCAGCTGAACTACGACCCCGCGATGATCCCTTCTAGATGATCCCTGCGGCTCGGCGGCCTCCCTCAAATGGTGGGAGGTGAGGGGCTCGAACCCACGACACCCTGCGTGTAAGGCAGGTGCTCTACCGCTGAGCTAACCTCCCTCGACCGAGCCGGTGCATTGTATGGAACGGCTGGCCCCTGAGTCAACGCCGGGGGAGCGGCTCCTCGAGACTCGCGAGCGCCCGCCGCAGCTCCTCGCGCTCCGGTGCGAGCTCCACGGCGCGCGTGAACGACCGCCGGGCCGCGCGCCGATCGCCCAGACAGAGCTGGGCCGTGGCGAACGCCGCCCACGAGCCCGCTCGCCCCTCGTCGCGCCGCACCGCCTCGGCGAAATCGGCGGCGGCACCGCGGCAGTCCCCCTGCTCGATTCGGGTCCGACCGCGAAACAGCCGCAGCGGGACACTCGCGGGCACCCCGGCGACCGCGGCATCGAGCAGCGACAGCGCCCGGTCGAGCCGCCCGCGCTCCCGCCAGGCGGCGGCGCGTGCGACAACGAGCTCGTCGCCGGCCGTCAGTCCGCCGAGGATCGCCTCGACCAACAGACGATCCGACCGCACGGCCTCGCGATCAGCCTCGAAAAGGAGATTCGACAGGTTCCACTTCGCCGCCACATCGCCCGGCTCCTGCTCGAGCGCCTGCTCGTAGCAGCGCCGCGCCTCCGCCGTTCGCCCGAGAGCCTCGAGAATCTGCGCCTCGTTGCTGAATGAGCCGGCGGTGCGCGTGCCGTGGGGGCGCGGGCCGGCATTTCCAGCTTCCCTGGAGCCGAGGTAACCCAGGGCTTGCAGTTTGCGGAGCTCTTCCTCGCTCGTCGCCGGCGCTGCGCTCTGCGAGCTCGAGACGTTGCCGGGCACCGGTACTTGCCGAGTCGGGGCCGGCTCCCAGTCCGGCTTTTCCGCCGACCCCGACTCGGCAAGCACCGGCGCCCTCCGCGGTTGAGGCGATCGCTTCGCGTCAGCGGTGGTTCCGGGCTGCGGCCCCGCTTCCGCGAGTGCCGGAGCCATCCCGCCGAGCGGCGGCATGTCGACGAGAGAGAGCAGCGAAGCTGCGACCTGCGCCACTCCGCCCCGCCCGAGATGCCCGGGAAGCGCCGGAATTCCCGGCCCCACGAGCAGATAGATCCCCTCGTCGCGATGCCACTTCGCCGCCGTCGCCCGCGCCACGCTCGAAAGCCCCGCAGGGCGCCCTTCGCGCCACTGGAAGCCGTGATCGGAAGCGATCATCAGCACCGCCCCCGAGCGCGCAGCAAGATCCGCGAGTTCGCCGATCACGCCGTCGATGAGCTCGTAGTAACGGGCAGGCACCCCTGCAAACCGCGCGACGTCGCCAGAATCGACGCCCGCGAGCGCCGGCGCCACGAACGGCGCGAAGAGATGGCCGATGGTGTCGGTGCCTTCGAAGTAGACCACGGCCAGGCGCGTCGGATGCCGCGTCAGCCAGGCGTCGGCAAGCCGGCGCACGATCTCGGTCTGCACCAGCACTTGCCGCAAACCGGGGATCTTCTCGGCAAAGGGATCCGACGACGCTGCGGCCGCGGCGAGCTCGTCCGCCGAGAGATCGGGAATGACCCCTCGCATCGCGGCCAGGTCGACGCTATCGGCAGCTTCCCCGCGCAGCTTCTCCGCCCACGGAGCTTCTTTCTCCGGCGACAGAGCGTGCCCGAAGGAACCGCGAGCCGAGACGAACAGGTTACTTACCAGCAAGCCTTTTGTCTCGTCCGCCGGAAAAGTGGCCCAGAGGCCAAGCACGGCGACTTCACGCCCCGCGTCCGAGGCGATGTTCCAGACCGCCGGCACCCGCCGCTCGTCGCTGGTGATCGGCTCGCGCCGTCCGGTCGCCGGGTGGAAGCGCACGAAGTCGAGGATGCGATGTTCGAGCGGCGACCGGCCGGTCATCATCGTCGTCCAGAGAAGCGGCGAGAGCGGCGGCTGCTCCGTGATCAGCACTCCCCCGCTGCCCTGGCGCTCGAGGCGTGCCAGATTGGGCATCCGGCCGGCGGCCATCAGCGGCTCGAGAAACTGCCAGTCGGCGCCGTCGAGACCGACGAAGAAAACCGAGCGTGCGCTAGCCGGCTCTGCGCTCGCCGGGCTCGCCGAACCCGTTTCGTCGCCGCGCCCGCAGGCCGCGGCGAGCAGCAGCGCAGACAGCGAAAGGGCCCCCGCGAGGGGGCCCTTGAAGCGCGACGGAGCGCGGCGGGCGATCAAAAGCTCAGCCGAACCCCTATCCTCGCCGTGGTCGGCGGCGTGCGCAGGATCGCCTTGCCATAGCCGGGATTGACCGGCGTCGGCGAGAAGTTGTCGGCCTCCTGGAAACCCCAGCGCTGATCGACGAGAATCGGTCTCTGGGCGTCGAGAATGTTGAAGATGTCGAACATGAAGTTGAGCGTCACCGGACCGACCTCGAGCGGATATCCGAGGTGCACGTCGGCCTCGTAAATATCGGGCGCGCGACCCTCGGCGCCGCGCTTCTCGAGGAAGAACTCGTAGCGGTTATAGCCATCCGAGAAGCCGTACCTGGTGAGTGGCGTCCCGGTGCGGTAGTAGCCCGAGAAACCGATCGACAGGTCGAAGTCAGTCACGTAGTAACCCGAGAACTTGAACTGGTGTCGGCGGTCGTTCGACAACGGGCCGTCGTTGGTGATGCGGTCGAAATTGCGCCCGTCGGTGAAGAAGTCGTAGTAGTCGTAGGCGGCCGAGATGTTCGGATCGGCACCGACGTTGGTGAACGGGGCGTACTCGCCGTCGTAGTTACCGTCGAGCTTCGAGTATACGTACGAAACGAGCCCTTGCCAGTTGTCCGAGAAGCGCTTGTGGGCGTCGAGCTGCAGGCCCTTGTAGGTACGCTTCGCCTCGGGCGCCGGGTAGGTCGTCGAGACGTCGTAAGTGTAGATGCGCTTCATGATCCCCTCGCCGGGGTTGCCGATGCAGTAGTCGTAGGCGTCGGAGCAGACGAAGTCCTCGATGACCCGTCCGTAATCGCGGTAAATGAGCTTCGCGCCGACCGCGACGTCCGGCAGGACTTCGCGCTCGTAGCCGAGCAGGAACTCGTTGATGTACTGGTTCCTGATGTTCGGATCGGCCTCCTCGGTGTAGCCGCCGAGGATCACCGAATCCCGACCCAGGTCGGCTTCCGCGCCAGCGTCGGGCGAAGTCGACAGCGGGTCGAAATTGAAGATGCGCGCCTGGCGCTCCTGGGCGAACGAGCGGATGACGAGGTCCATCGGGATCTGCTCGTAGTACTGGCCGAAGGAGCCGTAGAGCTTCGAGTGCCCCTCGGTCCCGGGCGTCCAGGTGAAGCCGAGCCGCGGCGCGTAGTCGTCCTTGAGGTCGATGACCTTGCGCCCGAAACGGTCGAAGATCTCCTGCCGATCCCAGCGCAGGCCGAGGTTGAGTCCGAAGGCGGCAGAGATCTGCCAGCGGTCCTGCAGATAGATCGCCGTGTTGTCGTGCTTGACCGGCG
>JBDTQT010000349.1:0-3520 GCA_039932055.1 Thermoanaerobaculia bacterium
GAGCACTTCTCACTGGTCGGGTCGGCGCTCTTCAAGCGGCGGCGCCTCAAGATCGAGTACTACGCACGCAGCACCAACGCGCACTCCGCCCGCGAAGTCTCACCGCAGCGGCTCGTGCATTACCGCGAGAACTGGTATGTGGACACTTGGTGTCACCTGCGCAATGACCTCCGGAGTTTCTCGGTCGACGGCATCCGGCGGATCGAGGTCCTCGATACGGCGGCGAAGGAGGTCTCGCTCAAGTCGCTGGACGACTATGTGCGCGAAAGCTACGGCATCGTTCGCGGCGGCGAGGCGCAGCGGGCCAAGCTGCGCTTTTCTATCGAACGCGCTCGCTGGGTAGCGTCCGAAGTCTGGCATCCGGACCAAATCGGCCACTTCGATGCCGAAGGGCGCTATGTCCTCGAGCTTCCGTTCCGCGACGATCGGGAACTCGTTTTGGACATCTTGCGGCATGGCGCAGAAGTGGAGGTTCTCTCCCCGGTCGAGTTGCGGCGGAAGGTTCATGCGGACCAATCGGCTGCAGCGAAGCTCAACCGGGCGCTATAGGGCCATCGGCTTCGCGTAGGCTTCCTGTTCGATGTCCTGAATTTTCTGCACCCGAAGATCCTAGTAGATCGTAAGCGATCGACGTTGGAGCGGCGAGTGATTTAGATAGTGCCCAAGTCCTCGCCAATGAATCCGTCTTGCCGACGCATTTCCTGAATCCTAGTACTTTGATAAAGGCGCCAGATGTCCAACCTTCAGCATGCCGGTCCCGTGGTCATTCCGACGACAGGGACACCTGTGGTCATGAAAAAGCTTTCGCTTCTTGGACAGATTGACGGCGAGTTCTTCGACGAGAAATGGCTCCAAGCGACATTGTTTGAACATCCCAGCGTATTGCCGATCGACGAAATCGACATCGCGTACGAAGGCTGCATCCCAGTCTGCCGGGAGCTCAATACGGCGGCCGGTCCTATTGACCTTCTCTACGTGACCCCGAAAGGACGACTGGTGATCGTGGAAACGAAGCTTTGGCGCAATCCAGAAGCCCGGCGGACGGTCGTCACTCAAACTCTCGATTATGCAAAGGAGCTGGCTACGTGGGACTTTGACGACCTGTCGCGGGAAGTGGGAAAGGTAAAGGGAAAAGCAGGGTCGGGCATTCTAGAAATCGTTCGGAGCGCCCATCCCGAGCTGATTGAGCGTGACTTCGTCGACCAAGTCTCAGCAACACTACGAACTGGCCGATTTCTGCTCCTGATCGTCGGTGACGGAATCCGAGAAGGCGTTCATGCGCTCACGGATTTTCTGGATCGCTATGGTTCTCTCGAATTCACCTTTGGACTTGTCGAGATCGGCGTTTATGAGCATCCCAACGTTGGCCGGCTGATCCATCCGCGGGTTCTTGCCAAGACCGCCATCATCAAGCGGTCGATCGTGACGGTGGAAAAGGGGTTGGTACTGCGCGAGACTGGTCCGGAACAGGAGGTTCTTGACGAAGTCGACGAGGAATGGGCGAGGCGTTCCGCGTTCTACCTCGAATACTGGACCCAGTTCTTGAAGACTATGGAGATCGACGATACGTCGCAACCGAAAGCGAATCCGACCAAGACCGAGAACATCTATTTCTACATGCCGCCTTCACGCAGTCTGGCATGGGTGTCCGCGTACTTCGCGCAGAGCAAAAAGCAGGTTGGCGTATACCTTCGACTGACGAACTCCGATGCTGGCAAGTCGCTGTACGACGCGCTCTGGGAGCAGCGTCAAGATATCGAAAAGGAATTGGGATCGCCGATGACATGGACGGATAGGAACGGCAAGTACGGCATTTCGATCACAATGCCCTATGATGATCTCGCCAAGCCGTCCACTGAAGATTCGATCGAACGATTCTTCAAGGAATGGCTCAATCGTTTCATTTCCACCTTCCGCCCGAAGCTCGAACGGCTTTCATCTGAACTTGGACTGTCGTAGGTCTGTGCAACCTCGCGCCGGATTGCGGCACCTGCGACGGTTCGCTGCAAGGCGCCCCGTGGCCATGGCACATTCGAAGACACGCTCAGACTGATGGGGGGGGCGCTTGCTGGTTCAGCAATACGCCGCGACGCACGCGTCCATCGTCCGGTCGTGAATGTCCAAGACCTTCGACAGAGGCTCCTGGTATCCGCCGGCAAGATTCCACGCGATCGGCAGTTCCATCCGACTTGCTCCAGAAAAAACGATCGCGTCGCGTTGTGCGAGTTGGTCATCATCTAGGAACCCGCCGAGTGGGTCGTCGATGTGAGGATCGGCGCCAGCTTGGTAGAGCAGAACGTCGCAATCCGCAAAGGAATCGACGATCTCAGGTAGGTTGCGGAGAAAGCTGGTTGCATGGCGCGTGTACCCACGCCCGGCCGTCACATGGCGAACCCAACTACGCGCATTGACGTGGTCGATAATGTCGTCGGTGCCGTCGCCGTAATGCTCGTCGCAGTCGAGTATTCCGACACGCCGGACCAGCCCGTCTGCCAGCAGCGACAGGGCGGTGACCATCAACCCGTTGAAGGTACAAAAGCCGGCCGCATGATCCCAGCCCGCATGATGGAAGCCGGAACATGGTGCGCAGGCTACGCGAAAATTCTGAAGCGCATGGCGGGCGGCCGAAAGCATCGAGCCCGTTGTCCACGGCAGTGATTTGGCGACCGATGCACTGCGGTTGCCAAAGCCGTTGTTTCGGCGCAGTGCAAGCACGTCCTCGACGTACTTGAGATCGTGTGCCCTGGCAAAGTCGTCAACCGTAACTGGCTGCGGAACCAGCATGTCAATAGCGAGGCGCCGGGAATGCCAGCTTTGAACGACGAGGCGCGGTTTGCTGGCGGAGGGCGAGGAGGTTTGCGCCTCGGCTACCTGTGCGGTGGTGTAGAAAACAGGGATCGCCGCAATCTTAGATGAGACATCAGGGTGTTTCGACTCAGCAATTTGCATAGCGATGAGTATGCACGAACGCGGGCTCACAGCGTGAGCCACGCGGACTGGCTTGACGGGCGGCGAGGTGGGTAGTTTGTCCCGCTCAATTCGATGAAGCTATAGGTGTTGGTAAGGCTCGGGCTGATATCCCACGCCGAGTCCCAAGGCGAGCCGGAATAACTCAAGCCTCGATGTCAACGAAGACACCATTGTGATCGGAGAGATATCGCCCCGAGAGGTCAAAGTGATCCCACGCCCCAACTTGAACGACCCGAAACGCATTCTCGGTAATGCAAATGTGATCGATATTGTTCCTGGGCCAACCCTTGGACGGATCCGGCTGAAGTTTCTCGCGCGCACCGAAGTTTTCGGTGGTCAGGCAGGTCAAGTTGTTTCTGCTGAGCGCAGTGCTCAGCATTTCTCTGCCAAGAGCGGTGCCGTAGGTCTTTAAAGACCCGTCACGGGTCTGATTGAAGTCGCCAGCAACGACAAGAGGAAGCGCGCCACCAGAGTCGTCCAGCAATTGTCCCCAATCCAGATCCTGGTCGCGAATGGCGCGGTAGTGCTCGGCCCAAGCAGGAGACGCGTT
>JBDTQT010000350.1:0-3514 GCA_039932055.1 Thermoanaerobaculia bacterium
TCTGCGCCAGCGTGCGCGCATACAGGTCGTTGCGCAGGTCGTTGGTCGCCCCCAGACCCAGATGCTGGAAGGCGTAGCCGTTGAGGAAATCACTGAAGCTTCGCAGGATGAAGATGGCGACGAACAGGAGAGGAATGAAGTAGATCACCTGCGCAGGCGTGACGTGCAAGGCGGCTTTGAGGGCCTCGAGGGCGTCGTGCAGAATCCGGTCGAGGAAGACACGCGCCTTCTTCGCCTCCTTCAAGGGATCGACCGGCGGCGGGGTCGCCGTAGCTCCCCCGCCGGGCGGCTCACCAGCCTTCAGGCTGGTATCCGCAGAGGCCTCCGGCGCCCCAACCTCCGAAGGCTTCGCTGCCGCCGGCAGGAGAGCACCGAGTCCGGCCGGCATTTCGGCCGAGCCGATCTGCAGGACCTCGCTGAAGATCGGCTCGAGGAGCTGGATCAGGACGACGGTCGAGGCGGCATAGAGGACCGTCGCGCCGAGCGCCAGGACCGCCCACCTCCAGTACTTGCGAACGTAGATGAGGAGAAAGGCGAGGAGCTTCAATCGATCCGCCCTTCGGGCACTGTCGTGGCGGAGCCCGCACCGGAGCCGCGCCTGCCTTCGGGCAAGTAGGCGGCCACCTCGCGGGCGGCACGCTGGCTCGCGCCCGAGCGTCCGAGCGCCGGCCGCAGTGCGGCCAGATCTCGCCGCATCGCGGTCACCCGGCCGGGCGACTGCAGCAGCGCGAGTGCTTGCGCGGCGACGTTCTCGGGCGCCGTCTCTCCCTGCAACAGCTCCGGCACCGCGCCGCGCCGGAGCACCAGGTTGACGAGGCTGAAATGCGGCAGGCGCACCAAAGCGCGGGCCAGGAGATAGCTCCAGAACCCCAGGCGATAGAGCACCAGCATCGGTGTGCCGAGGAGGCCGACCTCCAGCGTCGCCGTGCCCGAAGCGCACAGCACGAGGTGCGAGTCCGCGATTGCCTGGAAGCGGTCCTCGGGCACCACGGCGAGCGCCTTGCCTGCCGCAGTTTCATAAGCGGCGAGGAAGGGGGCGAGGAACCCGGAGCTTACCGATGGTGCCTGGATGAGCAGCGGCTCGACCTCGAGCTGACGCCCCAGGGCATGGGTCGCGGCGATCATCCGCGGCAGCAGGGAGCGGATCTCGCTGCGGCGCGAACCCGGCATCAGGGCGAGACGCAGGGGACCGGGCGAGCGTGACCGGAGCCGCTCGTCCCAAGCCCCGGACAAAAGCGGGATCTCGTCGACCAGCGGATGGCCGACGTGGGTTACCGGCACTCCGTTGCGGCGATAGAATTCCACTTCGAAAGCGAACAGGACGAGCATCCGGTCGACCAACTCGGAGATGGCGCGCACCCGCCCCCGTCGCCAGGCCCAGACCTGCGGGCTGATGTAGTAGACGACCGGAATCCCCAGCCACTTGAGTTTGCGGGCGAGGCGCAGGTTGAACTCGGGGAAGTCGATCAGGACGGCGACCGCCGGCCGCCGCTTCTCACAGTCCGCGACGAGCAGATCCTGGATCTCCCTGGCCCGCGGCAGGATTCCCAGCGCTTCGGAAATGCCGACGACCGAGATCTCGCGGCTGTCGGCGACCAGCTCGACGCCCTCCGCTGCGAGCTGTGCGGAACCGAGGCCAAAAGCCCGCAGACCGGGGCGCAGACGCTTCAGCTCGCGCAGCAGTCTGGCGCCGTGTTGATCTCCTGAAGCCTCCCCGGCGACCACCAGAAGGTCGCCGGTGCTCATGGGATCGGTGCGGCAGGTCCGGTCGGGAAGGGGTACATCAGCCATCCGAGGAGGATGGCGCCGATCATCATGCCGAGGAAAATCTGCAGGAAGAGCCGTACTTGCTCCTTGCGTCCGCGCCGCCAGAGGAGGGCGAAGAAGACGCCGACCAGCGCCGCGTAGGTGGTCATCAGGACGAGATGGCTCACTCCTCGTCCCTCCGACCGCGGGCGATATCCCAGACGTCGAGCACCAGCAGCAGATTCATCAGGCCGGCGGAGAGCAGGAATACGGTGCCGTATTCGAAGCCCGGAGCCTCGGGACGGCCCTCGAAACCAGCGCCATAGCGGGCGGCGAAATAGGGGGCGCCGACGCCCATCGCGCCGAGCGTGGCGAGATAGGAAAGCGGCTGCCCGGCCACCGGCCGGTAGAGGTTTCCTTCCAGCCGCAGGCCGAGCCCGAAGGCGATCAGCAGGACGAAGGCAAAGCCCAGGGCCCGGAATCTCTTCCCGAGAAGTAGATGTCCGGACGCCGGCAAGAGCCAGGCGATGGCGCACAAGACGACGGCCCGTAGCGGAAAACTCGACTTTGCGGCTTCGGTCACCGAATCTCCGGCTCAGGATTCCGTCTGATTGAGCTGCTCTTTGAGCTCCTTGCCCGGCTTGAAGTACGGAATCCTTTTCGGGGGGACCTCGACCCGCTCCCCCGTTTTCGGATTCCTGCCGAGCCGGGCGCCACGATTCCTGATGCGGAAGCTGCCGAAACCGCGCAGTTCGATCTTGGACCCATCGCGAAGCGAGTCGATGATCGTCTGGAAGACCAGATTCACGATCGCCTCGGCCTGCTTCTTCGTCAACTGGGCGGCTCGCGCCACCTCTTCGACGAGATTCGCCTTGGTGAGTCCATCGTTCGCCGGCTGCACGGGCTTGGCCTTGGCCAGGTCAGGAGGGTTCGCCATCCGACTCCGCCGGCTCGGCCGATTCGAGGGGTTCGAGGGGCTCGACGGCTTCGATCGCCTTGGCGGCTGACGATTCGAGCTCGGCGATCTCTTCTTCGCTGGGCTGCGACACGCCGCGGATCGTGAGACCGACCTTCTTCTCGTCCTGCTCGATCCTGAGGATACGGGCCCGGACCCACTTGCCAACCGGGAACGTCGCCTCGAGCTTGCCGCCGGCGAAGTCGATCTCGCTGATGTGCGCGAGACCCTCCAGGCCGTCGAAGATATCTATGAACAGGCCAAAATCCGTCACGTTCACCACCCGGCCGGTGACGATGTCGCCGACCCGGTTGTTCTCGACGAACTCCTGCCACTCGTTCGGCAGGAACTCCTTGATCGACAGCGAAACGCGCTGGTTGTCGACGTCGATGTTGGTGATCCGCGCGCGCACCGTGTCGCCCTTCTTGAGGACCTCGCTCGGGTGCTTGATGCGCTTGGTCCAGCTCATGTCGGAGACGTGCACCAGACCGTCGATCTCCTCGGTGATCTCGACGAAAGCGCCGAACTCGGTCAGGTTGCGCACCCGGCCATCGATGATCGAGCCCACGGGGAAGAGGTTGGACAGCCCTTCCCAGGGATTCTTTTCGATCTGGCGCAGCGACAGGCTGATGCGGCGCTGGGCGAGGTCGAGCTCGGTGACGATGGCGGCAAGCTGCTGGCCGGGGACGAGGAGCTTCGCCGGGCTGACGACCTTCTTCGTCCACGACATCTCGGAGACGTGCACGAGGCCTTCGACGCCCTCTTCGAGCTCGACGAACGCGCCGTAGTCGACGAGGCTGACGACCTTGCCCT
>JBDTQT010000351.1:0-3510 GCA_039932055.1 Thermoanaerobaculia bacterium
CCCGCCATCTTCGGCACCGTGATGATGGTCTTCCTGATGTCGTTCGCCGTCGTGCCGCTGGGGGTGCTCGCCGCGCTCTACCTGCGCGAGTACGCCAAGCAGGGTGCCCTGGTGCGGATCGTTCGCATCGCGGTCAACAACCTCGCCGGAGTGCCCTCGATCGTCTTCGGCGTTTTCGGCCTCGGGTTTTTCGTCTACACCCTGGGCGGCAGCATCGACCAGCTCTTCTTCCCCGAGTCGCTGCCGACGCCGACCTTCGGCACCGGCGGCATTCTCTGGGGAGCCCTGACGCTCGCGCTGCTCACCGTTCCGGTCGTCATCGTCGCGACCGAAGAGGGCCTCGCCGCGGTGCCACAGATCGTGCGCGCGGGGTCGCTGGCGCTCGGTGCGACGAAGTGGGAGACGACTTGGAACGTCGTGCTGCCGGCGGCCGCCCCCGGGATTCTAACCGGCGTCATTCTGGCGATGGCGCGCGCCGCTGGCGAGGTGGCGCCCCTCATGATCGTCGGCATGGTCAAGCTCGCGCCTACCCTGCCGATCGACGGCAACTTCCCGTTCGTCCACTTCGAACGCAAGTTCATGCACCTCGGCTTCCACATCTACGACGTGGGCTTTCAGAGCCCGAATGTCGATGCCACCAAACCACTGGTCTTCGCCACCGCTCTGCTGTTGATTCTCATCGTGACAGCGATGAACCTGGTGGCCATCTCGATCCGCAATCGCCTGCGGCGCAAGTACGCCGGCAGCGCCGTCTGAGGAAGTAAGATCATGATCGCGTCCACGAGAACCGAGGAGCATCCGATGGTCGATGTCGAGCGCACGCCTTCGGCGGGATTCCAGGCTGGCTACGTTCCGATTCCCGAGCCTTCCATCGCGGGCGATCCGGCGCTGCGACCGGCAATCGAAAGGCCGATCTTCGAGATCGAGAAGCTGAGTCTCTGGTACGGCAAGAAGCTCGCTCTGAAGGAGATCTCGCTCGAGATTCCCGCCAAGCAAATCACCGCCTTCATCGGACCTTCCGGCTGCGGCAAGTCGACGCTGCTGCGCTGCATCAACCGCCTCAACGATCTCATCGACGATGTCACGATCGACGGCCGGATCCTCTTCGAGAAGGGCGACATCCACGCGCCCGAGGTCGAGATCAACGCCCTGCGCAAGCGCATCGGAATGGTTTTCCAGAAGTCGAACCCGTTCCCGAAGTCGATCTACGAAAACGTCGCGTACGGCTGTCGCATTCAGGGCATCAACAAGCGCAGCCTTCTCGACGAGATCGTCGAGCGCAGCCTGCGCGGCGCGGCAATCTGGGACGAGGTCAAGGACCGCCTCGACGAGAGCGCCCTCGGCATGTCGGGCGGCCAGCAGCAGCGCTTGTGCATCGCCCGGGCGATCGCGGTGGAACCGGAGGTCATCCTGCTCGACGAACCTTGCTCGGCGCTCGACCCGATCGCCACCGCCAAGATCGAAGAGCTCATGGAGGACCTCAAGAAGGACTACACGCTGGTCATCGTCACCCACAACATGCAGCAGGCGTCGCGGGTCTCCGACTACACGGCCTTCCTCTACATGGGCGAGCTGATCGAGTACGGCCTGACCCGCCAGCTCTTCCTCAACCCGATGAAGAAGCAGACTGAGGACTACATCACCGGCCGCTTCGGCTAGAGTGAACGTTTGATGAGCGAGCTCCCGACGAGCGCACGGATCTCGCAGCGCACCGCCGTCGTTCTCCTCCTGCTGCTCCTCAGCCTCGCCTTTCAGGGCAGCCGCGGCCTCTGGGAGCCGGACGAAGGCCGCCACGGCAGCATCGCCGTCGCCATGCTCGAGGCTGGCGAGTGGTTGGTGCCCCATCTTTCCGGCCAGCACTTCATCGACAAGCCGCCTCTGCTGTTCTGGGGAATGGCCGGCGGCATCGCCCTCCTCGGCCAGAACGAATGGGGCGCGAGAATCTGCCTCTCGCTGTTTTATCTGCTCACCGCGGTCGCCGTTGCGGGTCTGGGCCGCGCGCTGTGGAATCGTGCGGCCGGATACTTCGCAGCGCTCGCCTGGGGAACCTCTTTTTTGCCGTTCGTCGCCAGCAACGCAGCGACGCCCGACCTTCCGTTGGCCTGCTTCTCGGCCTGGGCCTGGCTCGGCGTCGTCCGCGCTTCGCGCGCCACGACCGATCGAGCCAGGCTCTGGGCCTGGATCCTGACCGGCCTCGCTGCCGGACTCGGCATGCTCACCAAAGGTCCGGCCATCCTCGTCCAGTTGCCGGCGCTGCTCGCCTTCCTGATTGTCGACCGGCGGGTGCGGACTTCCGCCGCAATCGGCGGCATCGCCGTCGCGGGCGTGGTGACCCTGGCGGTGGCCGGCCTCTGGTACCTGCCGATTCTCCTCACCGTGCCAGGCGCCGGCAGCTACCTGATCGACAACCAAGTCTCCGGACGCCTGCTCTCGGGGCGCTACGAGCGCCACCCGGGGCTCGCCGGCGCGCTGCTGGTCTACCTCCCGACCCTCTTCGTTGGCGCTCTTCCCTGGTGGCCGTCCGCGGTCGCCGCGGTCGTCCGGCGTGCGCGCACGGCCGGCGGACGAGCCTGCTTCGGAGCCCTGCTGCGCAGCCCCGCCGCCGTTCTGGTGACCGCCGGCATTCTCGTGCCGGTCGCAGTCTTCTCCTTCGCCAGCTCGAAGCTGCCGCTCTATCTGCTGCCGGTGCTGACACCGATTGCCCTCGTCGCGGGATGGACGCTCGGCGCAAGCAGCTCCGGTTCGCGGCCGTGGCGCACCTGGCTGATGGTCTGGGTGGCTGCGCTGCTCGCCTTCAAGGCCGCTGCGGCCTACCTCCCCGTCGGCGCCAGGGACAGCCGCGAGCTGGAGCGTGAAATCGCCAGCCGCGTCGACCTCGCGACCACCGGAGTGATCGTCGTCGGCGCGCAGGCGAACGGTCTCCATTTCTACGGTGTGGACGATTTCCACTGGCTGCGCTCGGGAGACCATCCGTACCCGCTCTTCGAGCCGCCGCCGAAGATCGAGACCGCGCTGCCCGTCATCGCCCACGAGCACCGGGCGCACCTCGTGCTGTTCGAGCCTGGATTGGAAATCGAGCTGCGCCAGCGCTTCGAGAGTTTCGACCTCACCTGCAAGAGCGCGGGGCGCTTCGAGCGCCTTGCCGGATTCGTGTGCTCGCCGGTTTCCGCTCCAGTCGCCGGGACACCCGCTCCCACCGAGCCCTGAGTGGGGCGCGGCCTCAACTGGCCGCGGAGGGCTCCAGAGGAGCGCCGATGGGTGAGCCGAGGGCGGCCAGCATCTCCGCGACGCGGCCGAACTTGACCCGCGGGCGGCCGGTGGCGCGACCGCGCTCGACCTCGAGCCGGTCGAGGGTAACTCCTTGCCCAGCCCCGTCTTGCGTGGCCAGTTGATTGGATTGTAGAGCGGGTCGAGTTGGTGGCGTCGGGGTCAGCTTCGAAGGTGGTGCGGCAAGAGGATCTCGCGGTCGCGGATGGCGGCGACGGCGGCCTCTTTGAGGTAGCGCTTGGG
>JBDTQT010000352.1:0-3502 GCA_039932055.1 Thermoanaerobaculia bacterium
ATCCACCAGACGGAGAACGGCGCCATCGTCCTCTACCGGACGACGCTCGATCCCACCGCGGAAGATCTGGAGAGTGTGGACGCATGATCAGTCGATCCGATCTCGAGGCCGCCCTGGAGGCGGTGCTGTTCGCTGCCGCCCAGCCGGTGCCGGCGGAGCGGCTGACCGGCCTCTTCGAAGGCGTGGCGGTCGAGGATTTCGACGCCGCGCTGGCGGCCCTCCGCAGCCGCTATCAGCCGGAGCCGGGGCGTGGCCTGTTCATCGAGGAGGTCGCCGGAGGGCTTCGCATCGTGACGGCGGCGGAGTACCATGGCTACCTCAAGAAGTTCTTCGACGCCGCCGGGGGCAACAAGCTCTCGATGGCCGCGATCGAAACGCTCGCGATCGTGGCCTATCGTCAGCCGGTGACGGTGCCGGAAGTGCAGGAGATGCGCGGAAAGCAGTCCCAGGCGGTCATCCGCAACCTGCTGGAGAAGCGCCTGCTGCGGATTTCGGGAAGAAAGGAAGTGGTCGGCCGACCGTTCCTCTATTCGACGACGCGCGAGTTCCTGATGCACTTCGGCCTCAAGAGCCTGGGCGAGTTGCCACCTCTCGAGGAGTTCGAGGAGACCTTCGGCAATGACTCGAGCGAGCCGGGCGAGCTGCCGGACTCGCGCGAGGCCCACGAGCCGCAAGAAGCGCACGATGCGATCGAATCGTACGATGCGCGCGACGCTGACGAAGCGAGTGAGCCGATCGCGGCGCTCGATGCCGAAACCGGCGCAGCCGGTGAAGTGGAATCTGGAAGCGTGGAGGAATCGTGACCGCAGAGAGGCTGCAAAAGATCCTGGCGAGAGCCGGTGTCGCTGCCCGCAGGAAGGCCGAAGATCTGATGCGCGAAGGACGGGTCACCGTGAACGGGCGGATCGCCGTCCTGGGTGAAAAGGCCGACCCGGCCGTCGATACGATCAAGGTCGACGACAAGCGCATCCAGTGCGTCACCTCCCATCGCTACCTGCTGCTCAACAAACCGCGCGGCTATCTGACCGCCGTCGAGGACGACAAGGGGCGCCCGACCGTCATGCAGCTCGTGCCCCAGCACTGGCGGAAGGCCCTGATCCCGGTTGGACGTCTGGACTATCAGACCGAGGGCCTCCTGCTCCTCACCGACGACGGCGAGTTCGCGCAGCGCATTTCGCATCCGCGATACGGCTGCCACAAGACCTACGAGGTGAAGGTGAAGGGGACCCCCGACGAGGCGCAGCTCGACCGCTTGCGCAAGGGGATCATCCTCGAAGGGCGGCGCACCGCGCCCTGCCGCATCACCTGGATGAAGAGCACCGGCAGCCGCGAGGAGGAGGGTGGCAATACCTGGTTCGCGGTGGAGCTCTCCGAGGGACGCACCCGTCAGGTGCGCGAGATGTTCTTCCGTATCGCGCATCCGGTGCAGAAGCTCCGCCGGGTCGCGATCGGTCCGCTCAAGGACACCGAATTGCCGGTCGGCGCGTTGCGCGAGCTCTCGGATCGCGAGCTCATGGTTCTGCGCAAGGCGACCGACAAGGTGGTCGCCAAGCCGGCCCGGCAGCGGACCGCCCGGCGGCCGGCGGACGATCGGGAAGAGCCGATCGAGCGCCCGGCGCGCGCGGCTCGGCCGGCGACTTCCGCTCGTCCTGCTCGCCCCGATCGTCCCGCTCGCCCGACGCGCGCCGATCGCGCGGAGCGGATATCCCGTCCGGACCGCCCGGGGCGTGCCGCCAGCGGCGAAAGTTCGCCGCGCAGCGACCGTCCGGTGCGCCAGGCTCGTCCTGCCGGGGCGTCGCGCGGCGACGGAACGCGGGCCCCCGGGCGCGGCAAGTCCCCCGCGGGGCGCAAGCCCCGGACCACGCGCCCGCGGTGAGCGGCGGCGCACCTCCGCCCGGCCCGATGGTGCCGCCGATGCCGCTCAGCCTGCCGATCGTCGTCGCCATCGACGGACCGGCCGGGGTCGGCAAGAGCACTGTCGCCCGCCGACTGGCGACGCGCCTGCGCGTCCCCTACGTCGACACGGGCGCGATGTACCGCGCCACCGCGCTGTATCTCGCCGAACGCCGCATCGACGCCGAGGATCGGGCGGCGGTCGCGGCGGCGGTGGAGACGATGCCGCTCCGCCTCTTGCTGCGCGACGGCGGAGCGCGGGTGGAGCTCGACGGGCGCGAACCGGGAGAAGGGCTTCGCCGGCCGGAGGTCGCCGCCCTGACCTCGCGTGTCGCCGTCCATCCGGAGGTGCGGCAGCGGTTGGTCGCACTGCAGCAGGAGTTCGTGCGCCATCACGGCGGAGTGATGGAGGGGCGTGACATCGGCACCGTCGTCGCACCCGGGACGCCGTTCAAGTTCTATCTCGACGCAGCACCCGAGGTGCGCGCCGAGCGCCGCCACGCCGAGCTCGCGAAGACTGCAGCCGGCCCCGATGCGAGCGAGGTCGCCCGTCAGCTCGCCGAGCGCGATGCGCGCGACAGATCGCGCCGCGAGTCGCCGCTCCAGGCGGCGCCGGACGCCCGCCAGATCGACACCGGCTCCCTCAGCCCCGAGGCGGTCGTGGAAGAGATCCTGGCGGAGATCCACCGACGTTCCGGCGGCGCCTGAGCGCCGCCGATCGACCCCGGCCTCAGCTCGAGAGGCGCTCGAGAACGGCGCGATCCCAATGCCGCGGACCGAGCGCCTTGATGTCGGCGAGGCGCCCCTCCGCCATGCGATCGGCGGCGACCGCGGTCGGGATGCCGTCCCGCCGGGCGATCGCGAAGACGCGCAGGACGTTGTCGTAGATGCCGCGCGCCCGCCGCAGGGCGCGCTCCTGGTCATAGCCGATGAACTCCTGGAAGACGTTGATCAGACCGCCGGCGTTGATCACGAAGTCGGGAGCGTAGAGAATCCCGCGGCGCGCGACTTCGGCGCCGTGGCGGGCGGCGTCGGCGAGTTGGTTGTTGGCGCCGCCGGCGACAGCCTTCGCCTTGAGGCGCGGCAGCGTGTCGTCGTTGAGAATCGCGCCGAGCGCGCAGGGGGCGAAGATGTCGCAGTCGACGTCGTAGATCGTCTCCGGGTCGACGATCTCGACGCCGAGCGCGCGCGCCGCGTCGATCGCGGCGGCGTCGATGTCGCAGCCGACGATGCGGGCGCCCTCGTCCTTGAGATAGCCGGCCAGGTAGCCGCCGACGCTTCCGAGACCCTGGATAGCCACGATGCGCTGGCCGAGCTCCGGGCTGCCCCAAAGCGTCTGCGCCGCCGCACGGATGCCCTGCAGGACGCCGAGCGCCGTCACCGGCGAGGGGTCGCCGCCACCGCCGAGCTCCGGCGCGACACCGGTGACCCAGGCGGTCTCCTGGGCGATGAGCTCCATGTCGGAGGTGTTAGTGCCGACGTCCTCGGCGGTGATGTAGTGCCCACCGAGCGAGTCGACGAATCTGCCGAAGGTGCGGAAGAGGGCCTCCGACTTGTCCTTCTTCGGATCGCCGATGATGACCGCCTTGGCGCCGCCGAGGTTGATGCC
>JBDTQT010000353.1:0-3477 GCA_039932055.1 Thermoanaerobaculia bacterium
CACCCCAGGGTGGTCGCAACGCCGCACATCGGCGCGCAGACCAAGGAGGCGCAGGAGCGCATCGCCATCGAGACCGCCCACATGGTGCTGGCGGCGCTCGACGGCGAGGTGCCGGCGGCGGCGGTGAATCCTTCGGTCAGAAGGCCGGGGGCGTAGCCGTCGCCGCAGTCGTCGCGGCGACGACCAGAGCCGAATAGCCCTGGCGGGAGAGCTTCGCCGCCAGGGCCGCCGCGGCGTCGGGGTCGTCGAAGGCACCGAGTTGCACCCGGTGCCAGACCTCGTCGGAGCGCAGGGCGATCTGCGGGTAGGACGGCCTGAGGCGCGCGACCAGGGCGTCGGCGAGGGCGCGCTCCTGGAAGGCGCCGACCTGCACCACGTAGCGCCGGTCGCCGCCGCCGAGCACGATCGTTCGCAGCTCCACCCGTGCGGTCCCTGGTCCGACCATGCCGATGGCGTGGGCGGCGGTGAGCGAAAGATCCAGAATCCGCTCCTTCATGAACGGCCCGCGGTCGTTGATCCGCACCTGGGTCGACAGGCCGTTGTCGAGATTGCGCACCTCGAGCAGGGTGCCGAACGGCAGGGTGCGGTGTGCCGCGGTGAGGGCGTGCATGTCGTAGCGCTCGCCCGAGGCGGTCATCCGGCCGTCGAAACCGGGGCCGTACCAGGAGGCGACGCCGCGTTCGAGGGTGGATGGGCCGGCGTGCGAAGGCCGGTGCCCGGAACTGGCGCACCCGGAGAGAACAAGAATTCCCACCAGGATCGGGGCGGAGGCGATGGTGCGTTGGAGCGTCATCGCTTTCTTGTGGCGCCCGCAAGAGCGCCGGTGGCGAGCTGTAGCCGCCGGTTCTCGCCGGTTTCCGATGGATCCGGCCGAACTCTTCGGTCAGATCCGGGGCGCTTCGACCTCAGCGGCGTCGAGGCCGGCGAGTGCCGGAGTCGCGACGCCGTTGAGGAAATCGTCGACCTGCTCGGCCGATCTGCCGGTGAACGCCTGGGGATCTACCCAGCGGGCGATCTCCTCGGCGGTGAGCCGGAAGTCGGCGTCAGCGGCAATTGTAGCAAGGAGGGGATTCTCGTGCCCCCGGGCGACCGCCTCCTGGGCGGCGAACGAATGCGTGCGGATGCGCTCGTGCAGCACCTGCCGGTCGCCGCCGCGCAGCACGGCTTCCATGAGCAGCGTCTCGGTCGCCATGAACGGCAGCTCGCGAGCGACGCGTGCCGCCACCATGCCGCCGTTCACCCGCAGCCCGGCGGCGATGTGGCCGGCGAGTCCGAGGATGGCGTCGGCGGCGAGGAAGGCGTCGGGCAGGACGAGCCGGCGGTTGGCCGAGTCGTCGAGGCTGCGTTCGAGCCACTGGGTGGCGGCGTTGACCGGGCCGTTCAGGGCGTCGGTCATGATCCGCCGCGCCAGGCCGCACATGCGCTCGGCGCGCACCGGGTTGCGCTTGTAGGCCATCGCCGAGGAGCCGACCTGGTGCTCGTCGAACGGCTCGGCGAGCTCGCCCACTCCCTGGAGCAGGCGCAGGTCGGTGCCCATCTTGTGGCAGCTCTCGGCGACGCCGGAGAGGGTCGCGAGCAGCTGGCTGTCGAGCTTGCGGGTATAGGTCTGGCCGGAGACGGCGACGCTGCCGGCGAAACCCAGGCCGGCGGCGACCCGGGCGTCGAGCTCGCGGACCTTGCCGTGGTCGCCGGCGAAGAGGGTCAGAAAGGAGGCCTGCGTGCCGGTCGTCCCCTTGACGCCGCGGCAGCGCACGGTGGCCAGTCGATGCTCGATCTCGGCGAGGTCGAGGACCAGGTCGTGCGCCCAGAGACAGGCACGCTTGCCGACGGTCGTCAGCTGGGCGGGCTGGAAGTGGGTGTAGGCAAGGCAGGGGAGGGCGCGGTGGGCGCGGGCGAAGTCGGCGAGCCCGGCAAGAGCGGCCGCGATGCGGCGTCGCAGGAGCTCTAGCGCCTCGCGCATCAGCAGCTGGTCGGTGTTGTCGGTGATGAAAGCACTTGTCGCTCCGAGGTGGAGGATGCCGCCGGCGCCCTTCGCGATCGCGTCGGCCTGCTCGGCGAAGTGCCGCAGATGGGCGACGACGTCGTGGCGGGTCTGGCGCTCGAGCTCGGCGACCCGGGCGAGGTCGAGCCGCGGCGCGGCGGCCTCGAGCGCGGCGATCTGCTCCGGGCGAATCGGCAGCCCGAGCGCGGCCTCGCTCTGGGCGAGCAGGATCCAGATCCGCCGCCAGGTGGCGAAGCGGTGGGAGCTCGAGAAGATCGCCGCCATCTCGCGCGATGCGTAGCGTTCGTAGAGCGGATTCTGCGGCTGTTCCGGCGCGGCGTCGGCGGTGGGTCCGGTGCGGGAAGTCATCCCGCCGAGGATAACAAAGCGCCGCGGAGAGCCATTCGGCGCCTCGGGGGAGGCGACCGGGAAATGCGGGTTAAGATCGATCCGCGAGGTGATCCCGACGGTGCTCCGGTTGCGCTGGGTAGTTCAGGGCAAAGACGAAGTCCTGCCGCTCGCCGCCGACGAGTTGCGCGTCGGCCGCGGCACGGAGAACGAGGTCGTGCTCGCCGACTTCTCGGTCTCCCGGCGCCACGCCGTCATCCGCAAGGAGGACGGCGCCTGGTTCGTCCACGACCTGATGTCGACCAACGGCGTCCAGGTCAACGGCGTGACCAGCAAACGCGCCATGTTGAAACCGGGCGATCGGCTCAAGGTCGGCATCTTCGAGGTGCAGGTCGAAGAGGTGCGCGAGCCGCCGATCTCCGGCGCGAGCGCTCGACTCCCGACCGCCGGCTTGCCGCAAGCGTCCGCGGGCTTGCAGGTGCCTGTCGGCACGGCGACCATCGTGCGCTCCCTCGCCGATTTCAGCGCCGCCTGGGGGCTCGACGTCAAGACCTCGGGCGAGGCCCGCTCGAACAAGCGCAAGGACCTCGACGAGGCCTACTCGAGCAAGATCTTCGGCTTCATGACGCGGCTCGCACGGCTGCTCATCCGCTCCGACTCGGTGGACGAAGTCCTCTCCCGAGTCATGGACATCGCCTTCGAGGCCCTGCCGGTCGACCGCGGCTTCATCCTGCTGCTGGACGAGGCGACGGGGAAAACGGTCTGTGAGCTCGCGCGCACCAAGGAGCGTCTCGAGTTCCGCCCGCGGAGCGAAGTGCCGGTCTCGCAGACGATGGTCGAGCAGGTGATGCGCGACCGCGTGGCGCTTCTGACCTACGACGCGCTCGCCGACCAGCGTCTCGCCGGTGGCGACTCGATCCGCATCCACCAGATCCGCGCCGCGATGTGCACGCCGCTCTGGTCGGGGGAGAAGATCATCGGCGTCTTCCAGGTCGACACGCCGTTCCACGCCGGGACTTTCAACGAGATGGACCTCGACCTGCTGACCGCTCTCGCCAATTACGCGGCGGTGGCGGTCGAACGCCTGCGCTATGCCAAGACGGTCGAGTTCGAGCGCCTGGTGCGCAGCCGCCTCGAGCGCTACCACT
>JBDTQT010000354.1:0-3473 GCA_039932055.1 Thermoanaerobaculia bacterium
AGTGCGGCTACTGCACCCCGGGAATTCTCCTGACGGCCAAGGCCCTGCTGGCGGACAATCCCCGCCCGGAGCGTCCGGAGATCCGCGCGGCACTCGCCGGCAACCTCTGTCGCTGCACGGGTTACATCAAGATCCTCGAGGCGGTTGAAGGCGCTGCAGCGCGACTGCGCGGCGAGAGCTGGACGCCGGATCGGGAGTCCCTCTACGGCGCCAAGGAGCCGGATTCGCTGCCTGTCAGGCCCTGACTCCCAGCATCCGCGCCGGCAGGAAGAACAGGCCCTTCAGGAACGCCAGCACCCCGCCGACGGCGAAACCGAGGATGAGGAACGGCAACAGCACCAACCAGACGAGCGGATAGAGCACCAGCGCCAGGATGGCGATCGGCCAGCAGACGATGAACAGCAGCACCCAGACGAGAAAGGTCAACATTTCGATGGTCCCCAGTCCGGAAGCAAGGATGCAGGAAAAGAAGCTTCCAGTAAATGGATACGGTTGGCGCAGCGGCGTGTTTCCTGGCGCACCCTCGGCGGCCGGGCCGCTCGCCACCGAAGGAAGGGGACGGCCTCGTTTCGGGCGGCTGGCGCGTCATCTCGCCGCCGTCGCGCTCGCCGCGACTCCCTTTACCGGTCTTTTTCTTTTCTTGCCGGAGGCCGGTGCTGCTGCCGCCGCGTCCGCGGCGGCGGCGTCCGGTCCCGCGGCCGATCTCGTCCTGCGCCACGGCGCCATCTACACCGTCGATGCGGCAAGGTCCTGGGCCGAAAGCCTCGCGGTGCGCGGCGACCGGATCGTCTTCGTCGGCGCCGACCGGGACGTCTCCGCCTTCGTTGGACCGAAGACGCGGGTGGTCGACCTCGGCGGGCGATTCGTGCTGCCTGGCTTCCACGACCGCCACGTTCACCCGGTCTCCGGCGGCGTCGAGCTCACGCAGTGCGACCTGAACGCCAGCGCCGACCGCGACGAGGTGCTCGCCCGCCTGCGCGCCTGCGTCGCCAGGCTCGGCGAGCGCCCCTGGCTGGTGGGTGGCGGTTGGGATCTCACCCTCTTCCCGGGCGGGGTTGCCGACCGCCGCGACCTCGACGCGATCCTTTCCGACCGCCCGGCGCTCCTGGGCTCGGCCGACGGCCACTCGAGCTGGGTGAACTCGAAAGCGCTGGCGCTCGCCGGAGTCTCCGCGGCGACCCCCGATCCCGAAGGCGGACGGATCGAACGCGACGCGACCGGGGCACCGATCGGCACCTTGCGCGAAAGTGCCGCTGACCTGGTCGGCAGGCTCCTGCCCGACACGACCCCTGTCGAGCGGCTCGCCGGGCTCCGCCTCGCGATCGAAAAGGCGCACGGCTTTGGCATCGTCGCGCTCACCGAGGCGAGCGCCGGACCGGAGACCACCGCCACCTACGACGCGCTCGACCGCGCTGGCGAGCTCGGCCTGCGGGTGGTCGTTTCGCAGCATCTCGGCCCGGAGGAAGGTCCCGGCGGCATCCCGGCGCTCGTGCGCGAGCGCGCCGCCCGCCATGCCCCGCACGTCCGCGCAACCGCCGTCAAGCTGTTCGCCGACGGCGTCATCGAAGGCGGCACCGCCGCCCTGCTCGAACCCTACATCGGCGGTCGGACGGGCGCCGGAATCTCGAACTGGAGCGCCGACGCACTCAAGGAAGTGATCGTCGCGCTCGACCGCGAGCGCTTCCAGATCCATGTCCATGCCATCGGCGATCGCGCCATCCGCGACGCCCTCGCCGGCCTCGCCGCGGCCCGCGCCCAAAACGGCGCGCGCGACTCGCGTCCGCTGCTCGCGCACATCCAGCTCTTCGCCCCGTCCGACATCCCGCGCTTCCGCGAGCTCGGCGTCATCGCCGATTTCCAGCCGCTATGGGCCTACGCCGACGCCTACATTCGCGACCTCACCGAGCCGTTCCTCGGACCGGAGCGCTCTCGCTGGCTCTATCCGATCGCTTCCGTGGCGAAAAGCGGCGCCGTCCTCGCCGCTGGTAGCGACTGGTCGGTGTCGTCGATGAACCCGCTCGAGGCGATCGAGGTCGCGATCACCCGCTGCGACCCGGAGCTCACGGCCTGCGACAAGCCGTGGATCCCCGAGGAGCGCGTCGATCTCGCGACGATGCTCGCCGCCTACACCATCGGCGGCGCCTATGCCGGCTTCGAGGAACGCGACAGCGGTTCCCTCGAATCCGGCAAGCTCGCCGACCTCATCGTCCTCGACCGGAATCTGTTCACGATTCCCCCGGGTGAGATCTCCGATTCGACAGTTCTCCTGACCCTTTTCGAGGGCCGGACCGTCCACGGATCTCTCGATTCCATGCAAAAAAAAGCTGCTGGTAAAGGAGGGCTGTGATGACGGAGCCGGGTCGCAAGCCCCCGGGTACCCCGCCCGCCAGAACTCCCCTTACTGAAGCTTTTGTTTCTTCTTTTGCTGCTTCTGCTTCTGCAGACGCAGCGCCCGCTGCGGCTGCCGCCGGGGCCCTGCCCGAGCGCGCGCTCGCGATCGTCGGAACGCCGTTCCGGCGGGTCGACGGCTGGGCGAAGGTGACCGGAACGACGCGCTTCGCGGACGATCTCTCCTTTCCCCGCCAGTGCTTCATCAAGCTGGTCCGCTCGACGGTGCCACACGCGCGCCTGCTCGCAGTCGACGCGTCGGCGGCGCTCGCCATGCCGGGGGTGCTCGCTGTGCTGACCGGCAAGGACCTGCCGGTCACCTTCGGCATCCTGCCGGTGTCGCAGGACGAGCATCCCTTGGCGCTCGACATCGTGCGCCACGTCGGCGATCCGATCGCCGCCGTGGCGGCGCTCTCCGAGGACCTCGCGCACGAAGCGGCACTCGCGGTGCGCGTCGACTACGAGCTGCTGCCGACGATAGCCACGGTTGAAGAGGCGATCGCGACGCCGGAGCCGCAGATCCACGCCTACGCCGACGACGGCAATCTCCACAAGCTCCTGTCGATGGAGTTCGGCGATGTCGAGGCCGGTTTCGCCGAAGCCGACCGCATCTTCGAGGACACCTTTTTCTACGAAGGCAACACTCACCTGCCGATGGAGCAGCATGCCACGGTGGCGTTGCCCGAAGAGGACGGCCGGGTCACCGTCTGGTCGTCGACCCAGACGCCGCACTATCTCCACCGTGCCCTCACCAAGGTGCTGGGGCTCCCCGCCTCGCGCATCCGCGTCGTCGCGACGCCCAACGGCGGCGGCTTCGGCGGCAAGAGCGATCCGTTCGGCCACGAGATCGTCTGCGCGGCGATGGCGCTCTCGCTCGGCCGGCCAGCCAAGATCTCGCTCACCCGCGAGGAGGTCTTCTACTGCCATCGCGGCCGGCATCCGGTGCTCATGCACCTGAAGACCGGCGTGCGCCCGGACGGCACGCTCACCGCCCAGACGCTCAAGACCACCCTCGACGGCGGCGCCTACGGCAGCTACGGCGTCGCCTCGACCTACTACACCGGCGCGCTGCAGACGGTGACCTA
>JBDTQT010000355.1:0-3439 GCA_039932055.1 Thermoanaerobaculia bacterium
CGCCTGACCGCCGTGCGCGGCATCGGCACCTGGACGGTCGAGATGTTCCTCATCTTCACTCTTGGCCGGCCCGACGTCCTGCCGCTCGACGACTACGGCGTGCGCAAGGGCTTCGCGCGGACCTTCGGCAGAGACGTTCTGCCCAAGCCCAAGGAGCTCGCAGCCTCGGGCGAGAAGTGGCGGCCGTTCCGCACCACCGCCAGTTGGTACCTCTGGCGCGCGCTCGACCTCGAAGCCAGCGCCTGAGGACGCAGGACTAGGAGTCCGGGCCGGCCTCTTCGAGCGGCTTCGGCGCCTTGCCGGCGACATGCGCCACGCGCGCGGTACGAGCCTCGGCATCTTTGCCGAGCGCCGCCTCCCTGGCGGCGTCGCCGCCGCGCCCCTGGCGAGTGTACACATCGGCCAGCACGTAGTGCCCCAGCGGCGTGAACGGCCCCTTGGAGTCGAGCGCGAGGCCGCGCAGCGCCTCCCGTTCGGCACCCGCCAGATCGCCGTTCGCGAGCAGCGACCGCGCCAGGAAGAGCCGGCCGACGGCGTACTCTTCGTTGGCGGCGACGGCGCCACGGAGCGCCGCGAGCTCGCCCGCCGGATCCCCCATCGCCTCGAGCAGCCGGCCGAGGTTGAAGTAGGCCTTGAAACTGGTCGGATGGTCGGCGATCTCGGCGCGGTAGGCGGTGGCCGCCTCGGGCAGCCGCCCCTCGGCCTCGAAGACGAGGGCGCGGTTGTAGCGCGCATGCTTCGCCTTGGGATCGATCGCCTGGGCGCGGTCGAGCGCTGCATGGGCCCCGGCGAGGTCCTTCCGGCGAAAAGCGACCACCGCCAGACCGACCTCGGCCCGCGCCGTCTTCGGTTCGACCGCGAGCGTCCGGCGGAGACCCTTCTCGGCGTCGTCGTCGCGGCCCGCGTCGAGCTCGACCTGCGCCAGGCGGTAGAGGATCTGGGCGTTCTGCGGATCGCCCTCGAGATACTTGCGATAGCCGGCGACCGCGGCATCGATCTCACCGCGAGCAACGTAGGTGTCGGCCAGGCCGATCATCGCCCAGTCGTGGTCGGGACGGCGCTTGAGCGTCTCGCGATAGTACTCGGCAGCCTTCTCCCAGTTGCGCTGCCGGTAGTTGACATTGGCGAGCGTGAACCAGGCGTCGACGACTTCGGAGTCTACCGCCAGCACCTCTTCGAGTAGCCGGGCGGCTTCCGCCGAATCCTCGCCGCGCGACAGGCCGCGGGCGCGGCCCATCTTGGCGAAGACCTCGAGGCGGTCTTTGGGATCCGCGAGGTCGCGGAACGACTTCGTGGTATCGGGGGCCTGTCCGCCGATGTAGCCCAATGCCGCCAACGCCCGCATCGTCTCTTCGTCCTCTTCGACCGGCGCCGTGCCGGTCGCTGCCGGCTTGACGGTAGCGTCGAGCGCTGCGAGCTCGGCGCGCAGCCGCCGGACCACCGGGCGTTCGCCGTCGGCGAGGTTGCGGGTCTCGCCCGGATCGGCCTCGATGTCGTAGAGCTCGGCCCGTGGCGCCTCGATGAAATGCCAGCGGTCGCGGCGCAGCGAGCGCAGCTCCGACCAGCCGTAGTGCAGGCGGGGCAGAAAGATCTCGCTGTAGCCGCGCGGCAGCGCATCGGCGGGATCGGCTTGGCCGGCGAGCAGCGGCACGAGGCTCCGCCCCTGCCCCGGATCGAGCCCGCCGGTCACCCCGGCGAGCTCGAGCAGGGTCGGCGCGATGTCGGCCTGACCGACAGGCGTCGCCACGACGCGGCCGTGCACGGCGGCGAAGGGGGCGTCGAGCAGAAACGGCACCCAGGAGGTGGAACGGTAGATGAAGAAGCCGTGGTCGACCTCGCCGTGGTCGCCGAGCCCCTCGCCGTGGTCGCCGAGGACGGCGACGATGGTGTTCTGCCGCAGACCGCTCCGGTCCAGATAATCGAGGAGCCGCCCGACGAGGCTGTCGGTCCAGGCGATTTCGGCGTTGTAGGGCGAATCAGGATAGCGGCTCTTGTAGGGCTCGCGCGGCGTGTGCGGCGTGTGCGGGTCGTAGAGGTGAACCCAGGCGAAGAAGCGTCCTCCGGGCGCCAGCCCGGAGCCCACGCCAGTCCGCAGGCTGTCGAGCCACTGCGTCGCCTGGGCGATCGTCTCGTCGCCGGGCCGCTGGATCTCGCCCAGGCTGAGCGTCTTCACCTTCTCGAGATCGAAGTCGTCGAAATAGCGCTCGAAGCCTTGGGAGATGCCCCACTTGTGGTCGAGAACGTAGGCCGAGACGAAGCCGCCGGTGTGAAATCCGGCCGCGGCGAACGCCTCGGCGAGCGTCTTGCGCTCGTCGGCGAGCCGGAACCCGCCGTTGTCGCGCACTCCGTGGGCCGCCGGCAGAAGTCCGGTCATGATCGTCGAGTGCGCCGGCAGGGTGAGCGGAGTCACCGACGAGGCCTGCAGGAAGGTCGCGCCGGCCGCCGCCAATTGGTCGAGAAACGGCGTCGCCGGCGCCGGCCCGCCGAGCGGCCGACCATAGACGCCGATGCGGTCGGCTCGCGTCGTGTCCAGGGTCACCAGCAGGACGTTGAGCTGATCGGCGCGCACGCCGGGCGGCAGAGCGCCGAGCGCCTGCACCCCGCGGGCACCGGTGGAGTCCGCGCTGCGGGTCGATCCCGCTCCGCCGCAGCCGAGGGTGACCGAAGCGGCGACCAGGCCCGCCGCCAGGCCGAGCCGGATCCAAATCCGCGAATTCCCTTCAACGATCCGTGGCATCGCGCCCATCGCTTCATCCTACGAAATCGCCCGTGGCAGCGCCTGCACCCTTGTCGGCTCAACGCTTCGGCGCTATTCTGCGCGGCAAGTTCAAGGAAGCAGCAAGTGGCAGGGATCTTGCGCCTCAGTTCGGGCCTGGATCGCGGTGCCGCGAACCCACTTCGGCAACTCGAAGGCGACCAAGGAGGTTGGAATGATGACAGGACGGTTTCGGAGCACACTTGGCATGGCCCTCTGCGCAGCGCTTCTGGCGTCGGCAGGCTGGGCACAGAGCAAGACGACCGCTGCCCTCACCGGCACGGTGACCGACGATTCGGGGGCCTCGGTCCCCGGCGCCAGCGTCGAGGTCTCGAGCCCGGCCCTCATCGGCGGCACGCGCGTCGCGACAACCGACGAAAGCGGTCGCTTCCGCTTCCCCGAAGTCGCGCCCGGACTCTACGTCGCCGTGGTGTCGCTCGAGGGCTTCCAGACGGTGCGCGTCGAAGGCATCACGCTGGTCACCGGCGCGACGCATGACATCCCGGTCAAGCTCGGCGTCGCCGCGGTCTCCGAGACCCTCGTGGTCACCGCGGACGCCGCGACGGTCGACACCGCGAGCTCCGCCACCACCACCAACCTCGACAATAACTACCTGCAGAACCTGCCGACCAGCCGCTTCCAGCCCGACGTCCTGAACCTCGCTCCCGGCATCAACAATGACGT
>JBDTQT010000356.1:0-3438 GCA_039932055.1 Thermoanaerobaculia bacterium
CGCACATGCACCTCGGCGAGCAGCCGGTAGCGCTTCTCCATCTCGGCCACCGCCCAGCGCAGCGCGTTCGAGGCCTTCTTGGGCTCCACCACGACCTCGGTCTTCAGGTGCGGAATGTCGGCGTAGACCCCGAGCTCGATGCGCTTCGGGTCGATGAAGATGAACTGTACCTGGTCGCGAGTCGCCTTGTAGAGGATCGATGTGATGAGGCTCTGCAGCCCGATCGACTTGCCCGAGCCGGTGGCGCCGGCGACGAGCAGATGCGGCATCGTCGCGAGGTCGGCGTAGTAAGGCTCACCGTGGATCGTCATGCCGACGGCGAGCGACAGCAGCGACGGCGATCGGCGGAAGGCGTCGTTGGCGAGCATGGAGCCGAGCCGGATCATGCCGCGGCGCGGATTCGGCACTTCGACGCCGAGCGTCGAGCGCCCGGCGATGCGGTCGATGCGCACCGACTCGGCCTTGAGGGCGAGCGCCAGGTCATCCTGGAGATTGACGATCTGGCTGACCTTCACCCCCGGCGCCGGCTGGAACTCGAACACGGTGATGACCGGTCCGGGGCCGATGCCTTCGATCGTCCCCTCGACCCCGAACTCGTGGCAGCGCGAGCGGATCGCCTCGCCGAGGCGGACGAGCTCGTCCTCGTCGATCGTCGGCTTCTCGTTCTCGAGCTGCAGCAGGTTGAGGGGCGGGAGCTCCGATTCCGCCTGGGTCTCGACGAAGCCGAACTCCTTCTGCTTCTCCCGCTTCGCCGGCCCTTCGCCGGCGGCCGTCCCGGCCAGCGTCTGCGCCGGGGTCGCAGCGGCCATCGGCGCCATCGACGCTGATGGCGCGGCGACGCGGCGGACGGTCACCGGCCGATCGGCCGGTCGCTCGGAGCCGCGCAGCGGCAGATCGAGCCTCCCCACCGGCGGAGGCAGCGCCACCTCGCCGGACGGCGGATCCGCCACCGGGCGCCTCCCCGCCGCGACGCCGGCGAGCTTGTCGAGCCGCTCCTGTTTCTCCTCGGCGACGCGTTGCAGATGCTTGACCACCACGCGGTTGCGCGAGCGCTCTTTCTCCTTGCGCTCGGCGCGCCGGGCACGCGCCAGGCGCCACTGATCGAGCGCGCCGGAGAAGCGCCGGCGCCAGCGGGCGAGCAGGTCGCCGAGACTCGTCTGCACGAGGAGCGCCACGCCCACGATGCAGAGCGCCAACAGGAGAACGAGCGCGCCGGCGAAGTTCATCCGCTGCGCCAGGGCGCTCGACAGCACGACGCCGAGCGCGCCCCCGGAGTCGATCGCCACGCCGCGCCACGGCAGCGCCGGCAGGAGCAGCTGCAGCAGCGCCGGCAGGGAGAGCAGCATGAGTCCGGCACCGGCGCCCCGCCCGACTACTGTCGGCCGCAGCTTCGGCCACAGCCGCCGCCAGGCGGCGACGGCGAGCAGCAACGGGATGAGCAGGCAGGTCACGCCGAGCAGGCCAAAGCCAGCGGCGGCGATTTCGGCGCCGAAGCCGCCGATCCAGTTGTGGGTATGCGGAGCACTGGAGATCTGGCGCAGAAAGCTCGGGTCGGCGGGGTCGAAGCTCGCGAGGCTGGCGCCGCAGATCACCGCCAACGCGGCAAAAAAGACGCCGACGATCTCGCGCCCCTTGTCGGGGGAGATCTCGACCCGGGGCATCTCTCGACGCGGTTCGCTCAAGGTTTTCCAGGGATTCCAGTGCTTCCGTTGCCGTCAAGGATACCATCCGGCGCCGCTCCACCCTCCCCGCCGCGCCCGGTCAGGGCGCGGAAAATCTCCAGAAAATCCGCCATGGCGAGCGCTTCCGCGCGCGTCCTCAAATCGCGCCCGAGGGTCGTCAGAGCCTTCTCGACCGCCGGGCGCGAAAAGCTGCTGGTAAAGGAGTTCGTGATTGTCTTGCGCCGTTGACTGAACGCAGCGCGAAGAAGGCGCTCGAATTCAGGCATTCGAGCCTCCGCCAAGGGCGGCGGATGAAGGCGGAAGCCGACGAAAGCGCTGTCGACTTTGGGCGGCGGCACGAAAGAGCCTGGCCGGACGATCCCCAGCCGCGCCGCGCTTGCCCGCGCCTGGGTCAACAACGAAAGGGAGCCGTAGTCTGGACTCCCGGGCCCCGCGACGAGCCGGTCGACGACTTCGCGCTGCAGCAGGAACGCCGCCCGCTCGACCCGCGGATAGGCGCGCAGCACCCGGTCCACGATCGCCGTCCCGAGCTGGTACGGCAGGTTGCCACAGACCAACGTTCCAGCCGGCACCGTGGACCAGTCGAAGTCCAGAACATCGCCTACCTTTACCGAGAGCTTGGCGCTCGGCAACCGCGCACGCAGCGTTTCGGCCCACTCCGGATCGAGCTCCAGGGCGAGGACCTCGGCGCCGGTGGCCAGGAGCTCGGCCGTCAGCACGCCCCCACCCGGTCCGACCTCGACGATGAAAGGGGGAGAATCCGCTGGCGGCAGACCGGCGAAAAGGAACTCAATCAGGGGCCTGCAGAGGCTGCCTTCCCGGAGGTGGTGCTGGCCCAGCGCCTTCTTGCGGCGGGGGATGGCCGGCGGTTCCGGGGTTGGGGATGTTCTTGCCGCTTTCAGGACCAGGCTCCGCCGCCATCTTGGCACAGAGCCGATGGCATTTCCCTTGCAGCCGCGCCCGACGGGAGTGTGTGCATGGAAACCGTCGCAAATCCTGATTCGATCGGCAGTTCCAGTTCCGCCGCGCCGACCGCTCCGAGCGCTCCGGCCGCTCCGTCCGGGCCGGTGATTCCGGCCATCGAGCGCGAGGCGCTCGCCCTGAAACAGGTCGAGGCCGAGATCCGACGGGTCATCGTCGGCCAGGACTACCTCGTCGAGCGGCTCCTGGTGGGCCTCCTGGCCCGCGGCCACGTGCTCATCGAGGGCGTCCCCGGACTCGCCAAGACGCTCGCCGCGAAGACTCTGGCGCGCACCCTGGCGATCGACTTCAAGCGCGTGCAGTTCACCCCGGATCTGCTGCCGGCCGACCTCGTGGGTACCCTGATCTACGATCCGCGCAAGGGCGAGTTCGAGCCCCGGCGCGGCCCGATCTTCACCAACGCCCTGCTCGCCGACGAGATCAACCGCGCACCCGCCAAAGTGCAGTCGGCCCTTCTCGAGGCGATGGAAGAGCGCCAGGTGACGCTCGGCGACACCACCTACAGCCTGCCGGAGCCGTTCCTCGTCCTCGCCACCCAGAACCCGATCGAGCAGGAGGGCACCTACCCGCTCGCCGAGGCGCAGATCGACCGCTTCATGCTCAAGCTCAAGATCGGCTACCCGACCCGGGCCGAAGAGGAGGAGATCCTCGAACGCATGATGGTCGAGCGCGAGGTCGAGATCCGCCCGATTCTCGACCAGGCGCGGCTCATCGAGCTGCGGCGCGCCTGCGACGGCGTTTACCTCGACGGCAAGCTGCGCGGCTACCTGCTCGA
>JBDTQT010000357.1:0-3428 GCA_039932055.1 Thermoanaerobaculia bacterium
TTCCAACTGATGTAGTTCACTATAACACTACATCACATGCAAGATGTTTCTGATCAAGGCCTCGTCGCGAAGAGCATGCGATGGTGCGTCTGGGCGCAGATCGAGCACAACCGCGCCGTCGATCGCGCTCTCGGTGAGGCCCACGCTCTGGCTGCCGCAAAGGCCGAGAGACTGCAGGCGCTCCACGAAGCCATACGCGCGCGCGGGCGCGTACAGCGATCCGGCATGCACGAATGCCCCGGGCAGGGGGGCTCCTCCGGTTTCTAAATGCCAGAATCTACTGGGAAAATGAGGGAGGCGGCCTTTATCGCACTCCGGAGGTCGTCAGTTCGATCCTGATCAGCTCCACCACTTTACGAAGCTTCCGACGAGTGGATCCGCGGCCGTGGGGACGGCTCGAGGAGACCGCATTCCACGCGTGCCGGCGCGCTCTCGAGGTCGGCGATGTCCGGCGCAACTGCGCGGTACGCTCCTCGACTCTCTGGTCCAGCTTCGTGTTCAGCGCGGCCAGCTCGGCCGCCTGCTTCAACAGCCGCTCAGTTGTTCCTGAGCGGAGGCCGGCCTGCCTGATGCAGCCGCACCCTTCCCGCGAGCCCCGCGGCCGCGTGATGCTTCCGGTCGAGGAAGGCCCATGGAGACTCCCCTGGCGCGCATCAAGGTCGAACGAGATGGCCACGTAATTCTGGACGGCGGCCCCGTGACTCTCGCGCAGCTCAAGAAGGCGCTCGTCGCGCTCAGGAAGGCGAAGGGGCGGGTCCGTTACTACCGCGAGGGCTCGCGCACCGAGGCGTCGGCAGCCGCCCTGAAAGTGTGGGAAGCGGTGATGGACAGCGGGCTCCCCGTGGATCTGTGCGACGACGCCGCCGCCCTAGACGGCGACCGCTTCGCACCGGCTGCACGGGAGGAAAAGGAGCGGGACGACACCTGGTGGTGACGCGCGGCGCGGGGCGAGCCAGGGGCGCGCCGGTAGCCCGTCGACGTGCGGGGTAAGATCTCCACATGAACTCACCCCAGAAGGACTGGACAAACCTCCTCTTCCTCGCGATCTCCCCAGTCATCGGCATCGTCGGCACAGCGGTTTACGCCTTGAACTTCGGGATCGCCTGGTGGCAGCCCACGCTCTGCCTCGTGCTCTTCTTCACGATCGGGCTGTCGATCGGGTCGGGCTATCACCGCTACTTCTCGCACCGCGCGTACGAGTGCCACCCCGCCCTCGAGTCGGTCATGCTGTTCTTCGGGGCGATGGCCCTCCAGAACTCGGCCCTCCAGTGGGGACGCGACCACCGCGAGCACCACCGCTTCGTGGACACGGACCGCGATCCGTACAACATCAACCGCGGGGCGCTCTGGGCGCACATCGCCTGGATCTTCTACAAGCAGGGACCCGAACGTAATTTCGACGCGGTCCCCGACCTCCTGCGCAATCCCCGCGTCATGTGGCAGCACCGCTGGTCGAAGTTCATCGGCATCGGGGTCGGCCTCGGCCTTCCGACGCTCGTCGGGCTCTTTTTCGGCAGCCCCCTCGGCGGCCTCCTGTGGGGCGGCTTCCTCAGGATCGTGCTCGTCCACCACACCACGTTCTTCATCAACTCGCTCGCGCACATGTGGGGCAAGCGCCCGTACTCCACGGAAAACTCGGCGCGCGACAACTGGTTCCTCGCGTTCTTCACGCACGGCGAGGGCTTCCACAACTTCCATCACGCCTTTCCGTCCGACTTCAGGAACGGCATCCGCTGGTACCACTGGGATCCGAACAAGTGGCTGATCCAGACCTTCCGCGCCACGCGCCTCGCGCGCAACCTGCGCGTCACCCCCCCGCCGATCGTCGAGAATGCGAAGCTGAAGATCGCGGCGGCGAGCTCGGAAGCGCGTCTCTCCCGGATTCCGTCGGGCATGGGGGACGACCTCCGCGCCCGCGCCGAGCTCCAACGCCAGCGCATGGAGGAGACGCTGCGCCTCTGGAAGGAAGCGTACGCCCGCCACAGCGAGCTGAAAGCCGCGAAGCGCGCCGGTCAAAGGCCGCCCTCCGCGGCCCTCCGCGAGATGAAGCGCCGCATGCGCGCATGCGAACGGAGCTTCCGCGAGACGCGCCAGGAATGGCAGTCCGTGCTGGACCGCTTCACGAACGCCCCGGCCGGACAGGGCTTTTAGGCGGTTCCGCCCGGTTCTTAGGCGGCTTCGCCCGGTTTTTTAGGCGAGGAACCCGAGGTTGTTCGTCGGGAACCTCGTGAGGTTCGGGAAGATCGTGTTGAGGTCGGCGGGTACCGCGCCGAACCACAGTCCGAGCGTGGAGGCGTACTGCTCGACGGCCGTGCTCGGGATCCAGCGGCCGCGGCCGTCGGTGTCGTAGTTCGTGCCGAGGGCGAGATCCGGGAAAGCCATGCCGTTGAGGCCGGGATTGCCGTAGAAGTCGGCGGCCGTGATCGCTCCGCCCATGACGAGCTGGTGGCTGCCCCACGCGTGGTCCGAGCCGACCGACGTGCCCGAGCCGGAGGGCGCCATCGTGCGGCCGAAGTCCGACATCGTGAACGTCGTGACGCGGTTCGCGAGCGCCTGAACGACCATCTCGTCGTAGAACGCCTTCATCGCCCTCGAGATCGTGCCGTAGAGGTTTGTGTGGGCCGCGAGCTGGTCCTGATGCGTGTCGAAGCCGCCGATCGAGCAGAAGAAGACCTGCCGGCTCACGTTGAGCGTCGTCTGGTTCAGCTTGATGATCTTCGCGACCTGCTTGAGCTGGTTGCCGAGGTTCGTGTTCGGGAACGTCCCGACGACGGGATCCGTCGCCAGGGCCGCCTGGATGTCCAGGGCCTGCTGCGTGATGTCGTGCGTCGCCTTGACGAGCGGCACGCCCGTGTCGAATGTCCGCAGAGTGTTGAAGGCCGACTTGCGCGCGTTGTCGATCGCGTTGTTGGCGAACCCGTTCAGCGGGAAGATCGCGTTGAGGGCGGTGGGCGCCGGCGCCGCGCTGAGAGGCTTCGTGAGCTGCCCGATGTTGAACTGGTTGTTCCCGGCGAGCGAGCACACCGGCGGGAACGACGTGCCGGTGTTCAGCGAGGCCACGGCGTCCGCCGTGAGGCCGCCCCAGCCAACCGTCGTTTTCATGTCCGAGCGCGGGGCCATCCACGAGGACACCTGGTCGCTGTGCGAGAAGAGCTGGTACGGGCGGAATGCCGCGTTCGCCCGGTACTGCGCCTTCGTCGTCGGCTGGGTGAGCGGACCCACGTTCGGAACGACCGCGAGCTTGCCCTGGTCGAAGAGCGCCTTGAGCTCCGGCATCGCGGTGTGCAGGCCGTAGTTGAGACCCGTGCTCGGGAGAGCGGCGGCGAACGACTGGATCGAGCCCTGCGCGAGCGCGAGAGAGCCGCCGCGCGATTGCGCGTAGGTGTTGTACGCCGTCCCGTTGGTCGGGATGACCATGTTGTTCGCGT
>JBDTQT010000358.1:0-3384 GCA_039932055.1 Thermoanaerobaculia bacterium
CTTCTCTCCGCTCTGCGTCGAACCGAAGCCGTGCAGGTAGAGGAACGCAAAGCGCGCGCGGCGCCCGCCCGGCGGCTGCGTCAGCCGCACGGCGAGGTGCGATGCCACACCCTCGACGCCGACGACAGGAAGTCGTTCACCCCTCTCCTGCGCGTTCGATTCGGCCATCAGTCCGGAAGTCTGTCAGGGCCAGACGCGCGTCGCCAACCGCGCACCTTCGGCTAGACTGCGGCCATGGCTTCGGGACCGGCAACACCGTTCATCGAGAAGACAATTTCGCGACTCAAGTTCCCCCAGGCTTTCGCTGTCTTCCTGGCGCTCTTTCTGTTCGATCTGGTCATCCCGGACTTCATCCCGTTCGTCGACGAGATCCTGCTCGGGCTGGGAGCGGCGCTCTTCGGCATGTGGCGCGAGCGGGTGAGCACCGCCCGGCCCGCTGCGCCGACGCCGCCGGCATCCAAGCCGCCGACGAAGAACATCACTCCCGGCGAGTAGGCGCCCGCAGATCGGCGCCCACCGGCCGGCCGCGGTCAGAATTTTGCCGAGGCTCCGCCGCCCCCGAAGTCCCCGCCACCCCCTTCGAAGCCGCCCACCTCGGCCTGCCGGGCCGCGGGAGTGAACACCGCGAGCGTCGCCACCACCTCGAGCGTCTGCAGGCTCTCCCGGTTCTCCGCCAGCGCAAGTGCGGTCAGGCCTCGCCATTCGGCCCCATCGCGCCGCTCCAGCGCGCGCCGAAGGTAAAGCGCGAGCGCACCCAGGGCCGCGCCCTCCAGAAGCAACCGCAGCCAAAGCGGCCAGGTACCCCAGCGCTGCGCGAAGGTGATTCCTGTCGCGGCGGCGAGCAGCAGGCCCATCACGATCGCGGCGCGGTAGCGGCGCGCGAGGCCCAGCCCGAGGAGCACTGCCGGCACGGCGATCATGGCCGCGAGGCTCGCCGCGACCACCCAGGCAGGCACCGGGTCCGGTCGACTACCGCCGTTCGAGAACCAGCTGTCGAGCGCCCTGGCGAAGGGGAAAAAACGGGATTCGACGACCGTGACATGCACCGCGACATAGAACATCAGGACGAAAACGACGAACGCCTCGCCGAAGCGTTTGCGATGCTCGGGCGAGACATGCGGCGCTATCGCCAGGGTGCCTAGCGGCCAGGCGAGGAGGCCGGCGACGAGCAGCCAGAGAAGGTGATTCCACGGCGCCTGCGACAGACCGACGAAAAGCGCCAGGGCAGCCACCGCGCCCATCCCCGGCGTCGCCCAACGCCAGACGATCAGCGTCGCGACACCGGCGGTCGCCCAGGCCCCGGCCACCAACAGCAGGGCGAATCCGGCGTCGAGCACGCTCTCCATCCACCAGAGTCCGCCGCCGACGAGGTAGCCCCAGCCGATCCAGACGCAGGCCTCCTCAATGCCGAAACGCCGCAGGCGCATCCCGCCGGTGAGCCATTCGGCCGCGCCGAGCATCGCAGCGCCGGCGGCCATGTTCACCAGGGCGAACCCTCCGCCCTCGTCCCATCTCATACCGGCGGCGGCGAGAAACGCGAGCCCGAAGCCGTAGGCGGTCGAAAAGCCGAACCCGGTAAAGATGAAGAACAGGATGCGGAAGACCTTCGACGTGCGCACCCGGTCGTCCGGGTAGAGCGTGGCGATCGCCGCTTCGGCGCCGCCGTCGATTTCGCCGGCCTTGCGCCAGGCGGTGGCGGCGCGGCGCACGACGAACTGCCGGTCGGCGGCGGCGATCTCGGGCCTCATGCCGGCTCCACGCGGAAGCGGCGCTGCACGAACCAGAGAAGGGCGATCATTCCGACCGAGCTGCCGGCGAACCAGAAGCAGCCACAGCCGGCTTCGCCGATGAGCTCGAAGGCCAGGCGTGAGATCCCGGCGTAGACCCCGAGCGCCCCCAAGGCGAATAGGCCGAAACGCCGCGCCCGCAGGGCTGCGCCGGCAAGCCCGGCCGCGGCGGCGACGAAGACGATGGCCCAGAGGATCCAGTTCTCTTGCGGATCGAGGGCGAACAGTCCCAGGCCGGCGAGCACCGCGAACGCTCCGAAGAAGGTCGTCAGCGGCTCGAAATGCCGCTTGCGGTCGAAGCGCCGCATCGCGAAACCGAGCGCGAGAAAGGCAAACCCGCAGACCGTCAAATTGAGGCGCAGGGGGACTTCGGCGCCGTCCCACACCCCGCCGACGACTGCCGCCGCCGCGACGCCGCGCCAGGCGGCGAAGGTCGACAGTGCTAGCGACCAGGCGGTCCGCGAATCGCAGCGCAGCGCCAGGGCGCCGGTCATCAGGCTCATGAAGAGGAGGTGGTAGCTCCAGGCGTCGCCAAGCGGCGTAAATCGGACTTCGACGTAAGCGAGGTCGGCGCCGAGCAGCAGAATGCCCAGGAGGAGCACGAAGTCGAAGGCCCAGTCGGTCGACTCGGCGCGCTGCCAGGAGAAGGGCAAAACGCGCGCCAGCACCCAGGCGAGACAGGCCGCCGCCGCGACGCTGATCGCTGCCGCGATCGTCACCGGGCCGATGTGATCCAGATTCTCCTTGACCAGCAACGAGACGCCAGTGACCACGGCGAGCACGCCGACGTACAGCAGCGCCCGCAGCTCGCCGCGAATCGACAACAGCTCGCCGCGCGCCGAACGCAGCAGCGGCGCGGCGGCCTCGGGCTTGATAAGGCCCATCTCCACCAGACGTGGGATCGCCTCGGCGACTTCGGGTGAGCGCATCGAAGGCGGGATCCTACCGCCCCCGCGGGCGGGCAAGCGAGAAATCCCGCTCTGCTAGCATCCGCCCGTGCTTCTTCCCGGCGCCCTGCGGGCGGCTTTCCGACTTTCGCTCCCGAGCGTTGTAAAAAGCTCGAACAAGGGAAGGCTCCGTAGCTGGGTCCTCGGTGGGTTGAGCACCCTGACGATTGCCGGTCTGGTCGTTTTCCATGCCACGCTCCTCGCCGGCCGCCTCGCCGACGCGAGCATCGCGCACCCGGAAGTCATCGCGCAGTGGGTCGGTGCCATCCTCCTCGTAGCTGGAGCGCTCGCGCTCCGCAGGCAGGGCAGCTCGCTGGTGTCGGGACGGAGCGCGCTGGTCTTCTGGCTGCTCGTGCTCCTGCTGCATGTCGGTTTCGGCAGCGGTCTCACGCTGTCCGGGGCGGAGACCGCTGGTACACGAGAGCTGCTCTTGCTGGTGCCGTTCGCCGCCTTCACTCTCGCCGCAGCGTCTGCCACAGTCCCGCGGGGCTTCAGCCGTGGCAGACGCCTCTGGGAGATGCCACACAATCTCGTCGCCAGCAATCTCCGCTATCTCCTGATCGAGCCCTGCCCTGGGGCCTCGTCTTCGGGCACCGGTCCGAACCGATTCTCTCCGCGCCCTCCACCGCACTCCTGAGCACGCCCGTCGT
>JBDTQT010000359.1:0-3365 GCA_039932055.1 Thermoanaerobaculia bacterium
CGCCGACCAGCGTGGCCGGCGATACCCAGCGTCGCTCGTTCCTGTCGAGGAGTAGAAATCAACTGGCCGGCCGCGCGCGCAGGTTCCCGACTTCGGCTCGATCCGGCGGAGCCGTGGAAAGAGCAGTCGGGACCGCGCGGCGAGGGGCAGGCGCGCGATGAATCATGAAGTTCGTCGAATCGCGCGCGCAGCCGCTCGAAGGCCTTGCCCTGCAGCGGGCGAGCGCGTAGAGACTCCAGTCGGCCATGGAAGATCTCCTGGCACGCCACACTTGACGCTATCCGTTTAACGCCGTACGATATGGAGTGTGATCCGGAGTTTCGGCGACAAGGGCACCGAGGCACTGTTTTCCGGCCGCTGCCCGCGCAAGTGGCTGGCCATTCGGAGCCAGGCGGAACGCAAGCTGGTCATGCTCCACGCCGCCCGCAGCCTCGATTTCCTCCGCTCGCCGCCGGGCAATCGGCTGGAGGCGCTTCGCGGCGATCGAAGAGGCCAGCATTCGATCCGGATCAACGATGCCTGGCGTCTTTGCTTTCGCTGGTCCGACGGCGATGCCGAGGATGTCGAGATCGTGGACTATCACTAGAGGATGCGACGATGACGAAGAACGGAATGAGGCCGATCCACCCTGGCGAGATCCTCCGCGAGGAGTACCTCGTGCCACTCGGCATGAGCGCGCACGCTCTCGCGATGGCGCTCCGCGTGCCGGCTCCGCGGATCAACGACATCGTGCGGGAACGGCGCAGCGTGACACCCGACACCGCTCTCCGCCTGGCGCGCTACTTCGGCGGCGACGCCGAGAGCTGGCTGGCCCTGCAGGTCGCCCACGACCTCCGGGTCGCGGAGATCGCCTCGTCGACGAAGATCGCCCGCGAGATCGATCCCCGCGCCGCCTGATCCGGCAGAGAATTCGGATTCGAGGACCTCCGGTTTTCGGAACTCAGTGGTTCAATACGCGCTGCAACGCGCTGTTGAGGTGCCAGGTGGTTTTCACTCCAAACTAGTTCAAATGCGCCACTTACAGTCCGCCCCCGCAGCGGAACTCGATTCGGTTGCCAGGGTTTACGGAGCTTGGGGAGCGACCGGGGAAAGCGCCTGGCACCATTTCCATTTCTGATCGGCGAGGCGCCGGTTCTGGGGCCGCTACAGCGAGGAAAGAACGGCGAGCGCGTAGAATCGAGCGCCACGGAGGAGACGCCATGCGCTTGACTCTCGAATACTGGCCAGATGAGGGTGGTTACGTCGGCCGCCTGCGCGAGATCCCCGGTGTCTTCAGCCAAGGCGACACCCTGGACGACCTCGAGGAGAACATCCGTGACGCCTACGAGCTCGTCCTCGAGGACGCGCGCTCCGAGCCGCATCCTGCCGCGCAGCTGAAGTCGATCGAGGTGCCTGCGTGAAGCGCGCGGCCTTCCTGCGCGAACTCGCGCAGCAAGGCTGCTTGCTCCAACGTCACGGCGGCCGACACGATCTCTATCTCAACCCCAAGAACGGCCGCAAAGCGCCCGTGCCGCGCCACGGCGAAATCAAGGAATCGCTCTGCCGCGTCATCCGCAAGCAGCTCGACCTCGAGCCCTGACAGGCGCTCTTTGCGCAGCACTCCGAAGTCCAACCCCCAGGAAAGCGCCTGGCACCGTTCCCGTTCCCGCAGCACCGCTCCCGCTGAGGCAGTTGAATGAGTGGCGGTTCGACTCTAATCGAGGTGCAGGTCTCCAATCCTGCCGATCAGTCAGGGGCTACGGTAGCGGCCGCAGTACGTCGCCTCTTGCAAGCGACACCATCGAAGTACCTGACTGGTCTGGATCGAATCGCTGTTGCGGATACCACGAGTCTCAGTCGATCTGGCCGACGGCGCCATGAAAAGCTGAAGAATGACCTCCGACTCGCGACCTATTTCAGGCGCCAGCAACGAATTCCGCCAGGGATCGAAATGTACTCCGATGCCATGTCGCGATCCAGTTACGGCAACTATCTGAGGTTTCCGATCTTCCGCGATGTGTTCGTCGCTCGCGTTGTATTCCACGAGATCGGGCATCACATCGCCTACGAGATTGAGCCACGCCATGACCAACGGGAGGAAGTCGCGAATGTTTGGGCGAGATGGCTTTCGGGCCTTGCGCTAAACGCCGAACACCCGATCCTGTTCCCGTTCCTCAAGCGGATCATGCGGCGCCGCCGAGCTCAGCAATAGAAAAGAAGCTGAATGGCTAGCTCTCGAGAAGGATTCATCCAACTTCATGACACGACAGTTCGCGTGTGATCTCGATTGGGCTCGGGGGAGTTTGCTACCGGGGTGAAGGTGCCACCCGGGGTGAAGGTGCCACCCGATTTTCGCCACGAGTCAGCCTCTCGCTGGCGCCAGATAGCCGGTCGCCATTTCGTCCTCACCTCGGCTCGGCGCCGTGGGCGGTCGTCGAGCTCGCATCGAGCGCTTGACTGGTCATTTCGACATGGCTATTCTAGCTCTATGAAGAAGGCTTCCCTGACCGAAGCGAAGAACTCCCTGAGCGCTCTCGTCGATCAAGTACGGCACGGCGAGACCGTCCTGATCTTCGATCGCGGTCGCGCCGTGGCGAAGTTGATTTCGGTCCTCGACGAAGGTCCTTCGCCGGCGGGCCGGCTCGAGCGGCTCGAACGGCAGGGCGCGATCCGTCGTGCCGCCACTACGATGCCCCGCAAGCTCCTCGCGTCGCCGCCGCCGCGCGCCAAGGGCGACGTGCTGGCCGCGCTCCTCGCCGAACGCGATGACGGGCGATGAGGTTCTGGGACGCTTCCGCGCTGGTGCCGATTCTCGTCGCTCAGGAAGCGACCGCCGCCATGCAGGCGCTCTATCTCGGTGATGACGGCGCGCTAACCTGGTGGGCGACGGAGATCGAATGCGCCTCCGCGCTCTGCCGCCTCGAGCGCATGGGCGGCGTCACCGCCGGCGCCGCCAGCGAAGCCCTGCATCGTCTGCTGGAGCTCGCGTCGAGCTGGCACGAGGTCGAGCCGGGGGCCGCAGTGCGCGAAGCGGCCAGGCGCTTTCTGCGGGTGCACGATCTGCGTTCCGGCGACGCCCTGCAGCTCGCCGCGGCTTTCGTGGCGTCGGAAGGTCGCCCCTCGACTCTGGAGATCGTCTCGCTCGACGATCGACTATCGCTCGCCGCGACCCGCGAGGGCTTCCCGGTCCTCGGTCGATCCGCGCGGAAGACCTGAGCTCCACCCTCCGGCCTGCGAGTCCGGCTGGCACCTTCGCAGGTTCGGGTACCAATAGACGATCGGCGCGTTGTAGTCGAAGGTGTGCCCCTCGATACCGAAACCGAAAGTGAACTTGTAGGCGCGGGTCGAGGCGCCGTCGACGATGATGCCGTGGCTGCGGATCTCCT
>JBDTQT010000360.1:0-3302 GCA_039932055.1 Thermoanaerobaculia bacterium
GGAGGATTGGCCGCTCGAGGCGACCTGGGCGTACCCGGCGTCGAAGATCCGGACGGAGCAGCTCATCCGCGACGAGCGGGGCGGCATTCCGGCCGTGCTGCTGCGCATCTCCGGCGTCTACGACGACGGGTGCCACTCGGTCCCGCTGGCGCAGCAGATCCAGCGCATTAACGATCGTGACCTCACGAGCCGGTTCTACTCGGGCTCGACCGCGCACGGCCAGTCCTTCATGCACATGGACGACCTGGTGGATGCCATCGAGCGTGTCGTGGAGCGCCGGGCCACCCTTCCGCCGGAGATCGCGATCCTTCTCGGCGAACCGGAGGCCCTCAGTTACGACGAGCTGCAGCACACGATCGCGCGACTGATCCGCGGCACCAGCGTTGAGACGATCGCGATCCCCAAGGCGCTGGCGCCTCTCGCGAAGGCGGGCGCTTGGGCGCTGGACCACATCCCCGGACAAGAGGCGTTCGTCAAGCCGTGGATGATCGATCGCGCGAACGACCACTATGCGCTTGACATTACGCGCGCCCGCACCCAGCTCGGATGGGAGCCGAAGCGCTCGCTCCGCGAGACGCTGCCGAAAATGGTGGCGGCGTTGAAGGCAGATCCGATCGGCTGGTACCGCGAGAACGAGCTGGAGCTTCCGTCCCGGCTCGAGAAGACGGTCGGGGAATCTCCCGGGGCGCCAGGCCCCGTGAGCCCCGAGCCCATCCCCCACGCCGGCCACGCGGCGTCGCACACGCAGGATCCGACCCCGATGTCGCCCGGTGGCGGGGCCGTCTGGCCGCACTTTGCCAACATGACGCTGGGCCTGTGGCTCATCACGGGTGCGTTTGCCCTCGGCCTCCGGAGCTCCGCGCTCCAGGTGAGCGACGTCGCGAGCGGCGTGCTCGTCATCCTGCTCGCCGCGCTCTCCCTCTCGCACCGGCCGTTCTGGAAGCTGTGGGCGCCGTGGGCGAACTCGCTGGTTGGCCTGTGGTTGCTCTTCGCCCCCCTCGCCTTCTGGGCGCCCACGGCCGCCGCGTACTCCAACGACACGCTCGTCGGCGCGCTGGTCGTCGTGTTCGCCATCCTGGCGCCCGGGATGCCGATGGCACCGGGGATGAGCATGGAGCCGGGCCCGGACGTCCCGCCGGGCTGGTCCTACAACCCTTCCAGCTGGACGCAGCGGGCGCCGATCATCGCGCTCGCGCTCATCGGCTTTTTCCTCTCGCGGCAGATGACCGCGTTCCAGCTCGGCCACGTCCCGACGCTCACCGACCCGTTCTTCGGGATCGGCACGCAGCGCGTGCTGACCTCCGACGTCTCTCGCGCCTTCCCGATCCCCGATGCCGGGCTCGGCGCCTTCGCCTACATGATCGAGTTCCTAATGGGCTTCATGGGCGACAAGCGCCGGTGGCGGACGATGCCCTGGATGGTCACGTTCTTCGGCATCCTCGTCGTTCCGCTCGGCATCGTCAGCATCACGCTGATCATCCTGCAGCCGCTCGCGGTCGGGGCATGGTGCACGCCGTGCCTCGTCGCCGCCAGCGCGATGCTCGTCATGATCACACTCACGCTCGACGAAGTCGCAGCCATGTGCCAGTTCCTCATCCAGGCCCGCCGGGAGGGGCAGCCTTTCTGGCGCGCGTTCTGGCTGGGGGGCACGCTGCGAAACCTGCCGGTCACCGGTCCCGTTCGGCCCGACGTCGTGAGCGTCAAGGCGATGTTCTGGGGCGTCGCGATGCCCTGGAACCTTCTCCTGAGCGTGGGCCTCGGCGTCTGGCTGGTGGTCACGCCTTCGGTGTTCGGAATCACCGGCGCGGCCGCCCACAGCGAGCAGCTCGCCGGGGCCCTGATCGTGACCGCCACGGTGATCGCCCTGGCCGACGTGGGCCGCGCCGCGCGCTTCGCGAACATCCTCTTCGGCGCCTGGGTGATCGCCGCCCCGTGGATCCTCCGCGGCGCCACGTCCGCCTCGAGGTGGAGCGACGCGATCGCCGGCATTCTCGTGATTCTTCTCAGTTTCCGGCGCGGCTCGATCGGCGAACGCTACGGCAGCTTTGAAAGGTACATACGATGAAACGTTGATCCCGTGGCGGAAAGCGCCCTCCCGATTGGGCTGCGATCTTCAACACCGAAGGAGCGAGAAACAATGAGTTGTTGCAGTGATGTGATGAAACCAATCGAAGCGTGCTCGTGCTGTACGCCGCAAGAAACGGCGGCACACGCCGCGCGAGCGATGCGCGATTCAGGCTGCGGCTGCGCGCCCGTTGTCGAGAACAGGGAAAGTCGCAAGCTCGTCGGCGTCGTCACCGAGCGCGACGTGTGCTGCAAGGTGGCGGCGGATGACCGCCGTTCGTCCGAAGTGCCTGTCCACGAGATCATGCGGCCCTCGTCCGTTTGTTGCAGCGCGGATGAGCCGGTTGAAGAGGCGCACAGGAAGCTCAAGGAGCACCGAGTGTCGAGTCTGCCCGTCGTGGACAAGGCAGGCAGTTGCTGCGGCACGGTCAGCAGTCACAGCGTGAGCGGATCGTAGGATCTGCGCGATGACTCTTCCGACGCTGCCCTCTGCTCCGCCGCCCGGAACCGTGAAGGACCTCGTCTGCGGCATGAACGTGGACCCCCTCAAGACGAAACACTCCCTCCCTCACGAGGGGAAGGACTACTTCTTCTGCAGCGCGGGCTGCCTCGAGAAGTTCCGCCGGGAGCCCGGGAAATATCTTGCTGCGAGCTCGGCCGCCGGCTTCGAACCGATGGAATCGCCGGCGCCCGCGGCGCCGGCCCCGCCTCCCGGCAAGGGCGCCCTGTACACGTGCCCGATGCATCCCGAGATCGTGCGGCCGGGTCCCGGTTCGTGCCCGATCTGCGGAATGGCGCTCGAGCCGATGACGGTGTCCCTGGACGACGCGCCGAATCCCGAGCTCGTCGACATGAAGCGCCGCTTCATCGTGGCGGTCGTTCTCACCGTTCCGCTCCTGGTCCTCGAAATGGGCGCGATGGTGGCGCCCGGTCTCATTGGAGAAGTCCCACCGCGCTTGAACCTGCTCCTCCAGCTCGTCCTCTCGACGCCGGTCGTGCTCTGGGCGGGCTGGCCGTTCTTCGAGCGCGGATGGACGTCGGTGAGGACGCGCAACCTGAACATGTTCACGTTGATCGCGCTCGGCACGGGCGCCGCCTACCTTTACAGCGTCGCCCGATCCCTGCCGTTTCTCTTCTCCTTTCTAAGCAAATCTTTCCTTTCTTCTCCTACAGCTTCTTCGTCCCATTCCCCGACCCACGACGTCTACTTCGAGGCGGCCGCCGTCATCACGACGCTC
>JBDTQT010000361.1:0-3299 GCA_039932055.1 Thermoanaerobaculia bacterium
CGAGACGGATCTGGAACCGTTCGCCGCCGGCCCCCGCGGTCGCCGCCGGGATCGTCTGCTGGGAGTGGATTTCGCCCAGAAGCTTGCTGCCATCGGTCAACGTGAACTCCGGCAGGTCTCTCTGCCAGAAGAATCTCCCGCCCTGGTAGCCGATGACCGCCAGCAGACCGAGGATGAGCACCAGGTTCAGCGCCAGAGCACCACCGCAGAGCGCGGTCATCGAAACGCCGAAAAACTCGCGCCGCAGGCGCCCGGCTCGGGATTTGTCAGTCAACGTCGAACCTCCTAGAGCTGCGCATACTTCTTGCGCAGGCGCTGCCGAACCAGCTCCGCGGCGGTGTTGATGACGAAGGTGAGTATGAAGAGCAGCAGCGCGGCGAGAAAGAGCGTGCGATAGAGCGTTCCGCTGTGGGGAGCTTCCGGGATCTCCACCGCGATGTTCGCCGACAGGGTGCGGAAACCGTTGAACGCGCTCCAATCCAGGATCGGCGTGTTGCCGGTGGCCATGAGCACGATCATGGTCTCACCGATGGCGCGGCCGAATCCGACCATGATGGCGGAGAAGATCCCCGGCGAAGCGGTGGGCAGAACGACGCGGGTGACCGTCTGCCAGCGGTTGGCTCCCAGCGCCAGCGACCCCGAAACGAGATTCCGGGGCACGTTGGAGAAGGCGTCCTCGGAGATGGCGAAGATGATCGGAATGACCGCGAAGCCCATCGCCAGGCCGACCACCACCGCGTTGCGCTGATCGTACCGGAGCCCACTCACCTCCAGGAGCCAGCTCTGGAAGTCTCCGCCGAAGGCGAGACGCTCGAAAAGCGGCGAGAGCTCGAAGGAGAGGAGCAGCCCGAGCAGGATGACGATCAGGTAGAGCACGATCTCCGAGCCGCTGGCGAACCGGCCGCGAAAGGCGAGCGGCAGGGCGTTCCAGGCGATGCCAGCGAGCCACACGAGCAGCGGGAGTAGGACCAGCGCGAGAATGAGGGCCGGGAAGTAGCGCTCCAGCGCTGGGGCGAGCCAGAGCCCGGCGAGAAATCCCAGTACGACGGAGGGTAACGCGGCCATGATCTCGACCGTCGGTTTGACGTAGGCGAGGAGCCGGGGGTGGAGGAACTGCGAGGCGAACATCGCACCGAGGATGCCGAGCGGGATGGCGAGCAGCAAGGAATAGAAGGTACCCTTGAGAGTGCCCACGAGGAGGGGGGCGAGCGAGAGCTTGGGCTCGAAGTCGTCGGTGCCGCCGGTCGACTGCCAGGTGTACTCGGGCCCCTCGTAGCCTTCATAGAACACCTTGCCGAACAGCGATTTCCAGGAGATCTCCGGATGCGGATTGTCGATCGCGACATAGGCGAGCTCTCCGGGACCGGCGACGAAGGCGCCGTCGCTCTTCGGGGAGATCGTCATCGCGGTGGCGCCCTGGACCGGCGATCGCCCGCGCCAGAGCGTGCGCTCGGAAGTGGAGAAGTAGACGCCGAGATCGCCGCCGGCGTCCTGGGCGAGAAAGGTCCGGTTGCGCTGCGAAGCGGCGATCGAGGTGATCGGCGAGTTGTGGCGCGGAAACTCGTGAATGCGCGTGAGAGTGGAATCGTCGTCCGCCTGCCGCACCGGGAACCAGACGCTGAGGTTGCCGTTCGCCTGCCCGACGACGAGGGAGCGATCGCCGATCAGCAGGCTCATCGCGGTGATTCCGAAGGCGCCCGCGGAGGAGATCCGGGGCGGCAAGTGACTGCCCTTGTCGAGCTGCCACCAGTAGAGGTCGCCGCCGGAGGTGCCGGCGTAGAGATTGCGCTGGTCGCGGTCGATCAGCATCAGCGCGAGCGGCGGAACGGCCGAGAACTCCAGGCGCTCTTCGGAACGGGCGATCTCGCCGGTGAATGCGTTCGTGACGGCCTCCCGCTTGACTACCGCCAGGCTACCGTCGGCGAGCTGCGCCGCCGCGGCGGCCCGGTCGGGTCCGTCGAGCTGCGCCGCAAAGGTCCCCAGCGGCCGGCGCTCCGGGTCGAGCTCGATTGCCACCGGCGCCGGGAACTCGGGGTGGATCGTCCGGTCGCCGGCGGTCGAGAACTCGGTCTGCCAGGTGATGGTCTGCGCGATCACGCGTCCGTCGGTGGTCGAGGCGGTGAACGCGGTGCCGCCGGGCGGCACTCGTGCGGCGAGCAGCGTGTCGTCGGCAAGCCTCTTTTCGCCGACCACCTGGCCGTCGGCGAGGCGGACGATCTGGATGACGCCTCCCGGCTCGAGGAGCGCGGCGTGCGTCTGATGCTCATCGACGGTGAGCGCCTGAACCTCCTGGTCGACGTGCACGGTCGCGCCGACCTCGATGCGGGCGGGGCGCAGAAGCGGCGCGACCTCGAGCAGGATGAAGAGCAGAATTCCGAGAATGCTGGCAATGATCGCCATGCCGCCGGCAGTGACCACCCAGCGCGCGAGACGCTCGATCAGGATGCGCCGGGTCGAGGTGCGTTTTCCGGCCGAGACGCGGGAGCGCTCCGCCGCTCGCGGAAGCTGGCCAACGGCCAGCGGGGGCGTGACATCGCCGTCGAAGAGTGCCATCGGAGAGGGGCAGAGTAGAGCGCAAGCCCTGGGCCCGGCGGAGGAACCGCCGCCGGGCTTAGGGCTTCCGCGAAGCCTACTTGAGCTTGGCGAGCTCCTCGCTCACGACCCTGCCGGGGATCGGCATGTAGCCGTCTTTGACGACGATCTCCTGACCGTCGCGCGATTCGACGAAGCGCAGGAACTCGCGCACCAGCGGATCGAGCGGCTTGCCAGGGGCGGCGTTGTAGTAGACGTAGAGGTAGCGCGAGATCGGATAACGGCCGGAAAGCACCTCCTCGGCGGCGGTACCGAAGTACTGATCACCCTTCAGCGAGACCGCCAGCGGCTTGACGCCCGAGGTGCGATAGCCAATGCCGCTGTAGCCGATGCCGAAGCGATCCTCGGTGACTCCCTGTACGACCGAAGCGGAACCGGGCTGCTCCTTGACGGTGTCCTTGTAGTCGCCCTTGTCGAGCGGGTGCTCCTTGAAATATCCGTAGGTGCCCGAAGCCGAGTTGCGGCCGTAGATCGAGATCGGCTTGGCGGCCCAGTCGCCGGTCAGGCCGAGGTCGCCCCAGGTCTTGATGTCCTTGCCGCCGCGCTTGCGGGTCTTCGAGAAGATGCCGTCGATCTGCTGGAAGGTGATCTTCTCGAGTGGGTTGTCCTTGTTGACGTAGACCGCGAGGCCGTCCACCGCGACGCGGACCATCGAGGGCTTGTAGCCGTACTTCTTCTCGAACGCATCCACCTCCTCGGCTTTCATC
>JBDTQT010000362.1:0-3294 GCA_039932055.1 Thermoanaerobaculia bacterium
TCACCAGCCGGCCGAGCTCGGCCATCTCCTGCCCGAAGCGCTTGTAGACCTCGGCGTCGCGCGGCGAGAAGGCGGCGATGGCGCGGCGGTTTCTCTCCGGGTCGGAGTCGCGCATCAGGTAGCGCCCGTCGGGGAACGGCGTGAAGGTCGAGTCGAGCGGCAGGATCTCGTAGCCGTAGCGCGGCAGGTCGAGATCGCGGATGATCCACGGCCGCAGGAGCGACACCACGTACGAGCAGCAGGTGTACTTGAACCCGGGGTAGATCTCTTCGGTCGTCGTCGCGCCGCCGACCTGGTGGCGGCGTTCGAGGACCAGGACCTTGCGTCCGGCTTTGGCGAGATAGGCGGCGCAGATCAGGCCGTTGTGTCCCGCGCCGACGACGATGGCATCGTAGGTCTTGGCTCCGGCAGGGCTCACGGCTTGCGCTTCCTTTCGGGATCGTAGAACGGCGTCGCGACGACGGTGGCGGCGACCTTGCGGCGCTCGAACTCGACGGTGTGCTCGAGCAGCAGCCGGGTCCCCTTGGCCTCGTAGCCGCGATGGACCGAGGCGATCACCAGGTACTTCTTGAGGATCGGTGACCAGGTGTGGGAGGTCGCCTTGCCGATCTGACGGCCGTCCTCGGCGTAGACCGGCAGGCCGTCGCGGCGGGCGGTGGCGGGGAGCGACGGCGGCAGGTTGAAGCTCTCATAGAGCGCCTCGAGCGCCTCCCAGCTCACCTCGAGACCGACCAGATGCCAGGCGGGGCCACGCTGCCTCTCCGCGAGGATGGCGTCGCGGCCGATGAAGTTGCCCCGCGTCGCCAGGTTGCCGCGGGCGCCATCGACCATCCAGCCGAAGCCGAGCTCCAGCGGGGTCGACTTGCGGGCCTCGAGGACGACTTTGGGCGAGCTGTAGTAGTCGACGCCGAGCAGGATGAAGCCGGCCTCGATGCGCGTGATGTCGAGCGCGTCGAGCCCCGCCGGCTCGATCCCCCAGGGCGTCCCGGCGGCGATGAGGGCGTCCCAGACCGCGAGCGCCCGGGCGCTCTCCATCCAGATCTCGTAGCCCAGATCGCCGGTGTAGCCGGTGCGACTGATCCAGACCGGAACGCCGTCGATCGACGCCTTCGTGACGCCGAAGAACTTCAATCCGTCCATGTCCGGTCCGGAGTCGAATTGAGCGCAGGCCCTGAGGACGTCGCGCGAGGTCGGACCCTGCAGCGCCAGCGCCGCGAGACGGCGGCTCGAATCTTCGAGCCGGACGTTCATGCCACGGCCGCAGTCCTCGAGCCAGTGGAGTGACGGATCGGCGGCGGTGACCCGGAAGTGGTCCTCGTCGAGCCGCGCCACGGTGCCGTCGTCGACCACCCGGCCGGCGTCGTCGCACCAGCACGAGTAGGCGACGCGGCCGACCTTCAGCTGCGAAACGTCGCGCGTCATCATGCGGGCAAGAAGCTTGCCGGCGTCGGGGCCGGTGACCTCGTACTTGAAGAGCGGCGAGACGTCGAGGAGCCCAACGGTTTCACGGAAGGCGAAGTACTCGCGCTCGTGCGAGGTGTCGTAGCTCGCGACCGCGCAATACCCCGCCCAGTCCTTCCAGGCGTAGCTCCGGCAGAGGGGGGCGGTGCGCTCGTGGAACGGCGATGGGGTCGGCATCGGTCTCTTTGGATTGGCCTGTGAGGTAGCGCTCAGAATATCATCGACGGCGCAGGAAGTTCGATCCCCGAGGTCCCGGCAAACAGGAGCAGGGAATGGAGGCGGCGATGAAGCAGCGCACGTCGTTCGGTCAGCACACTCTTGCCGGCGAGTACTTCACTTCGAGCGAAATCTTCGCCCAGGAGCGCGAACGTGTCTTCGGCCGGCACTGGTTGCTCGCCGGACATGTCTCGCAATTGCCAGAGCCCGGGAGCTACTTCCTCTTCGAGCTCGACCGCGAGAGCGTGATGGTGATCCGCGATGCCTCCGGGGCGATCCGTGCGCATCACAATTTCTGCCGCCACCGCGGAACGCGGCTCTGCAGCGAGTCCCATGGACAGCTCAAGGCGGGGCTGCAGTGTTCCTACCACGCCTGGACCTACGGCTTCGACGGCGCGCTCAAGGCCGCGCCGGGCATGCAGGAGGTTCCGGGTTTTGAAAAATCCGCCCACGGCCTGAAGCCCGCGGCGCTCGCGGAGTGGCGCGGGTTTCTGTTCGTGAATCTCGCGGAGCAGCCGGTGCCGTTCGACGAGGCGATGAAGGCCCTCACTGGCAAGTTCGAACACTGGCGCGTCGAGGAGCTGCGCTCGGTCCACCAGACGACCTACGAGGTCGAGGCGAACTGGAAGCTCTTCTTCCACAACTACAGCGAGTGCTATCACTGCCCGAACGTGCACCCGCATCTCAACAAGCTGACACCGTACAAGAACACGGAGAACGATCTCGACGAGGGTCCGGTACTCGGCGGACCGATGTGGATGTCGAATCCCGAGGGCAGCATGACGATGGACGGTGAGCGCTGTGCGGCGCCGTTCGCCGACTTGACCGACGCCGAGCGCGGCCGGGTCTTCTACTACACGCTCTTCCCCGGCGCCTTCCTGTCGTTCCATCCCGACTACGTCCTCGTCCACCGCGCGCAGCCACTCGCCATCGACCGCACGCGCATCCGCTGCGACTGGTACTTTCACCCCGAAGCGATCGCCGCCCCCGGCTTCGACCCGCAGCCGGCGATCGACTTCTGGGACCTGACCAATCGCCAAGACTGGCAGCTCTGCGTCGATGCCTACAAGGGCGTCAGCTCGCGCGCCTGGGAACCCGGCCCCTACTCCGAGCTCGAAAGCCAACTCGCCGCCTTCGACCGCCAGTACCTGCGCGCGCTGGGCGTCGAAGATCCGGAAAAACTGGTGACAGTTACCTGATTTCCCGTGCACAGTGTCAGCGAGTCCGCGTCTCGCAACCTGCGGAAATCAGGAAACTGTCACCAGTTTCTCCTCGCGGGTCCAGTAGGAAGAGAAGAAGCTGCCTGTCAGGGGCGCTCGGGCGCTCGAGATCCAAAGTGGGCGACCACGCCTCAAATAGGAGCCCACTTTGGATCTCGAGTGCCGGAGTGCCCCCACCCCCGACGCCTCATGCCTAGCTCGAGCTAGCGCCGACGCTTACTGCTGGGACCGGTACGCTCAGCCACCCTAGAGCGCTGAGCCCGGCGATAGCGGAGAGAAAGCAGCGAAGCCAACGCAAGAAACGCAGCGAACAAGATCGATCCTGAGCTCGAAAGGGAGGGGATCTCGACGACGCTCGGCTCTCCGAGATACGCCAGCCAAGCCTCCACGTTCCCCT
>JBDTQT010000363.1:0-3271 GCA_039932055.1 Thermoanaerobaculia bacterium
ATCTCGATCGGCGTGCTGGTCGACGGCGCCATCGTCGAGGTCGAGAACGCCTACAACAAGCTGCATCTCTGGGAAGCCGACGGCCGCAAGGGCGACTTCCACGCCGTGCGGCTCGCGGCGCTGCAGGAGGTCGGCCCTTCGGTCTTCTTCTCGCTGCTGGTCATCGGCGTCGCCTTCCTGCCGATCTTCGCCCTCGTCGACCAGGAGGGGCGCCTGTTCGGCCCGCTCGCCTGGTCGAAAAACCTGGTGATGGTGATCGCAGCGCTCCTCGCGGTGACCCTCGATCCGGCGCTGCGGATGCTCTTCGCCCGCATGGATCCGTTCACCTTCCGGCCGCGCTTCCTGGCGCGCTTCGCGAGCACCCTGCTGGTCGGCCGCTACTACGCCGAGGAGCGCCATCCGATCAGCCGCGTCGTCCACCGGATCTACGAGCCGGCCTGCCGGTTCGTGCTTGCCTGGCCGCGCGCGGTCATCGCGGCGGCGCTGGTCGTTCTCGCCCTGTCGCTGCCGCTCTATTTCTCGCTCGGTTCGGAGTTCATGCCGCCGCTCGCCGAGGGCTCGATTCTCTACATGCCGACGACCCTGCCGGGGATCTCGATCGGCGAGGCACAGCGGCTGCTGACTACGCAGGACCGGATCCTCGCCGCCTTCCCGGAGGTCGCGAGCGTCCAGGGTAAAGCCGGACGGGCGGAGACCTCGACCGACCCGGCGCCGCTGTCGATGTTCGAGACCGTCGTGGTGCTCAAGCCGCAGGCAGAGTGGCGTGCGAAAGAGACCTGGTACTCCGGCTGGCTGCCGCGATTCCTGCAGCCGCTCGTGCGGCCGTTCTGGCCCGACCGGATCAGCCACGAAGAGCTCGTGGCGGAGATGAACCGCGCGCTCGTGATCCCCGGCGTCGCCAACGCCTGGACGATGCCGATCAAGGCGCGGCTCGACATGCTCTCGACCGGCGTGCGCACGCCGGTGGGGATCAAGGTGCTGGGGCACGATCTCGCCGGCATCGAGCGCATCGGCGTGGCGATCGAGGCGGCCGTGCGCAAGGTCAAGGGCGCGCGCAGCGTCTTCGCCGAGCGCGTCGCTGGCGGCTACTTCTTCGACATCGAGCCGAAGCGCGACGCCATGGCGCGCTACGGCCTGCGCGTCGAGGAGCTCCAGGCGGTGCTCGCGGCGGCGATCGGCGGCGAGAACATCACCACGACGATCGAGGGCCGCGAGCGCTATCCGGTCTCGGTGCGCTACCCGCGCGACCTGCGCGACGACCCGGATCGTCTGGCGCGGGTGCTGGTGCCGGTGGCTTCGGGAGCGCAGGTGCCGCTCTCCGAGCTCGCCGATCTCCGCGTGACGCAGGGCCCGTCGATGATCCGCAACGAGAACGGCTTCCTCGCCGGCTACGTCTTCGTCGACGTCGCCGAGCGCGACATCGGCTCGTTTGTCGAAGAGGCGAAGTCGGTCGTCGAGCGCGAGGTCGCCCTGCCGCAAGGGACGACGCTCGTCTGGAGCGGGCAGTACGAGAACATGCTGCGGGTGCGCGAGCGCCTGAAGTGGATCGTGCCGCTCACCATCGCGCTGATCTTCGTTCTGCTCTACGCCAATACGAAGTCGGCGTTCAAGGCGGCGCTGGTGCTCTCGACGGTGCCGTTCTCGGCAGTCGGCGCGATCTGGCTCTTCCATCTGCTGGGTTACAACGTCTCGATCGCCGCCTGGGTCGGCATGATCGCGCTCCTCGGTCTCGACGCCGAGACGGCGGTCTTCATGCTGCTCTTCCTCGACCTGTCGTGGGAGGACGCCAGGCGGCGGGGCGCGCTCGGCAGCGTCGCCGAGGTTGACGAGGCGATCATCCACGGCGCGGTGAAGCGTGTCCGCCCGAAGCTCATGACCGTTGCGGCCGCCTTCATGGGTCTGCTGCCGATCCTGTTTTCGACCTCCGCGGGCGCCGACGTCATGAAACGCATCGCCGCCCCGATGATCGGCGGCCTGGCGACCTCGTTCCTCATGGAATTGCTGATCTATCCGGCGGTTTACAAGTTGTGGAAGGGGCGCGCCGCGCTGCGCGAGGCGCGCGAATTGCAGGAGACCTGAGGCGAACGGCCTCGGCCCAGGCTCGCCAAGCTGCCCGGGCGAGACGGACCCAGCAGTGTCAGGGCGAATGAAGGAGATCGGCAGATGAACAACAAGCGATGGGCAATGTTGGCGGTCGTCGTCATGGTCGCCGCGATGCTGACGGCGGCTCCCGCCGCGGCAGGATCGGCGTACCACAAGTACTTCATGAAGGGCAGCATCATCGAGGCCTCGGAAGAGGGAATCTACCTCTGCATCGGCACCGAGGATGGCGCCAAGGCGGGGCAGGTGCTGGACGTCATGCGCGTCTCGCGCGACACCTCCGGCGCCTCGAAGTCGGGACCGAAGTTCAAGCGGGAGAAGGTCGGCACGGTCGAGATTCTGGCGGTCGTGGATGAGCACTTTGCGCGCGCGAAGAAGGTCAGTGGGGAAGCAGGGGTCTCCGACATGGTGGAGCTCGAGGTCGCCAGCAAGTGATCGGTGCCTTGCCAACGGAGGTTGGCCTTCGAGGTGCCTTACTGAGAGAGGAGAATCGACAATGCAGATGCGAGTGAAGGCGATGTGCGTGTTGGGAGCGATGCTGGGCGGGGTGATCTTCGTGCCGGGCGCAGTCGCGGCGGCGGAGATGCCGGCGGGGACGCTCGAGAAGCTGGTGGGCCTCTATGTCCCGATGCAGGAGGCGCTGGCGGGCGATTCGGTGGCGGCGGTGAAAGAGCAGGCGGCGAAGCTCGGCATGGAGGCCGAGGCCATCCTGACCGCGAAGGGCGAGAAGCCGACGATCGATGCGATCGAGGGGCTCGAGACGGTGGTCGCGGCGGCGAAGGCGATGAACGGGGCCGACATCAAGGGACTGCGCGAGCAGTTCAAGCCGCTTTCCCGCGCCGTCGCAAAGCTGGTCGAAAGGCAGGCGGTCGCCGGCAACGGTATCTACTACTGCCCGATGGAGGACGCCTACTGGATCCAGAAGACCGGCGCGGTGAAGAACCCCTACTACGGCTCGAAGATGCTCGGCTGCGGCGAAGTCGTGGCGAAGGTGGCGGAATAATGGAACCCCCGGCGGGCGGATCGGGCAGCACTGCAGTACCGGCTTCGCGGCGATCCCTGCGGGTTCTCGCCGACGAGCCTCCGAAGCCACCGGCCGCCGGCGTCCTCGACGTGGTCTGCGGCATGACGGTCGATCCGGCCACGGCCAAGCACCGCGCGGAGCACGCCG
>JBDTQT010000364.1:0-3270 GCA_039932055.1 Thermoanaerobaculia bacterium
CGGCTGGTCATGGGCAGAGTGACGGTCGTGCGCCGGTCGTAGTCTCTGCCGCTGGGAGAAGCGAGCTACGAGGCGATCGTCGAGCGTTTCTCCGCCGAGTGGGTCGAGATCGTGAAGGCACGGAGGAAGGGGAAGACCGGGGCACGGTCTCGAGAAGGTGGTGCGAACCGTCGCGCCGAAGATCCAGATGGTGGCCTCGATCGGTTGAGGCAAGAGTCGTTGCGTGGGCGTCAGAAGCCTTCGATCAGGACCGCGTCGCTCGACCGCTTGAGTATCGTGTAGAAGAGCGTCTTGCCATCGGGGGAGATCAGGACATCGGCCGTCTCCGGGTCAAGGTCGGCGATGCGCTCGAGCGGTCGGCCGGCGAGCGGCAGTCGCCAGAGGCTCATCTCCTCGCCTTCCTGCCGGCTGAAGACGAACGACTGCCCGTCCGGAGCCCAGCGCGGGCGCGACCGCAGGCCGCGCGGAAGCTCCACTTCGGCGAGGTGCTTGCCGGTCGTGGCGTCGACGACGACGATCCAGGATTGAAACGCTCCGTCGCCGGTGCTTCTGGGTTCCAAGAACGCGAGGCGGTCGCCACTGCGTGAGAATCCGATCGCCGTCGCCCCGCGCGCGGTGCAGAACTTCGTCGCCTCGGTGCCGTCGAGCGGCTGTCGCCAGAACCCATCTCCTTCGTAGAACAGATACCAGGTGCCGTCCGGGTGCATGGCATAGGAATCGTTGACACCGCGCGCCGGGGGATCGCGCAACGGCGTGCCATCGCGGTCCATCAAGCGGACCGCGAGGCGGCCGTCGGGCAAGAGCGTGCGACAGAGGATCGCCCGGCCGTCGCGCGAGGGATCCGGCTGCACCGCCGGGTTTTCGGGTCGACTCAGAGTGAAGGGCTCACCGCCCTCGGTGGGAATCCGCTGGATCGAGAGTACGCCCGCGCTCTCGATGTCGTAGTAGATCCATCCGTCCTCTCTGCCGGCGAGATTCTGAATCAGATCCCGGCTCGAACGGGTCAGCTGCCGGGCGCCTGCGGCAGCGGCAGCACCGCCGAGCGGCTTGCGCCACAATGTCGAGCTGGCCTGCCCCTGAACCACGGCGAGGGCATGCCCGTCCTTGCGCACGCTGATGCTGCTGTAGCTCTGCGAATCGTTGGTGATCCGCGTGAGCTCGCCTCCCGGGTAGCCGACGCGCCAGACTTGCGACTGGAAGCCTCCCCCCGTCGGCGTGCCCGCGACGACCAGCGCGCGACCGTCGGGAAGCCAGTTGACGCCGCTCAGTCCGAGCCAGACCGTGGATCCGATGCGCTGCTCGGCACCGCTCGCGACGTCGATGTTGACCATCTCGCTCCGGTACTCGGCGGTTCGATCGAGACCCGGCACGGTGACCGATCGGCCATCCGGTGACCAGACCGGCCCGAGACTCGTGGAGCCGGTGAAGAACTGGTGGCCCTCGGCGGTTCGCCGGGTAGCCAGAGGGGTCTCATCCTCGCCCTCGGCGCTGGCAAGGAAGACGGTCTGCGAACGCTCCAGAACCAGATTGCGGACGAATGCGATCCGGCTGCCGTCTGGAGAATACGCCGCCAGGGTGTCGATGTCGTCGAGGAGCTTGCGGGCAGTCCCGCCCAGAACCGGAATGCGGTAGAGGGAGAAGAGCGATCGCCGGTCGTCGCTCTCGGTGAAGGTGACGTATTCGCCGTCCGGCGTGAAGACCGGACTGCGAACGCTCCGCAGCCCCTGGGGTGGCAGGAGCTGAATATCGGTGCCGGTCGCCAGTTGGCGGAGCCAGAGGCTCAGTCCCTCCACCTCCTCACGGACACTGGCGAGGTAGCGTCCGTCGGGGCTCAAGGAGGCAGCAAGGATGTTGCCCGTGCTCGTAGCGGCACGAATCCGCATCTCCTGGAAACCGTTAGGCACGGAAGGAGTCGCACGGGAGCCGCGCCATGCGATGAGCGCCGCGACGACGAGAGCCAGACCGCCCGCAGCGATGGCGATCCAGCCGGTGCGGCCGAGTCCGCCCCGGACCGGAGCGAGCGCCGAAACCGTCGACGAAGCGGTGGTCGAGCTGACCGGACCGCTCGGCGCGGCCAGGGTCTCCCACTCGTCGACCATCTCGTGGAGCTCGAGGGCCAGATCCTTCATCGACTGGTAGCGGCGATCGGGATCCTTGGCAAGGCAGCGGCGGATCGCGCGCACCAGCACGCGCGGAACTTCGGGGGCGATCTCTTCGACCGGCTTCGGCTTCTCGCGCACGATGGCGTGCAGGACGTCGACGTTCGACTCGCCGGTGAACGGGCGCACGCCTGTCGCCGCTTCGTAGAGCAGGCAGCCGAACGCGAACAGATCGGTGCGGTGGTCGACCGGCTTGCCCATCGCCTGCTCGGGCGACATGTAGCCGACGGTGCCCATCACGGCGCCTTCGCGCGTCTGTTCGTCGAACGCGGTGGGGGCGGCGGCGAGAGCGCTGCCGGAGACCCCCTTCTCGGTCAGCTTGGCGAGGCCGAAGTCGAGAACTTTGGCGTAGCCGTCGCGGGTCACCATGATGTTCTCGGGCTTGAGATCGCGGTGCACGATGCCGGCGACGTGCGCTTTGGCGAGCCCCTCGGCGGCCTGCGCCAGATGGACGAGCAGCGTTCGCGGTTCGATCGTGCGGTCGGCGAAGAGCTGGCGGAGCGTCGACCCCTCGACGAGCTCCATGGCGATGTAGTGGACCGCAACGCCGTCGGCGGCGGAATCCGAGGCGGTTGTTCCCGCTTCGACCGGCACGGCCTCGCCGATGTCGTGAATGGTGACGATATTGGGATGCGAGAGCGACGAGGCCGACTTCGCCTCCTGCACGAAACGGCGCACCCGTTCGGCGTCGCGAACCACCGCTTCGGGAAGGATCTTCAGCGCCACGATCCGGTCGAGCTTCGCGTCGTGGGCGCTGTAGACCTCGCCCATGCCGCCGGCGCCGAGCGGAGCGATGATGCGATACGAGCCGAGGATGGTGCCTGTGCGCAGAGAGCTGCTCATCGAGAATCGGTCCTCTTTTCCGGTCGAGCTTTGCGCGTGATGCTAGCAGCCGAAGCGCTCGCCAAACGCCCGGAATCTGATTCAGAAAGACCGATCTCTCGCGAAGACCTGCCCGTCGACCGGCGCGGGCGAGGCGCATCGGGCGCCGCAGGCGGCCGCACAGCGGCGTTGCCCGCGATCAGTATCCGGAGAGCTGTTCGTGCGAATAGCACAGGACATCGAGCTCGTCGCACGCAGCGCCGGGGAGCAGGATCGGCTGGACTGCCGA
>JBDTQT010000365.1:0-3243 GCA_039932055.1 Thermoanaerobaculia bacterium
TCAGGCCGGAGGTCCTTCGAGCAGAAACTGCCTCCAGTTCCGGGTGACGATCGGCGTGCCGGCCACGATGGACGCCGGTTCGCGCTCCGGCGAATGAACGAGGAGCGGCCGGAACTGGCGGTGCCTACCGACGAAACGGAGCAACCCGGCGAGGTCCGTGGTCGCAGTTCGCCCCGTCTTGATCTCGATCGCCCAGTTCCCCCAACTTCCGGTCGAGATCAGATCGACTTCGTACGGCTCCTCACGCCAGTAGAAGACCTCCTGTCCGGCGTTCCAGGCGAGGGCAATGCAGGCGTTTTCGACTTCACGGCTGGCGACGGCCGGGGCATCGGGCTGGCGGCTCGCTTCGCGGAGTGAGTGGGCCGCCAGCAGCCCTTGATTGAGGAGGATCAGCTTCGGGGGAGAGGCACGACGCCGGATGGCTTGACGCGAATACTTCCGCACCCCCGCGACCATGAATGCAGCCTCCAGGACTTCGAGGTAGTGAGCGATCGTCGCGAGCGCACCGGCATCGGCCAACTCGCCGCGCAGCTTTTGCAGCGAGACGATTTCGGCGGGATGCCCGACTGCGACGGCGAAGACCTGGCGCAGGAGGGCCGGCTTGCGGATCCATTCGAGCGCCAGGAGATCGCGTCCGAGTGCCGGTTCGACAATGGCCTCGCGGAGGTAGGCATCACGGCGATCCGGATCGGTCCGGTAGGCGAGCGCTCCGGGATAGGTCCCGAACGCGAGCGTCGAGTCCACGGCTTCGGCCGGTTCGAGGCCCAACTGTCGCACCAGTTCCGCCGCCGGCCAGTGGAGAAGGCGCAGCGACTCGAACCGGCCCGCCATGGTTTCGCGCGCGCCGCGCCCCAGTTTTAGGCTCGAAGAGCCGGTGGCAACGACGTGAATGGGCAGCCGGTCGCGGACGATCCGGTCGTGTTCGGTCTTGAGCTTGCGCTCCCAACCGGCGAGGTAGTGGATCTCGTCGAGCAGAAGCACGGCGCTCCCCTTCGCTTTCGCCAGCCGCTCCGCTTCGGCCCACTGGGATTCCAGCCAACCGCCGAGAGCTGCGGCCGGGGCATCCGCTGCCGCGTAGATCGCCAGCTCCCCCAGCTGCCCGGCGAGCTCGAGGAGCAGGTGCGTCTTCCCCACCTGCCGCGGCCCGGAGAGGAGTTGCAACCGCCCGGGTGCCGGCTCAGCGAGCCGGGCAATGAGGGTCTCCCGCACGGAGGAATAGCTATGCGGAAAGCGACTATCGAACATAGTCGAATAATTATTCGATTATGCCGAATAGTCAACCGGGGGAGTCCATCGTAAACCCTTGACTTACGCCTCGTTTACGTCTCATGATCGCTCCCCGGCGCCCTCGCGTCGGCAACGATCCCGATGGCCGAAGCACTCGCCACCCCGCCCCCGCCCGCTCGGCTCCCTGCTGTTCTGCAGAGCCTGGTGGGGCCCTTGGCGGGCCGTTTGCGCAGTGGCCGCGAGCTCGCTGCGCTCCAGGGGGTGGCGCTCCACGACCAGCCCCGGACGGCCCCCTGGAGCACCGCCCTGCCGGGTCTCGCCCGCCTGCTGCCGGGCGGGCTGCCGCGCGGTGAGCTGGTCGAGCTCTCCGCCGGCCGCTCCAGCGGCCGCTTCGCCTGCGCCCTCGCGCTCCTCGCGGCGGCGACGTCGGCGGGCGAGAACGCCGCGCTGATCGATCTTGGCGACGCCCTCGATCCGCAGTCCGCCACCCTCGCCGGTATCGCCTGGCCGCGCCTGCTCTGGGCGCGGCCGCGCACCATCCGCGATGCCCTGGCGGCGACCGAGGCGGCGCTCACCGGCGGGCTACCGCTCGTCGTCCTCGATCTCGGCCTGCCGCCACTCCCCGGCGGACGCGGCGCCGAGGCGATGTGGCAGCGGCTGGCGCGCAGCGCCCACCAGCACGGCGCTCTGCTCGTCGTCGCCTCGCCCTACCGGGTCGCCGGGCCGGCCGCCTCGACGGTGCTCGAGCTCACCCGCGGCCGCGCCCTGTGGAGTGGCACCGGCGCCGCCCCGCGGCTCCTCGAGGGGGCCGACGGACGGCTCACCCTGGCCAAGGCCCACCGCCTCCTCGGCCCGCAGGCGCAAGCGCTGCGCCTGGCGCTGCCGGCATGAGCCGCCTCGCCTGCCTGTGGGTGCCGCTCTTCCCGCTCGCCGCGCGCCTGCGGGCCGAGCCCGAGCTCGCCGGGGAGGCGCTCGCGGTGACCGCCGGCAACGGCGCTGCGGCCCAGATCGTCGCCGCCACCCGCGCCGCCCGCCGCCTGGGCGTCACCACCGGCATGACCCTCGCCCAGGCACGCGCCCTGGTGCCGAAGCTCGCGGCCAGGAACCGCGACGGCGCCTGCGAACGCGCCGCCCAGGAAGCGCTTGCCGAGATCGCTGAGCAGTTCTCGCCGCGCGTCGAGATCGCCGGGCCGGGGTTCCTCTTCCTCGATGCCGACGCCCTCACCGGGCGCTTCCGCCCGCCCTCGCCCGCCGCGCCGGACTGGACGCCGGAGCGCGAGCTCGGCCGTGCGCTCGCCGCCGCCGCCCGCCGCGCCGGGCTGCCGGCGCGGGTCGGCATCGCCGGCAGCAAGCTCGCCGCGCAGGTCGCCGCCCAGACCGCCGACGACCAGGAACCGCGCATCGTGGCGACCGGCGGGGAGCCCGGATTCCTCGCTCCGCTGCCGCTCGCCCGCCTCGCGCCGGAGCTCCGCCTCGGCGAGACCCTCGCCCGCTGGGGACTGGCGTCGATCGGCGACTTCGCCCGCCTTCCCGCCGCCTCCGTAGTGAGCCGGCTGGGGCCGGAAGGGGCGCAGCTCCACACCATCGCGCGCGGCGTCGACCCGCGGCCGCTGCTGCCGCGCGAGCCGCCGCTCGATCTCACCGAAGGCAGCGAGCTCGAGTGGCCGCTGGTGGCGCTCGAGCCGTTCCTCTTCGTCGGGCACGCGGCGCTCGATCGCATTGCGCGGCGGCTCGAGACGCGCGCCCTGGGCTGCGCCCGCCTCGCCCTCGAGCTCACCCTCGAGCCCGCCGGGCACGACGCACGCAGCTGGGAGCTCCCTGCCCCGACGCGCGACACCAAGACACTCCTGACCCTCGTGCGGCTCGAGCTCGAGGCCCGTCCGCCCGGCGCCGCCGTGGCCAGGTTCCTCTTTGCCGCCACCCCCGACCGCACGCGGCCCGAGCAGGGCACGCTCTTCGGCCCGCCGGCGCTCTCGCCGGAGCGCCTGGCCACGACCCTCGCCCGGCTCTTCGCCC
>JBDTQT010000366.1:0-3237 GCA_039932055.1 Thermoanaerobaculia bacterium
CCGGCGGCGGGCAGGTAGCCGGCCGTGCCCAGCGCGGCGAGCTTCAAGAGGCGACCGGCTGCGCCGCTTCCGTCCAGCGCAGGTCGGCAGACAGCGTTCCCACCTCGAGCAGCTGACGGATGTGCGCCAGGCGCTTGAAGCGCGGCCCGTCGAATTCGGCCTGGGTCAGGCCAGCGGCGAGGTAGGCCTGGTAGATCTCGCGCGCGCCGCTTCTCGCGTTCCACTTCAGGCGAAACTCCGGGAAAGTCTGCGCGAATTTGTCGCCACTCACACGATAGTTGCGCGCATCGGGGCCCGCCCCGGCCGCGAACGTCACTTCGCAACCCGGGATCGTCTCGCCGACAATCCCGGCGAGCTCGCGGATGCGATAGTTCTCCGTCGAGGCGCAGATGTTGAACGCTTGCGCATGAACCTTTTCGCGCGGGGCGTCGAGCAGCACCAGGAAGGCGCGGCAGATGTCTTCGACGTGGACGATCGGCCGCCAGGGGGTGCCATCGCTCTGCAGGACGATCTTTCCCGTCGTCACCGCCCAGGCGGTCAGGTTGTTGAGGACCAGGTCGACGCGCAGACGCGGCGAGATGCCGTAGGCGGTGGCGTTCCTCAGAAAGACCGGCGTGAAGGTGTCGTCGGCGAGGCGCGTGAGCTCTTCCTCGAGCTTCACCTTGGAGATCGCATAGGGGGTGAGCGGCGCGAGCGGCGCCTGCTCGTCCAGGAGCCCGTCGCCCGACGCCCCGTAGTTGCTGCAGGACGACGAGAAGAGGAATCGTCCGACGCCCGCCTGCTTCGCCAGCCGCGCCAGCCGCAGCGAGCCCTCGAGATTGATGTCGTAAGTCAGGTTCGGATTGATGTCGCCCAGGGGATCGTTCGACAGCGCCGCAAGATGCATCACGGCGTCGAAACCCTCGAGGTCGCCCAGCGTCGCATCGCGCAGATCCATCTGCCGCGAGGGCCAGGTCTCGGCTACCGGCGGGCCGAAGGTGCAATTCTCGAACAGGTCGCTGTCGAGACCGACCGCGTCGATGCCGCGCTCGGCGAGGAGCGGCATGAGGAGGGAGCCGATGTAGCCGTGATGACCGGTGACCAGAACACGCATGGCGGAGCTGTCCTTTCCGGAACTTCCGGCCGCGATTCTATCCGCACGGGCTAAGATTCCCCTCCGCATGCGTCTCATCGGTCGCTCTCTGCCCGCCTGGCTCGCCTGTTCTCTGGCTCTCGCCGGCTGCCATCCTCCCGCCCCCGCGCCGGCGCCGGCGCGCATCGCCGCGGAGCCTGCCCAGACCGGCTTCGAACCAATCCCGACCCGCGGCTACATTCTGATCTCGATCGACGCCCTGCGTGCCGACCACCTCGGGCTCTACGGCTACCCGAAGCCGACCTCGCCCTTCCTCGACGAGCTCGCCCGCCGCGCGACGGTCTTCGACCATGCCTTCGCCCAGATTCCGTCCACCCTGCCGTCGCACATGTCGATGTTCACCGGGCTCTATCCGGCCGAGCATGGTGTCTTTCCCCCATCCGCCGTCCTTGCCCCCGAGATCCGCACGCTGCCGGAAGTTCTCCTGCACGCCGGCTTTCGCACGGCCGGACATACCGAAGGGGGATACGTCCAGGGCGGCTACGGCTTCGCGCGCGGCTTCGGCGAGTGGACCGATACCCCCTACTCCGACGACACCGACGTCGAGCGCACCTTCGGGCGCGGCGTGGCGTTCCTCAAGTCGGTCAAGCCGGGCGAGCGCTTCTTCCTCTTCCTGCACAGCTACGTCGTGCACGACCCCTACTGGCCGCCCGAGCGCTACCGCAAGATGTTCTGGCCGGGGCCGCCGCCGCCCGGCGCCGGCGAGCCCACCGGACCGCATTTCGCCGCGGTCAACAACGGTCTCGCCGGGGTGAGCCCGGAGGCGGTCGAGTACTACAAGGCGCTCTACGACGCTTCGATCCGCTACCTCGACGACCGCCTGCGGCAGCTCTTCGCCGACCTCGAGGCCAGCGGCCTCGCCGCCGACACTACGGTCATCCTCACCGCCGACCACGGCGAGGAGTTTCTCGAGCACGGCAAGCTCGTCCATACCCAGATCTACCCCGAGTGCCTGCATATTCCCCTCATCGTCGTGCACCCCGCCGAGCGCCAGGGGCTGCGCATCGGCCGGCTGGCGCAAACGATCGACTACGCTCCGACGATCTACGACCTGGCCGGCGTCACGCCGCCCGCCGGTCTCTCGGGACAGAGCCTCAAGCGGGAGCTGCAGAGCCCCGAGCGGGCGCTCTCGGGCGAGGCCTACGCGGAGGTGAAGGTGCTGCGCTTCGATGCTCAGGCGCTCTTCGCGGAACGCGACGGCAAGCTCGTGCAGGCGATCATGGCCTCGGCGGTGATGGAGTCCGACGGCCACTGGGTCTCCAAGGAGACGCACTTCGATGCCCTGCCGCCGGCGCTCGAGTTCCGCGCCGTGGCGTTTCATCAGCCGCGCGAGGTCCGGGCGCTCGTCGATGGGCGGCCGGCAGCCACGCTGAATCTGGAGACGGATTGGAAGGGTTTCCGCCTCGATCTGCCGGGCGGCGCCCGCAAGCATCTTGTGACGCTGACCACCCCCGGTTGCGACACGCCGCTGGCACTTGGTGTCGGCAACGACGGCCGCTGCCTGTCCTTCAAGCTCTACGGCCCACCGCTCGAGCGCCGCGAACTCTTCGACCTCACCGCCGACCCGCTGGCTGCCCACGACCTCTCGACCGAGCGCTCCGACCTTCTCCGCGACATGCTGGCTCGTCTGGCAAGTGCCTATGAGCACCGGCTGCGAACGGCGCCCGCCGACCACGAGCTCACCGAGGAGCAGGTCAAGAACTTGCGGGCGCTGGGCTACCTGCAGTAAGACTGCGTTGCGTCGCTGGTCGGGCACTCCGGCACTCGGGATCTAAAGCGGGCTCCTATTGAAGCTGGTCGCCCACTTTAGATCCCGAGCGCCGGAGCGCCCCAGCGAGGCAAAGTGCTTCTTACTCCGCTGTACCGACGAGGGGTGGCCGGACCGAGGGCTCCTCAGCTCTGCGGCAGCATCCCCAGCTGCCACATGAAGAAGATCCGCTGGTCCGCCGTGTCCCGAATCTTCAGGTTGAGCGGCTTGCCCTGGCCGTGGCCGGCCTCGCGGTCGACCCAGAGCAGCACCGGCTTCGCCCCCGGCACCTCTGCCGTCGCGGCCTGGAGCGCCGCCGCCATCTTGCGGGCGTGCGACGCATGGACCCGCGAGTCGT
>JBDTQT010000367.1:0-3214 GCA_039932055.1 Thermoanaerobaculia bacterium
CAGAGGTTGGTCTCGGGCCAGGCCAGGAGCTGCTCGAGGTCGCCCTCCACCATGCTGGTGGCGATGATGTTCTCGACCCCTTCCTTGCCCTGGGCCTTGAGCGCCTCGGCCATGCGGATGAGCTCGATGAGCGTCCGCGCGGGCGGCTCGCCGCGCTCCTTGGCGATCGCCGCCAGGGTTCTGCCGGCGTAGGACGGCTCCGGTAGATAGCGCGCCACGATCAACCCTTCCGGCGGCACGACTTCGCGCAGCGCGAACTCCGCGGCCTCGAGACTGTCGAAGTTGCGCTGCGGAAAGAGCACGGTGAGGCCCGCATGCCAGTAGAGATAAGGATAGATGTCGGCGGTCACCTCGACGCCGCTCCGCCGGGCCTCGTCCAGCAGCGTCAGAAGCCGCGACGCCTGGCCCCAGAGCGAGCGCATCGCGAGCTTGATGTGCGAGATCTGCACCGGCAGCCGCGCTTCGCGGCCGATCGCAAGGATCTCGGCGATGGCCGCCCAGAAGTCGCGGTCTTCGCTGCGCACGTGGCTGATATAGCGCCCGCCGGCGGCAGCCGCGACCTTGGCGAGCTCGACGAGCTCTTCGGTCGTCGAATAAATCCCCGGGTCGTACTCGAGGCCGGTCGAGAGACCGAGCGCCCCGGCATCCATCTCGACACGCAGGAGCCCACGCATCGCTGCGATCTCGGCCGCCGTCGCAGCGCGGCGAAAGTCGGCGCCGAGCACCTTCGACCGGAGCGATCCGTGGCCGGCATACGAGGCGATGTTGACCGCCGCCGGCTGACGCTCGAGCCGGGCGAAGAACTCCGCCAGCGGCAGCTCCGAACCGCCGTCCTGGCCGCCGATGAGCGTCGTGATCCCCTGACTGACCGCGGCCAGCGCGTCGGGAATTTCGCGGATCTGCTCGTCGCCGTGGGTGTGCGTGTCGATGAATCCCGGAGCGAGGGCGAGCCCATGGGCGTCAATCGCCGTTTCCCCCGGCAACGCAGCGAGCGTCTCGGGAGCGTAGGCGACGCCGGCAATCCGGTCGCCGGCGATCCGCAGACTCCCGAGGCGACCGGGAGCCCCGCTGCCGTCGAGGAGCAAGACGTGGGTGACGAGGGTCGTGGCAGCGCCCTCCGCCGCGTCGGCTCCGGGCGAAGCAAGGACGGTGGCCAAGACCACACAAAGGCAGAGAACCGGAGTTCGTTGCATGGTGGAGGCGAGCCTATCAACCGCCGTCGCGCGCTATAGCTGGCCTTCCTGCCGCTCTTTCTCGCCCGTCTGAGTTGCGTATCGCGCGGGCTCGCGGACGAACTTCGCCTGACAGTCAGAAGAGCAGAAACGGTAAGTCTGCCTTTCGAACAGGCTCCGCAGCGGCGACTTGTCGTCGGCGGGCATGCCACAGACCGGGTCTTTGATCATCTCGACCAGCTCCTTCCGAATGCAATCAGCTTCCGATTCCGCGGTGAAAGAGGGCGTGCCTTTCCCAGGTCCTGGTGGCGAGACTTCCGGAAGCGAAAACCCTCGAAGAGTGCTTTCTCATGACTTCTGCACGCCTCTGAAAAATAGTCCGCCGTCAGCACCCGAGGAAGGGGAATTACTACCCCGAAACGGCATGGCGACCTAAGTAGAAAACACCCGGGCTTCAAGGCCAGATTGGGGCGGTGAAAGATGCCGAGGAAACGTGGTCTACTGAAGGATGGATTCGGCGCCGTTCGCTGACGGTACCTCTCCGTAACGAATCCAGAGGAGACGCGACCATGGGTCCTACCGATCGCAACCGTTGCCGAGCACTGCTTGCCCCCGCCTTGCGGGCCGGGTTCTGCGCGCTCTTGCCCCTTCTTCTCGCCGCTTGCGGCGGCGGTGGTGGGAGCTCGCCGACAGCTCCGTCAGCTCCCACCCTCGTGCTGCAGAGCGCCACGTTGTCGGTGGCCGGACAGGTCGTCAACGGAATGACGCTGCCGCCCGGTCACAATCAGGGCAACAGCACGCGCTTCGAAGCCCGGCTGCTCGACACCCAGGGCATGCCGCACGCCGACGGCACGATGCAGATCCACTACGACCGGCCCTCGGGCATGGGCATGATGGGCGCAACTTCGGGCACGATGATGCTCTACGACGACGGCACCCATGGCGACCGCACCCCCGGTGACGGCACCTACTGCTTCGAGGATTTCGTCGGCGAGTTCGGCTGCAACGCGGTGAACTCCCCGATGGGCGAATATCACTATGACTTCTGGGGCCAGGATCCCGGCGGCCATCAGAGCAATCATCTCGCCGTGACCGTGCGGCTCGGGTAGCCGTCGCGCTCCGGGCGCCGACCGAGCCTGCCTCCCTCGAGCCCCTCGGCAACGAGCCGGGGAGCGCCATTCTGATCGACCTCCGCCCCTGCACGCGCAGCGCGGAAGCCATTCCAGTGTGCATCGCGCGATTTTCCGCGTCTTTCCCGAGTTGGCGGCTGGATTGCAAGGTAGGGAATGGAGTCGACGGAAGTGCCGTCGACGCAAGCCTATCGGCGTGCGCTGCAGATACGCAGGCGCTCCCTATCGATCCATGCACGACCCAACGCAGTACAAGGAGAACACCATGACCCGAATCTCGACCGGCTTCGCCATTCTGGGCGCCTTCGCGCTGACCGCAGGCATCGTCGCGCAGACTCCCGCCCCGGCCCCGGCCCCGGCTCCGGCCCCCCACGCCACCATGATGCACGACGGGCACGACGCCACCATGATGCAGGAGTGTCAGGCGATGAAGGCCAAGAAGCAGGCGATGGACGCCAAGCTGTCGGCCATGGACGCGAGCCTCGACAAGCTCGTCGCGACGATGAACGCCGCCGCCACCGACAAGGCGCCCGACGCCATGGAGAAGCCGATGGCGGCCGTCCTCAACGAGTTGGTCACCCAGCGCAAGGCGATGCATTCGATGATGTCGGAGATGCAGCCCGAGATGATGGCGCACATGATGAAGCACATGGATATGCACGGCGAAGGCGGCGGGATGAAGGGCATGTCCGGCTGCCCGATGATGACGATGGATGCTCCGGCCGCGAAGCCGGTCAAGAACTGAATCGGAGTCGCAAATGGCCAAAGACCCGGTTTGCGGAATGGACGTCGCCGAAAACTCCTCCCTCCGGAGCGAGCATGGCGGCAAGACCTACCTCTTCTGCTCGGCAAGCTGCAAGGCTAAATTCGACAAAACTCCCGAGACCTACGTAAAGAGTGCCAAAGCCGGCG
>JBDTQT010000368.1:0-3208 GCA_039932055.1 Thermoanaerobaculia bacterium
CCCGGTGGACGATTCCCTTTTCGTGCGCCTCCTCGAGTGCCAGCGCGATCTGCAGTGCAGTCGAAAGGCTTTCGGTAAGGGAAAAAGGTCCGCTGGCGAGGCGCTCGTCGAGCGTCGGGCCAGGGACGAGCTCCATGACGAGCGCGTGCGTCGCGCCGCTGGTCTCGAGGCCGTAGATCTGGGCGATGTTGGGATGGTCGAGCTGGGCGAGGAGTTGGGCTTCGCGCTCGAACCTGGCGAGCCGCTCCTTGTCCTCGGTGAAGGCCGCGGGCAGGACCTTGATCGCCACCTCGCGCTTGAGCTTGGTGTCGGTGGCGCGGTAGACCTCGCCCATGCCGCCTTCGCCCAGCTTGGCGGTGATCTCGTAAGAACCCAGTCGTTGTCCGATCAATTCGCTGCGCCTCCTGCTCGACCGCTCGCCGCGCCGCCTGATGCGGTCGCCAGCGCTCGCCTCTCAAGCCACCGCCGGTCGCATCTGGCTTCGACTCGAAAGGAATCCCGGGGATCGGGTCGATCCCGGCTCAGCGGGTGACGCCGGGCAGGCCTTCGATGAGGAGGAGATCCGAGCGGTTCTGAAGGATCGATACGAAAAGGCGCAGGCCGTCGGGTGAGATCGCGAACGATTCGATCGGTGCATCCGGCGTGCCGCGGGCGAGAATCTGGCGGCTCGAGCTCGTGTCGCGCCCGGGGGCGATCTCCTGCGCAACCAGGAAGTTCGCCCCCGTGGGATCGCTATGGAGCCAGCCCAGGCGCGACGAACCCGGCAGCCAGCGGCTGCGGCCGAACTGCATGGCGCTGAGACCCGGGGGCGGCAGGGCGGCCGCGACGAGCTCGGCGCCGCCGTCGAGAGCGATGACGCGCAGACGGTTGGCGTCGATGTCGACGAAGGAGATCCAGCGGCCGTCGGGAGACAGCTCGGGTACGGTCATCGGCCCGGCCGCCAGACGCTCTGCCCCGCTGCCGTCGAAGCGGATCTTCCAGACTCCGTTCTGCGCCGGATTGGCCGAGGCGTAGACGATCCATTTGCCGTCGGGCGTCGCGGTCGGATTCTCGGCGTCCACGCCGTCGGCAGTGAGCTTGCGCGCGCCGCTGCCGTCGCTGGCGGCGATCCAGACCTCGAAGTTGCCGCTCCTGTTGGAGCTCCAGAGCAGCTGCTTGCCGTCGTGGGTAAAGGCCGGGTCCCAGTCGTCGCCGGCGGAAACCGTCAAACGGCGCACGGCGCCGCTTGACGTCTCGAGCTCCCAGATGTCGAGGTTGCCGCCGCGGTCCGAGTTGAAGGCGAGGTGCAAGGCGTCGAGCGACAAGACCGGCTGGCGATCGACGCTGGCGCCGCGCGTCAGCCAACGCGACGGCACGGCCGGCGGCTCGGATCCGGTGTTCCCGGCGAGCGTCCATTCCGCCAGGTTCTGGGTCGGCGAAGTCTGGCCGACGACGATCCGACCGGATCCCGCGACATCGAGCCAGGCCACCGGATTCTGCAAGGACATCAGGGTGCGTGCCGTCCCGGCGCCGCGCTCGACTCGCCGCAGCAGATTGCCGCCGCGTCCGGACTGGGAGGCGGCCTCCGCCACCACGATCGCGTCCGGGCCGCACCAGGCCCATCCGGTCAGGAGCGTCCCCCCGCTGGCCTGGTAGATCGTCCTCTGGTCGCCGGTCGTGGCATCGAATTCGAGGATCGACTGTTGCGCCGCAAAGTTCGAGCGCAGCTGTGCCCACGCGCCAATCCTCGCCCCGTCCGGAGACCAGTTGAGTGCCAGCAGCAGTAGGTCGGCGACCCGGGCGACTTCGTGCTCTTCGTTGCCTTCGGTCGACAGCGTGACGAGGCTGTCGGCGAGGCCGGACGAAGTCGTCGAGCGCCCAATGGCGATACGCCGGCCGTCGGGCGACCAGGTGGGGCCGCTCGCGACGCCAGTCGTGATCCGCCGGGGCTCGCCGCCGACAGTGGAGACGCGATAGAGCTCGAACGGCGCCGCGGTGCCGCGCAGAAAGAGCAGCGAGCTGCCGTCGGGCGAGAATTTGGGGATCGAGTCCGCCGGCCCGGAGGTAATCGCCACCTCTTCGCCGCTCGCGAGTTGCTTCAACCAGATGCGCGAGCTGCCATCGCGGGTCGAGGCGAAGGCGATCATCTTGCCGTCGGGCGAGGCCGCGGGCGTCACGTCCTTGCCGCTGTAAGTCAGCGAAACCAGCGTCGGCGGCTCGACTGGCGCCGGCGCGAGGACCGTGCGGTCGACGACTGCAAGGAGGGCGGCGCCCAGCGCCAGCCCGGCGATCCAGGGGAGCGCGCGACCGACCGTCGACTGCGCCGCAACGCCTGCGACCGCGACCGCGGGCGCGGGCAGTTCGTCGGATCGCCCGGCGACGACGTCCTCGAGCACGATGCGCGCGTCGGCGATGTCGTGCAGGCGGTTCCGCGGATTGCGCTCGAGGCAGCGGCGCAAGAGACGCCGGACGGCCGGAGGTGTCGCTTCGGGCAACCGGCTGAAGTCGATCTCGGCGCGGATCACCGCCGCCAGCGTGTCACCGACGCTGTCGCCGCCGAAGAGCGACCGGCCGGCGAGCATCTCGTAGAGCACGACCCCGAACGCCCAGATGTCGGCCCGCTTGTCGACCGCGAAGCCCTTCGCCTGCTCGGGAGCCATGTAGCCCGCAGTGCCGAGAATCATACCGAGTTGTGTTCCGGCCGAGGTCTGGGTCGGCGAGTTCATCAACGTCGGCGAACGCGCGAGATCGGCGGCAGAAGAGGACGCGCCAACCGGATCCATCGCCTTGGCCAAGCCGAAATCGAGGACTTTGACCTTTCCTTCACTGGAAGCTTTTATGTTTTGCGGTTTCAGGTCGCGGTGGACGATCCCCTTTTCGTGCGCCTCCTCGAGGGCCAGCGCCAGCTGAAGTGCAAGCGAAAGGCTTTCAGTAAGGGAAAAAGGCCCGGACGCGAGGCGCTCGTCGAGCGTCGGTCCTTCCACGAGCTCCATGACGAGGGCGCGTTGGTCGCCGCTCTTTTCCAGACCGTAGATCTGGGCGATGTTCGGGTGGTTGAGCTGGGCGAGGAGCTGCGCTTCGCGCTCGAATCTCGCCAGGCGCTCCTTGTCCTCGGTGAACGCCGCGGGCAGGACCTTGATCGCCACTTCGCGCTTGAGGTGAGTATCGGTCGCACGGTAGACCTCGCCCATGCCGCCTTCGCCGAGCTTGCCGGTGATCTCGTAGGGGC
>JBDTQT010000369.1:0-3204 GCA_039932055.1 Thermoanaerobaculia bacterium
GGAGAGGATGTCGCCGTAGAGATTCGGCATGACGATGACGTCGAAGGCGGTCGGGGTATCGGCGAGTTTGGCGGCTCCGATGTCGACGATCCAGGCCTCTTTCTCGATCTCGGGGTATTCGGCCCCGATGGCGTCGAAGACCTCGTGGAAGATGCCGTCGGTCATCTTCATGATGTTGTCCTTCATGAAGCAGGTTACCTTCTTGCGCTTGTTGCGGCGAGCGTATTCGAAGGCGTAGCGGACGATCTTCTCGGAGCCCGGGCGGCTGATCAGCTTCAGGCACTGGAAGACCTGATCGGTCTGGCGGTGCTCGATGCCGGCGTAGGTGTCTTCTTCGTTCTCGCGCACGATGACGACGTCCATGCCGGGGTGCTTGGTGCGCACGAACGGGTGCAGAGACATGCACGGCCGGACGTTGGCGTACTGGCCGAAGGTCTTGCGGACGGTGACGTTCATGCTCTTGAACCCGCCGCCCTGGGGAGTGGTGATAGGCGCTTTGAGGAAGACGTTGGTGCGGCGCAGCGAGTCCCAGGCCGAAGGCTCGATTCCGGCGAGATGGCCGCGCTTGTAGACCGCCTCGCCGATCTCGATCGTTTCGATCTCGATCTGGGCGCCGGCCGCCTGGATGATCGCCAACGTAGCCTGCATGATTTCGGGACCGATGCCGTCGCCATGTGCGACCGTAATGGGTGTCTTGGAACTCATTGGGGAAGCCCCTCTCGTGGATGCGCCGGAGACCGGCGGCAGGTGACAGTCTATCGAACGGCGCCCTGGGCGTCGGACGCCGGCAATTCTGAGGTCAGGTTCTGCCAGTTCGGGCGCTGGAAATCCTGCTGCGCCGAAACCTGCGGCGGGCAGCTGTCGCTGACGCCGCTGGCGCCGCCGTGAGGGCCGTGCTGCCCGGCGGGGCGGGCGATCGCCGTGAAGGCGAGCCAGGCGCCGAACGCGATATAGGCCGCCGCGGCGCTGCGCCGCAGGACGGCCGAACGCGCCAGATCGCGCAACCGCGAGGCGGCCAGGCCGGCGGCGAACAGCGCTGGCAGCGTCCCGGCGCCGAACGAGAGCATGACCAGGGCACCCTCTCCGGGACCGCCGGCGAGGCTCGCCATGGCGAGCATCGAATAGACCAGGCCGCACGGCAGAAAGCCCCAAAGCAGGCCGAGCACCACCGCGTGCCCGCGATTGCGCGCCAGCAGGAGCCTGCGGCTCAGCGGTTCGATTCGCCGCCAGAGGCGCGCCCCCAGCCGTTCGATCGGCTGCAGGAACTGCGGCCGATCGGCGAGGAAGAGGCCCAGGCCGATGAGGAAGAGCGCGGCGAAGAGCCGCGCGCCGCGGCGCGCGAGCTCCGGCGGCAGGAGGCCGCCAATCGTTGCTCCGAGCGCGCCTGCCAGGGCGCCGAGCGCCGCGTAGGTGAGGATTCTGCCGGCGTTGTAGGCCAGCAATCCTGGCAGCCGGTTGGCAGCGGCGCCTCCGGCGGGCACGCGGCCGAGCGAGAAGGCGCCGACGATCCCACCGCACATGCCGAAGCAGTGCCCGGACGAGAGCAGACCCGCCACGAAGGCGCCGCCGACGGCAACCGGGTTCACAGCGAGGGTCCGAGCGCGGCAGCGGTCTCGCCGGGTTGCCGGAGCGCTCCGACGATACGCCAGTCCTCGGCTTCGATCTGCAGGTAGAACTTGCCGCGGACGAGCGGCGGTACGACTGCGTGATACATCCCGGGAGCTGTCCGCTGGAGCTCCACTTGAGCGTCGGCGCCACCGTGTGTCGAGTGCAGGAAGGCGAGCTTGAGGCGCGCCGGCAACGCCGCGACGTCGAGCGCCGTCAATTGAACTTCGAGCGCCCGGGCGCCCGCTCCCGGCGCGAACGTCGCGACCCCGGTGATGCCCCGGCGCTGCGCCGCCAGATCGCGCTCGATCACGACGTTGATCGCCTTGCCGCGAGCGTAGTAGTCGTCGACCACCACGCCGTCGAAGACCTGGAAGGCGAGCACCACGGTCGACACTCCGGCGATGACCGACCAGGCCGGGAAGAGGATCAGCATCCAGACCAGCGGGTTGCGATACCAGGTATTGCTCGCGGTGGATGGCATCAGTGCTCCTTGTGCTCGCCGCCGCGCTCGTCTTGCTCGGAGCGGCGCGGGCCGAGGAATCGCGCCGATTCGCGCACCGCGATCTTCGCATCGTCGACCGCCACCAGCTCGAGCTCGATCCGGTTCGAGTGCTCGTGGAGATCGCCCGGGGCGACGCGCAGCCGCACCGGCACGTCGCGAACCTGGCCGGCGGCGACGTCGAGATCGCCGGCTTCGTAGTCGACCGTGATCCCGGGCAGACCCGAGGCGCGGAGCATGTAAGACCGCGGCTGCTCTTCCATGTTGAGCACCTTGAGCCGGTAGACGTTCTCGATGCGGCCGTCGCGCGACTCGCGATAAGGGGCGTTGCGGTCGCGCAGCACGTCGAAGGCGACCGGTACGCGGTTCGAGATCGAGACCGCGACCGCCGCGGCGATCCCGACCATGAGCACCGCGTAGGCGACGACCCGCGGTCGCAGGATCCGCGTCTTCAGGTTCTCCATCGCGTTCAGCGTGGTGTAGCGCACGAGACCGCGCGACGATCCGACCTTGTCCATCACTTCGTCGCAGGCGTCGATACAGGCAGTGCAGGCGATGCACTGATACTGCAGGCCGTTGCGAATGTCGATGCCGGTGGGGCAGGCCTGAACGCAGAGCGTGCAATCGACGCAGTCGCCGAGCGGCTGGGCAGATAGGCGGGAGGTCTCCTTTCCACGCGCGCCGCGTGGTTCGCCGCGTTCGGGGTCGTAGGAGACGATCAGCGTGTTGCGGTCGAACATCGCGCTCTGGAAGCGCGCATAGGGGCACATGTAGATGCACACCTGCTCGCGCATCTTGCCGGCGAAGAGCAGGATCGCGACGACGATGAAGACGAGGAAGAAGGTCTCCCAGGGTCCCAGCTTACCGGCGAGGATACGGCTGCCGAGCTCGCGGATCGGCGTGAAGGAGCCCAGGGTCGAGAAGGCGGTGAAAAGGGCAAAGACGAGCCACAGCGCCCATTTGATGGCGAGCTTCGTGCTGCGCGGCAGCGAGAAGCCGTTCTTGCGCAGGCGGATCTGGCTCGCGCGGTCGCCCTCGACCCAGCGCTCGATCCAGACCAGCACCTGGGTGAAGACGGTCTGCGGGCAGGCGTAGCC
>JBDTQT010000370.1:0-3188 GCA_039932055.1 Thermoanaerobaculia bacterium
TACGCCAAGGACGCCATGCACGGGTTGAAGCTGGTCGAGCGGCTGATGGATCCGGCGAGCCGTCCGGCCCTCGAGCAGGAGATCGCCGCGCTGCTCGAGCAGGACAGCGTGGACGCTCCGGTGGCGGCCGGAGTGGCGATCGCGGAGAACTCCGCGCCGCGCAGGTCGGCGGTGCGCCGGGACCTCCCGGCGCCGCCGCCGCCCGACGTCGAGCGCCACGCGGCGACCCTCGACCTCGACGCGGTTTGGGCGGAGCTCAATCCGCAGATGCTCTACGGCAAGCACCTCGGGATGCGCGGCGTGGTGAAGCGGCTCGCCGAGGAGGGCGACCCGAAGTACCTGAAGCTCCTCGCCGTCGTCGACGAGCTGAAGGAGGTCGCGCGCCAGGGAGGCATGCAGGCGAAAGCGGTCTGGCAGTTCTTCCCGGCGCGCTCCCAGGGCAACCGGCTGACTCTCCTCGACCCGAAGACGGGCGTGGTCGCGGCCTCCTGGGAGCTGCCGCGGCAGGAGGGCAGCGATGGACTGGCGATCTCTGACTACGTCCTCGACGCGGACCACGTGGCGCTCTTCGTCACCACCGCCGGCGCTGGCGTGCGCGAGCGGGTGGAGAAGTTCAAGCACGCCGGCGACTACCTGAAGAGCCACACCTTCGCGGCACTGGCGCTCGAGACCGCCGAGGCCGCTGCCGAGTGGCTGCACCGGAAGCTCCGCACCGACTGGGGTTTCCCCGACCCGGCGGAGACCACGCCGCAGGACCGCTTTCAGGCGCGCTACCGTGGCAAGCGCTACAGCTTCGGCTACCCCGCCTGCCCCGATCTCTCCGGCCAGCAGCAGCTCTTCGCCGCCCTGCGCCCCGAAGAGATCGGCGTCGACCTCACCGAGGGCGACATGATGGACCCCGAAGCGAGCGTCTCCGCCCTCGTCTTCCACCACCCCGACGCGCGCTATTTCGGGGTCTGAGCGGAGAGGCGAAGGCTTGACGAAGGGTGATACTGCATCTAGTATCACCGCGATGACCCGGTCGGAGAGGCTGCTGGAGAAAATGCAGCGGAATCCACGCGACTGGAGGATCGAGGATCTCGTCCAGTTGGCTGCGCGGCATGGCATCCAGGCGAGGAATGACGGAGGGAGTCACTACATCTTTTCCGCGCCAGGAGTGGACCTGCATCTTTCGGTTCCGTCGCGGCGGCCGATCAAGCCGTTCTATGTCGAGCGATTTCTCGAGTGGATCGAGCGTACCGGCTCGACCCGGCAGGAGCCCACATGACCGTCGAAAAGATCGCCCGCGTTCGCCCGCCTCACTCCTTCGAAGAGTATCGCTTCGAGATTCGCCAACTCACGCGGGCCGAGGGCGGCGGATTTCTGATTTCGCTCCCCGACCTTCCCGGCTGCATCTCGGATGGCGAGACGATCCCCGAAGCCGTGAAGCACGGCAAGGAGGCCTTTCAGTCGTGGGTGTCGGCGCGCGTTCACGACCGCATTCCCGTGCCTGGACCGTCGCGCCCCGAAGGTCGCGCGGTCGAGGAATACTCGGGCCGCTTCGTGCAGAGAATCCCGCGTTCCCTGCACGCCGAGCTCGCCGCGAGGTCGGCGGCCGAAGGAGTCTCCCTGAACTCGCTCGTGCTGGCGCTCATCGCCAGTGGCCTGGGCCAGATCCGGGCCGGGGTGGCCGGGCGCGCCGACGCGACCGTCGTCGCCGAGCCCACCGCGGCCTACCAGACCGAAAAGCCGCCTGGAAAGTCGCCGGGTCGCAGGGGTGGGAAGTTCTGAAGCGGGCCCTCACCGGGCTACCCGTTGGAGCGGTCCCTCCCTGAGGGCGCGATGCTAGGTTCTTGCCGAATCCGAGAGCGAGGGTCTGGCGATGAGCGATGCTGTGACTGGCGAATCCGTACCCGATCTTGAACTGAGCGAGACGCAGCGCGCGGCCATCGCCCGGTTGGCGAAGGACGAGAACGTCATCAAGCCGCCGCTCAAGCTCGCGCGTGGTGCGCATCTGGTCAACGACGACATCGAGCGCGCGGCGGCGGCCGACGACCCCGAGGTCTTCTGGGCGGAACGCTCCGAGCTCATCGACTGGATCGAGCCGTTCCACACCGTGCGGCGCTTCGAGCCGCCGCACCACGAGTGGTTCCTCGGCGGCAAGCTGAACGCCACCGCCAACTGCATCGACCGCCACGTCCACTCCGACCGGCGCAACAAGGCCGCCCTGATCTGGGTCGGCGAGGACGGCGAAGAGATCACCTACACCTACAACCGCCTTTACCGCGAGGTGAACCGCTTCGCCAACGCCCTGCGCCGGCTCGGCGTGATCAAAGGCGACCGGGTGATCATCTACATGCCGCTGGTTCCCGAGGGCATCGTCACCATGCTCGCCTGCGCACGCATCGGCGCCATCCACTCGGTGGTCTTCGCCGGCATGGGGACGCAGGCGCTGCGCTCGCGCATCGTCGACTCCGGCGCCAAGGTCATCGTCGCCACCGATTTCACCTTCCGCCGCGGCAAGAAGATCTCCCTCAAGCCGACGGTCGACGAGGCGGTGCGCGATCTCACCTTCGTCGAGCATGTCGTCGTCCACCGCCGCGGCTCGCGGCCGGGCGATGCGCCCTACACTTTCGAGAGCTCCCGCGAGGTCGACTTCTACGACATCCAGCAGGCGCGCGAGATCCACTGCCATCCCGAGCCGATGGACTCCGAAGATCCCCTGTTCATCCTCTACACCTCCGGCACTACCGGCCAGCCGAAGGGCGTCGTCCACACCACCGGTGGATACATGGTCGGCGTGACCTATCTGTCGCGCGCCTTCTACCAGATCGGCGAGCGCGACATCTACTGGAGCACTTCGGACATCGGCTGGATCGTCGGCCACTCGTTCATCGTCTACGGGCCGCTTTCGGTCGGTGCGACGGTCTTCTGCCGCGAGGGCGTGCCCGACTATCCGTCGCCCGAGGTCACCTGGGAGCTGGTCGAGCGTTTCGGCGTCAACCTGATGTTCACCGCGCCGACGGCGCTGCGGATGTGGATGAGCCACGGCGAGGCGGCGCCGAAGAAGTACGACCTTTCGCGCCTGCGTCTGCTCGCCTGCGCCGGCGAACCGCTCAACCCCGAGGCGCACCTTTGGGCGCAGACCCATCTCGTCGGCCAGGGCGGCGGCATGGTGGTCGACAACTGGTGGCAGACCGAGATCGCCG
>JBDTQT010000371.1:0-3180 GCA_039932055.1 Thermoanaerobaculia bacterium
GCAGTGAATTCGGGCTCGTCTCTCCAGCGATGGAGTGGCGGGCCCGTTTTCTTTTCCCTCAGTCGGGATCCGGTGACAGGGCCGGCTCGACGCCGGCGAGCTCCAGCCAGAGCGCGCGCATGTCCGCGGCCAACGGCGCCTCGAAGCGCATGAGTTGGCCCGTGGACGGGTGCTCGAAGGCGAGCCGCCAGGCATGCAGCGCCGGCCGCGGGAAGCCCCGCACCGAGCGCCCGGGCCCGCTGGCGAGCTCGCGGTGCCGAGCCTCGCCGTAGGTCGCGTCGCCGATGATCGGGTGGCGCAGATGCTTGAGGTGAACGCGGATCTGGTGGGTCCGGCCGGTGAGCAGCTCGAGCTCGAGCAGCGCCAGCCCCGCTGCCGTCGCGATCGTTCGGTAGAGGGTCGTCGCCGGTCGCCCGTCGGCACGCACCGTCATCTTCTTGCGTTCGCTGGCGTGGCGTCCGATCGGTGCTTCGATCGTGCCCTGCGCCGACTTCGGCGTTCCGTGGACGATCGCGAGATAGCGCTTCCCGATGCGCCGCGAAGCGAAGGCGGCGGTCAGCGCGCGATAGGCCTCGGGTGTGCGGGCGACCACGATGACGCCGCTCGTCCCCTTGTCGAGGCGGTGAACGATCCCGGGCCGCCCCGGACCCCCCACGCCCGCCATCTCGGGGAAGCTCGCCAGCAGGCGATGGACGAGGGTCCCCGTCGACTGGCCGGCGCCGGGATGGACGGTGAGCCCGGCGGGCTTGTCGATCACGACGATGTCTTCGTCGCTGTACAGCACTCTGAGCTCGCCGGTTTCCGCTTCCACCCGGGACTCGCCACGTGCCGGCGGATCCCAGGCGATCTCCTCGCCGCTGCGCAGCAGGTGTCCGGGTTTCGGCAGCGCGACTCCGTCGAGCGTCAGATGCCCGGCGCGAATCCACTCCTGAATCTGGTTGCGCGGCAGGTCGAGATGGCGGGCGACAGCGCGGTCCAGGCGGATACCCGCCTCGTCCATTCCGACCCGCCAGGCGCCGGCGCTCACGGCCGGTGGCGGAATGAGTCGAAGAGGATCAGTACCAGGCCGATGGAGATCGCGCTGTCGGCGACGTTGAAGTCGGGCCAGCGATAGCTGCCGATGTAGACGGCGATGAAGTCGGTGACCGCGCCGCTCGAGATCCGGTCGAGAAGGTTGCCGACCGCTCCACCCATGACCATCGCCAGAGCGGATAGCAGGCCGCGGTCCTTCGCCGGCGTGCGGTAGAAGAGCACCGCGATCAGACCCAGCGCCACCAAGCCGAAGATCGAAAGCACCCAGGAGCTGCCGTCCCGTCCGCCGTTCGCGAACAGGCCGAAGGCCACGCCGGTATTGCGCACATGGGAAATGTGCAGCAGTCCCGGAATGACCTCGTGTGAGCTCTGCTCGGGCAAGTGCGACTCGATGAGCCATTTCGTCCACTGGTCGAGAGCGAGCACGGCCAGAGCGACGAGCAGGAATGGGGACTTGCGCGCCCGGGGTGTCGGCACGGCTCCGGGCAAGAGGGCGGCGGTTTCAGTCATGTCGAACACCTTCCAGGACGACGACGGCCACGGCGCTCGGACCGTCGTGGCTGATGGAGAGCCAGAGTTGCTCGACGCCGAGGTCGTCGGCCCGACGCCGCGCTTCGCCGTGCAGCAGCAGCGCCGGGGCGCCGGACGGCTGGCGGAGCACTTCGATCTGCAGGAAACCGACACCCTCGGCCCAGCCGGTGCCGAGGGCCTTCATCGCCGCCTCCTTGGCGGCGAAGAGGCCGGCGACGTGGGCCGCCCGGCGCGGAGCCTCCGCGCCTGCGCGAACCTCGCCCGCACGGAAGATCCTTCGCAGGAAAGCATCGCCGTGGCGCTCCAGAAGGCGCTCGATCCGGTCGCGCTCGACGATGTCGATTCCGACTCCCAGAATCCGGCTCATGCGGCCTGCCAACGGCGCTGCAACGCCGCGAAATCGGCTCGGCCTGCGGCGGGGTCGGCGAACCAGCGGATCGCCGCCAGGCCCCAGGCACCGGCGTCGAGAGCCTGATCCGCATTGCCGCCGTCGATGCCGCCGAGAGCCAGCACCGGCAGTCCGCAGTTCGCCGCCTGCGCGAGGCCGGCGAGACCGCGGCTGGGAATCCTGCCGGCTTTCGACGGCGTATCGAAAACCGGGCCGAAGAGGACGAAATCGACTCCCTCGTCGCGTGCGTGGCGCACCTCTTCGGGAGTATGGGTCGAGCGTCCGAGAAGGAGCGGTCGGTCCGCGGCCGCGGCGAGTGCCGCCCGGACCCGGGCCACCGGGAGGCCGGCGGCCGGGAGTTGGACGCCGTCGGCGTCGGCGGCGAGGGCGATGTCGAACCGGGCGTTCAGCAGCAGCGTCAGGGCGCTCGCCGTCCAAACGCGCGCTTCACTGGCCAGGGCGAGCAACTCGCCGTCGGAGCCACCCTTGCGTCGCACCTGCAGACCGTCCACCCCGGCGGCCGCGAGAGCGCTACACCACCGCCGCCAGGCCTCGCCGGGACGAACCTCCGGACTACTGATGGCGAGCAGGCGCGGAATCTTCAAGCGGGTAACCGTCGCCAGGCGAATGGCGGCGCAGGAAGAGATCGAGGTCGTGGGCACTCCAGATCAGGTGGAGAAATCCGAAGCCGGAGATCGTCGCCCGCATCCAGGATGTAAGCAAGACAGCCCTTACGAGGCCGAAGGGAAGCAGCAGCACCGCGTGATTCCAGGCCTCCAGCCAGGGCGAGAGCATGAGGAAGAGTCCCGCCTCGACGCAATAGACCAGAAAAACCCAACGGAAGAGCGACTCGGAGCGCATGAGCGGATGGATTCTAGTCCACCCGCCCGATCTCGCCTCATCCGGCACCGCCGGCCGGGGAGAACCGGTTCCCTAGTGGCCGCCGTCCCCTTCCTTCTTGTCCGGCGGGGGGGGCGGGGGAGAGCTCTGCCGACCCTTCGATCCCGACGATGCGGAAGGGCTTTTGCCCGACGTCTGGGCGCGTCCGGAGCTCGGTGCGCCGGAAGAGCTCTTGCCGTAGCTCTGCGACCTCGGGGAGCCCTGGGGACTGGACGGACCCTTGCCGTAGGTCTGAGAGCCCTGGGGGCTGGACGGACCCTTGCCGTAGGTCTGGGAGCCCTGGGGACTGGACGGACCCTTGCCGTAGGTCTGAGAGCCCTGGGGACTGG
>JBDTQT010000372.1:0-3155 GCA_039932055.1 Thermoanaerobaculia bacterium
CCGTCGAGGTGGCGGTGTCGAGGTTGCCGGTCGGCTCGTCGGCGAGCAGGATCGAGGGGTCGTTCACCAGCGCGCGGGCGATCGCCACGCGCTGCCGCTGGCCGCCCGAGAGCTCGTTCGGCAGGTGGTGCGCGCGGTCGGAGAGGCCGACGCGCATGAGCGCTCGCTGCGCGCGCTCGCGGCGCTCCTTGCGCGGGATGCCGGCGTAAATCAGCGGCAGCTCGACGTTCTGCAGCGCATCCGTGCGCGCCAGCAGATTGAAGGTCTGGAAGACGAAGCCGATCTCCTTGTTGCGGATCGCCGCCAGCTCCTGGTCGTTCAACTGCTCCACCGCGGTGCCATTCAGAACGTAGCTCCCGGTCGAGGGCGTATCGAGGCAGCCGAGGAGGTTCATCATCGTCGACTTGCCGCTCCCCGACGGTCCCATGATGGCGACATACTCGCCGCGGGCGATGGCGAGATCGACGCCGTTCAGCGCGCGGACCTGCTCCGCCCCCATGTCGTAGACCTTGTAGACGTCGTGCAGCTCGATGATGGACATTGGGACGCTCTCTTCCTAATTGGACTCTTTGTTCGAGTCGTTGTCGTCGGAATCCCTGCCGTTCGATCCCTTGCGGCCGCGCTCTTCGAGCTCGGGCGTGGTGACCTTGACCGCGTCGCCGTCTTCGAGCTTCCGCAGCACGCGATACGGCCCGGTGATGACCTGCTCGCCACCGGCGAGGCCGGAGACGATCTCGACCTCGGTGGCGTCCGAGATGCCGGACTTCACGGGTACGCTTTTCGCCTTGCCGTTCTCGACCACGAAGACCACCGAGACGGGCGCCGCCTTCTTGTCGGCCGGAGTGTCGCCGGTCGCTTTCGGCTTGCGCTCCACGACCGCCTGAATCGGCACCGCCAGCGCGTCGGCGTGGGTCGCCACCTGGATCTCGGCGCGCGCCGACATCCCCGGCCTCAGGGCCGCGTCGGGGGCGTCGAACAGCACCTTGGTCTGGAAGAAGGTGACGTCGGGCTGGGTCGGCTTGGCGTAGCCCGAGCTGCCGATCTCGACTACCCTGCCGGTGTACTCACGGTCGGGGATCGCGTCGACCTTGAGCACCACCTTTTGATCGGGCGCGAGATGCACCACCTCGGTTTCGTCGACGTCGATCTCGGCGAGGATCTCCGACAGGTCGGCGATCGTGCCGATGACCGAGGCCGGATTGTTCATCGTGCCCGAAACCACCACCTCGCCGACCTCGGCGTTGAGGGCGATCACCCGGCCGGCGATCGGCGAATAGATGGTGGTCTTGCGCAGGTCGTCTTCGGCCTTGTCGAGCAGCGCCCGACCTTGAGTCACCGCCTCACGTGCCTGCTGCACCTGGAGGTCGGCCGAGGTGTTGCGCAGCCGCGCCGCCTCGAGCGCCTCGACCGAGGCGATCCCCTGCGTGGACAACTGTTCGGCGCGCGCCAGGCGGACCTTCTCGTCGGCGGCGGAGACCCGCGCCTGCTCGAGACCGGTCCTTGCCATCGCCAGCTGGGCACGGGCGTTGTCGCGCGCCGCCAGGAAGGCCTCCTGCTCGAGCTCGAGGAACGGTGCGCCGGCGGCGATCGCCGCCCCTTCGACGGCGTAGAGCTTGTCGATCTTGCCGATGACGTGCGCCGAGATGTTGACCTTGATCCGCGGCTGGATCTGGCCGCTCGACTTGACACTCTGGGTGAGCGGCTGGCGCTGGGCCGCCTCGACGTAGACCTTCGTCCCCGACTCGTTGCGGCCGGAAAGGATGCTGGTCACCAGGATCGTCGCCAGCAGCAAGGCGCCGCCGGCGATCAGCACGTTGCGCTTCAGCGCCGACGGCCGAGCCTCGCCGGCGTCCGCGCTAGAAGAGCGCGGCAAGGGCGACCTTTCCGGCGACCACGACTGCCCATAGCGCGATCACCGCGCCGAGAGCGGCGACCTTCGACACCCGACCGACGACGCGGAAGCCGATGCCCAGCAGGACGATCGTCCAGATCGAGAACAGATCGGCGCTCGCGAGAAGTGCCATCATCGGCTTGCCGGTCGACTCCGGGGCGAAGGCCGCCAGGTTCGAGTGCAGGTAGCGCGCGCTCTGGACGTCCTTCAGGCTGAGCGAGGCACGCGACAGCACGACCGGGATCGTCAGCAGTGTCGCGATGACGAACGGCATCATGCCGTGCACCGACACCGAGAGGCTCTGGCGAAAATCGATCTCGCTCCCCAGCAGGCGCAAGAGCACGAGGAAGATGCCCGCCATCAGCAGGTAGACCGCCGGCTGCAGGACCACCTGGGAAGCCGTCCCGATCCACTTGAACTTGTCGGCCATCTCGGCCTGGCGTTCGAGCTGCGCCTCGGAGATGTCCTGTCCCTTCTCCTCGATGGCCTCGCGCATGACCTGTTTCATGTCGAGCCTGGGGGTCACGACGAGCGACAGGCCGAGGGCGGTGGCGACCAACAGCAGCATCGCGGGCCACCAGGTGGGGCGTATCGCGAGAGCGCGAAAGGTCTTCTCCGGCGCGAGCAGGACTCCCCAGATCGACTGCAGAGGGTTGCCCTGGGGTTCGGCCGCCGACGGTACCTGCGGATTCTCCATGTTCGGTGTTCCTTTTCTGTGCTCGAACTCCGGCACGCGATCGAACGGTACCAAAAGTGCCGTCCGGGGTGGAGGCCTCCACCCCGCCGGCACCCTGCGTCCCGGGCGCCGAACGTCCGCCCGGCTCCGCGCGCCTACTCGGCGATGGTGACGTTGGAACTGGCGAGCAGGCCGCCGGTCGCGCGGTTGTACTCGACGATCGACTTGCGATAGCCGGTGACGGCCGACACCTGCCGGTAGCGGGCCGCCGTCAGGTCGTCCTGCACCTGCAGGATCTGATAGGCGGTCGACAGGCCGTTGTCGTACTTCTTGCGCTCGGCGTCGAGGTTCTTCTCCGCCAGCCGGGTCGAGACCTTGGCCGACTCGAGCTGCTCGCGCGACGTCTCGAGCCCGCGCACTGCCGCCCGGACTTCGGTCGTGACGCGCAATTCGAGCTGCTTGGCGGTGTCCCTGCTCGCTTCGAGCGCGAGGCCGGCCATGAGCTTGCGCGCTCTGGCCGAACGGTTCTGCAGCGGGATGCCGAGCTCGAGGCCGACCGACCAGCCCGGGAAGTCGAAACCGGTGACC
>JBDTQT010000373.1:0-3153 GCA_039932055.1 Thermoanaerobaculia bacterium
CTCGGACAGATGAATCTCTGGCAGCACATGGACGATTTCAGCAAGGGCATCGTCGACACGCGCCGTCTGGTCTACTACGCTACTGGCGCCGGCTTCTTCCTCTTCCTCACCACCCGCGCGCTCGCGGCGAAGAAGTGGCGGTAAGACGATGAGCGCACAGAACGGACGCAGCTGGATCGCCCAGGGCTCGCTGCTTTCGGCGGGCGTGCTGCTGGTCGCGGCGCTCGTCGCGATCGTCAACTACCTCGGGATGCGCTACTACCACCGCTTCGACTGGACCTCGTCGCAGATTTATTCGTTGTCCGAGAAGACGAAGGCGATCCTCGCCGGCCTCGACCGCGACATCGATGTCACCCTCTTTCTGCCCGAAGGCTCGCCGCTCCGCGACTCTTCGAAGGAGCTGCTCGAGCGCTACGCGGCGCAGTCACCGCGCGTCCACTTCCGCGCCATCTCGGCGGACAAGAACCTGATCGAGGCGCAGCGGCTGGTCACCAAGCTCGAGCTCTCGAGCCTGAACGTGGTGGTGTTCGAGAGCGGCAACGAGCGGCGGGTGGTGGAGGAGAGCGACCTCGCCGACTATGACTATTCGGCGCTGCAGTACGGCGGCAGCCCCGAGATGACCGGCTTCAAGGGCGAGGAGGCGTTCAGTGGCGCCATCCTCGAGCTTGCCGAGAGTCGAAAGCCCAAGGTGCTGCTGACGACCGGGCACGGCGAGGCAGCGCTCGAGGATACCGGTGCTTCCGGGTTATCGGGAGTCGCCGGTCTAGTAGGCAAGGAGAACGTCGAGCTCAAGAGCTGGAGCTCGCTCGGCCAGCCGGACGTCCCCGCGGGCACCGACCTTCTGGTTGTTGCCGGCGCCAAGGCGCGCTTCGTCGAGCCCGAGCTCGCGGCGTTCGGCAGGTATCTCGATCGCGGCGGGCGGATGCTGGTGATGGTTGATCCCGATCTCGCGCCGGCCGGCGGACTCGTCGACACCGGGCTCGAGAGCTGGCTCGACGCCTACGGCGTGAAGGTGGGCGCGAACATCGTTGTCGATCCGGGTGCGACCGTGCCGTTCACCAGCGCCGACACTCTTTCGGCGGGCGCCACCGGGGCGCATCCGATCGTGCGCAGCCTCGAACAGGCGAAGGTCGGCGTGATCGTGGCGCTGGCGCGCTCGGTCGCCGCTGGTCGCGCACCCGAGGGCACCACGGCGCAGGTTCTGCTCGAGACCACGGCCGAAGGCTGGGGCGAGACCGATCTCGTCAACCTGCGAGCCGTCGGGAAGGACGGCAAGGACCTGGCCGGTCCGGTGCCGCTTGCGGTGGCGGTCGCCGCGCAGGCGAAGGAGGGTGCTCCGGCAGACCTCGAGGACGAGGAGTTGGCGCCGCCGCTGCCGCCGACGGCGCCGGACGCCAAGGCGCCGGCCTGGCGGCTGGTCGTCGTCGGTGACTCCGATTTCGCCACCAACAGTCTGCTGTCGGTGTCGGGCAACCCGACGCTCTTCGCCAACGCCTTCAATTGGCTGCTCGACCGGCAGAAGCTCCTGGGCATCGGCCCGAAGAAGCCGGAGCAGGTCCGCATGACGCTCACCCCGGGCCAGCTTTCGGGGATCACCTGGCTGGTCCTGGCCGGCCTGCCGGCGCTGGCGATCGCCGCCGGCGTCGCGGTCTACTACCGGCGCCGGAGATAGGCCGGTGCGCCCCAGGACTCTGGTGGTGCTCGCCGTCGTCGTCGGCGCTCTGCTGGCGTTGATCTACTTCGCCGAGGACAAAGTCGCCTCAACGGACGAGCGCGCCGCGGCGGCGAAACGTCTGGTCGATGCGAAGGCGGACGAGATCGTGGCGATCGGGATCGAATGGCAGGGCAGCCGCCTGCGCCTCGAACGCGCCGCCGTTTCGAAGCCGGAGACGTCGAAGACGGAAGAAGGTGGTGCTCGGCCCACCGCGGTCGAGGAGCCGCGACCCTGGCGAATCGTCGAGCCCATCGATCACCTCGCCGACGATGCAGCGGTCGCTCGCCTGGTCGCCACCCTGACCGGCCTCGAGGCCGTGCGCGATCTCGACGGCGCCGCGCGTGCCGATGTCGGCCTCGAGCCGCCGCGCGGCACGGTGACCTGGAAGACCGTAGCGGGCGAAGGCAAGCTCGAGATCGGCGGCGCCGTGCCGGCGACGCACGATGTCGTCGTTGCGGCGAGCGGGCGGCATGCCCCGGCGGTGACCGCCGACAGCTTCGTCGCCGATATCTCTCGTCCTGCCGGCGAGTGGCGGAGTCGCGCGGTGGTGACCGCGACCCGCGAGCGCATCGAACGGCTGGCGATCTCGGGACCGTCAACGAGCGCCCCGGTCGTCCTCGCCCGCAGCGGCGAGACGCTGCGGCTCGAGAGCCCGGTCGCCGATCGGGTGGACCGCGACCTCGCCGATCGACTGCTCTCCGATCTTGCCGCCCTGCGCATGGAGAACTTTCTCGACCCGCCCTACACGCCCGAAATGGAGAAGGCTCTTGCCGCGCCCGCCGGCGCCTTCGACCTGACGATCTCCGGCGAAGCCGCGCCGTTGCGCATCGAAGTCGGCGGCGAAACGGCCGCCGGCAAGCGCGTCTGGCGCGCCGGCAACCAGGTTTTCGAGAGCGCCTCGGCGCTCGCCGCGGTCGTCGGTCGCGCGGCGGGCGACTGGCGCAGCCGCAACTGGACTCGCTTCGAGAACTGGCGCATCGAGAAGGCGCGCATCGAGGAGGCCGATGGAGCCTTCGAACTGGTGCGCAGCGACGGCGAATGGCTGCGCGACGGCAAGAAGATTCCGTTCCCGGTGGCGAGCGACCTGCTTGCGGCCTTGACCTCCGCGAAAGCCGACAGCCTCGTCGAGGGCGCTGCGCCGGCCACTGCGGCGACTCCGCCGCGGCTCACCGTCACGATCTCCGATGCCGACGGCAACGAGGAGATCCTGACCCTTCCGCCAGGCGCGGATCCCGCCGCGGCGGAGGTCCCCGCCCGCACCGCCGGCCGTGACGTGACGCTGTTGCTGCCACGATCTCTGGTAACCGAGCTCGAAAGGAAGATCGCCGCGGTGCGCGCTGCCACAGCCGTCGCGGAAACCACCGCGGCCCCCGAGCCGGCAGCGCCGAAGTCCTAGCCGCGGCGGTGTCGCGAACGGCCGCTAACCGCGGCGGTGTCGC
>JBDTQT010000374.1:0-3146 GCA_039932055.1 Thermoanaerobaculia bacterium
TGACGCAGCTCGAAGGGACCGAGAACCGGATCACCGTCGAGCGCATGCGCTTCAATGAAGTGGCGCAGGAGTACAACACCCGGCTGGCGAAGTTCCCCACCAATCTCTTCGCCCGTATTCTCGGCTGGCACTTCACGGTTCGGCCCTACTTCGCTTCCCAGGCCGGCGCGGCGACCGCTCCCAAGGTCGAGTTCTAGCACCGTTGACGACGTCGCTCGCCAGGCGGCAGCTCCGCCTACGCCCGCGCCTCTTCACCTTTGGGAGAGCGTGGGCGTGGCTCGTCTTCCTGCTGGCATTTGCCGGTGGGGCGGCGACGGGCTTCGCCGCTGGCGCGGTGCCGGAGAAGCCGGCGCGCTGGGTGAGCGATCGTGCCGGCGTGCTTTCCGCTGGCGCCGCCGCAGCCATCGACGGCAAGCTCGAGGCGTTCGAGCGGGCGCAGGGCTCGCAAGTGCTGATCGCGATCTTTCCCAACCTGCCGGAGAACGAAGCCCTCGAGGAGTACACGCAACGCGTCGCCGAGGCCTGGCGGGTCGGCCGCGCCAGGCAGGACGATGGCGTCGTGCTCTTCCTCTTCGTCGCCGACCGGGCGCTGCGCCTCGAAGTCGGCTACGGTCTCGAAGGGGCGCTCACCGATCTCGAGTCGAAGCAGATCCTGCAGAACACGCTGATTCCCTATCTGCGCAACGGTGACTACGACGGCGGCTTCACCGCCGCCGCCGACGCCATCCTCGTCGCCATCCAGGGCGAGTACACCGCGGACGCCCAAGCCGCGACACGGCCGAACGCGAAAGGCGGCGGCTTCGTCTTTTTCCTCGTTATCATCGTGCTCTTGATCCTGATATCCGCCGCCCGCAACCGCGGCGGCCGCGGCAGCAACTGGACGGGCGGCAGCGGCGGCTTCGGCGGTGGCGGATTCGGCGGCGGCGGTTTCGGGGGTGGTAGTTTCGGTGGTGGCGGCGGATTCTCCGGCGGCGGCGGCTCGTTCGGCGGCGGCGGCGCCAGCGCCCGCTGGTAGGAGCAGCAAGACGCGAAACAAAAGCTCAGTAAGGGAAGAAACCTCCCTGCGCTACGGCAGCGCGCGAGCGACCTCGCCGAGGATTTCGACGGCGCGCTCGAGCTGGGCGTCGCTCAAGTAGGGCGCCGGCCCCAGCCGAAGCGACCGACCGCGGGCATCGCAGGGCATTCCCTTTGCCAGCAGCTTTTCTGTAATGAGTTGCGCTGCTGGTGAGTCGAGCGCCAGAAATCCGGCGATCCCTTCGAGCGGTGTCGAGCGCTCTCGCCGAATCACCGTTTCTGGAAGTTGGAGCGCATCGAAGGCGCGCGCCAGCAGTCCGACCTGATGCTGCGAGACTACGCGAAGGAAGTCGGGGGTCAGGCCCTGCTCGGCGAAGAAATCGAAAACCCGTGCCGCGCGGTAGTGACTCGTCGGATCGTAGGTCGAACCGGCGAGCGCGGCGGCACCGGGCGCGTAGTCGACCTTCTCCGCGCGCTTGCTGGCGCCCTTCGTCCAGAACTCCGCGTACCAGCCGGTCACCAGCGGACGTAGGTCGAGGTCCCTGGGCAGGCGCAGGAAGGCGTTGCCTTCGCCTAGCTGCAGATACTTGTAGCCGCCGCCGGTGACCAGAGCGGAGCCGAGTCCTAGGGCGGGGAGCGAGAACGGCAGGACGCCGAGCGCATGGTAGACATCGACGAGCAGAGGAGTCTCCCGCCGCCGGCACTCGGCCGCGAGCTCGCCCAGTCGCGGCACGATCCGCGCCGTCTCGAAGAAGACCGCCGAGGTGAGAACGGCCGCCGTGCGGTCGTCGATCGCCGCCGCCAGCCGTTCGGAGAGGCTCTCGACCGGGTGCGCCGCGACCCGAACGATTGCAATGCCGGCTTCCGCCAGGCGCGCCAGCTGTCGCCGCAGCGTGTGAAACTCGCCGTCGGTGGTGACCAGCCGCGGCTTTGTCTGGAGCGGCAGCGCCGAGAGCCAACAGACGAGGAGCTCGTGGGTGCTCGCCCCGAGTGCGACCTCTCCGCCGGGATCGCCGAGCAGCGCGCGGTAACCCTCGCGCACGCGTTCGGCGCGGGCGAAGGCGAGCTCCCACTTCTCGTCGATCGTTCGCGCCGCGTCGTCGAACGCCTCGAGCACGCCGTCTCGCGCGACGTCTGGCCAGGCCTGATGCGAATGCCCGGAGAGCAGCAAGCGCTCCTCGACGCGGAAGCGCCGGTAGTGGTGGGCCAGGGAGTTGGGCGCGCGGCGGAGGTCGGCGAGCGCGAGAGGAGGCATCACAAGGCGGCCCGGATGGCCCAGAGGTCGGGGAAGAGCGGCTGGAAGAGCGTCGCGCGCAGGTACTCGACGCCGCTCGATCCGCCGGTGCCCGGCTTGGTGCCGATCGTGCGCTCGACCATCTTGACGTGGCGGTAGCGCCACTCCTGGATGCCCTCGTCGAGGTCGACCAGACGCTCGCAGATCTGGGCGAGATCGGGGCGCGTGCGGTAGATCTCGATCAACTTCTCCTGCAGCTCGGGAGTCGCCGGGTTGGACTGCGAGCGGTCGCGCGCCAGCAGCGCAGGCGGCACGACGTAGCCGTGGCGGACGAGGAATTGGACGAAGATGTCCCACAGACTCGGCTCGGCCAGCTGGGCGGCGAGGCGCGCGGCGGCAGGGGTGCCGTCATGATGCGCGACCATCCGGGCGCTGCGCCTGCCGAGGGCGAACTCGAGCTCGCGAAACTGCGGCGACTGGAAGCCCGAGGCGGTGTCGAGCCGGGCGCGGAACGAAAGGAAGGAGATCGGCGACATCGTCTCCAGAATGTCGATCTGCGCCACCTGTACCTTGAGGATGGTCAGGAAGCGCTTCAAGGTGGCATAGACACGCGGCAGATCGTCGCGCTCGATCGCCATGGCGAGGTAGGAGACCTCATGCAGGAGCTGCTTGAACCAGAGCTCGTAGACCTGATGAATGATGATGAAGAGCATTTCGTCGTGTTCCGGCCCGTCCGACAGCGGCTGCTGGGAGGCGAGAAGCTCGTCGAGGTGGAGGTAGCTCGAATAGGTGACGGTCAAGGCGGTCCTCGCTTTCCGCGGCAGGCTACAGGCTCCCGCCGTCGGCGGTCAACGCGCGCGCGGCCTGCGGGTCAGGCGATGGGATGGACGGCACCCGT
>JBDTQT010000375.1:0-3117 GCA_039932055.1 Thermoanaerobaculia bacterium
GCTGATCGGTGTCACCAGCTTCTTTCGCGACCCTGCCGTGTGGGAGCAACTCGGGAAGGAAGTGCTGCCGGCCCTGCTTGCCTCGATTCCCGCCAGGGGCACACTGCGTGCCTCGTCACCGGCCTGCTCGACCGGCGAAGAAGCCTACACGCTTGCCATCGTGTTTCACGAGGCCGTGCGGGCATTGAAGTCCAGCGCCAAATACTCGCTGCAGATTTTCGGCACCGACCTCGACGATGATGCCGTGGGCAAGGCGCGCGCCGGCATCTATCCCGCCAATATCGCCGCGGACGTGACGCAGCCGCGGCTGCAGCGCTATTTCGTGCAGGAAGCGCGCGGATACAGCGTTTGCAAGGAAATCCGCGAGATGGTCATCTTCGCCCGGCAGAGCCTGGTCCTGGATCCGCCCTTCACCAAGCTGGACATCCTGACCTGCCGCAACCTGCTGATCTACCTCGAACCGGAGTTGCAGAAGAAACTGCTACCCCTGTTCCACTACAGCCTCAACCCCGGCGGCATCCTGGTTCTGGGTACGTCCGAATCCCCTGGCACGAATTCCGATCTTTTCGTGCCGCAGCCGGGAAAGAACCGAATCTACCGGCGCAACGACGTTGGTGATTCCATCGAATCGGTCGAATTTCCTGCGGTCTTCGGCCGACATCGCAAGGATTCGCCAATGCGGAATACGGAACCGGCCGCGGCGGCGCTCTCGAGCGCCAGCTTGCAGGCACAGACGGAAGCCATCCTGCGGATGCGCTTTTCGCCTGCGGCCGTCCTTGCCACCGACCAGGGGGATATCGTCTATATCAGCGGCAAGACAGGCAAGTACCTCGAGCCGGCCGCAGGCAAGGCGAACATGAACCTGTTCGCGATGGCGCGCGAGGGCCTCGCCGGCGCCCTGACTGCCACTTTCGCCAAGGCCGTGCGCGGCAAGACGAGTGCTTCACTGACAGGCGTGGAGATCGTCACGGGCGGCGCGAGTGCCGGGAAAGACGAACACCGGCAGCGCGTCAATGTCACCGTCGAGTACCTCTCGGCTCCGCGGGTGCTTCAGGCGATGGTGCTGGTCGTGTTCGCCGACGTGGATTCCGTGGTTGCGGCCGCGCCCAAGGGCAAACGCGTTGCACCGAGCCTCGCGCGGATGGACACGCTGGCGCACGAGTTGCAGCTGGCGCACGCGGAGGTACAGGCTTCCCGCGAAGAAATGCAGACCTCGCAGGAGGAACTCAAGTCCACCAACGAGGAACTGCAATCCACCAACGAGGAACTGCAGTCCACCAACGAGGAGCTCACCACCTCCAAGGAGGAAATGCAGTCGATGAACGAGGAACTGCAGACGGTCAACCATGAACTGCAGGCCAAGATCGACGAGATGATTCTTGTAGGCGACGACCTGACGAACCTGCTCGATGGCACCGACATTGCCACGCTGTTCCTGGACGGCGAGCTGCGCGTGCGGCGCTTCACGGCCAAGACCCCTTCCATCATCAAGCTGCTCCCCGGCGACGCGGGGCGTCCCGCGAGCGACATCGCGAGTGACCTGGACTATCCCGGCATGAGCGAGGATGCGCACGAAGTGCTGCGCTCGCTGGTGAAGTGCGAGCGCGAAGTGCCGGCCACCGGCGGACGCTGGTTCAGGGTGTGCACGATGCCTTACCGGACCCAGGACAATCGCATCGACGGCGTGGTGATCACGTTCGTGGACGTGAGTGCCGCCAAGTCTCTCGAGAAAACCTTGCGCAAGGCGCTCGCGGTGCTGCAAGCGCGCTCCGACGACCAGGGCACGGCGCTCGCCTCGGCCAAGTCGCTCGAGAGCGTGTTGCGCAAGGCACAAAGGGTATTGCAGGCCCGGCTGGATGACAGGGCGATCGCGGACATCGGCCAGGTCAAGGTGAAGACGGCGAACACGGTAAAGACGGCGAAAGGGAGCCGTCCCAAAAGGAGAAAAACATGAGTTCCAGATCAGAGGGCGAAGCGACCAACCTTCGCCTTCGCGTTGAGGAAAGTCTGAAGAGCCGGGCAGCAGGTGCCGACCCTCTTCCCTCCCCCGAGGAGACGAATCGGCTGCTGCACGAGCTCCAGGTGCACAAGATCGAGCTCGAGATGCAGAACGAGGAGTTGCGCGAAGCGCGCTCGGCGCTCGAGAAGGCGGTCGCGGGCCTGACCGAGCTCTACGACTTCGCACCGGCCGGCTATTTTTCCCTGGATCGCGAAGGCATGATCGTCCAGTCGAACCTCGCCGCCGCCACCCTGCTGGGCACGCCTCGCGCGCAACTTGTGGGAAACCGCTTTGCGGCGTACTTGTCACCGGCTGATCGCTCCCCGTTCAGCGCCTTGCTGAAGGACCTGTTTTCGACCGGCGCCAGGTTCAGCCGAGAACTCACGCTTGCGGTGAAGGACCGTCCAGCCACTACCGTGAAGTTCGATGCGGTCCTGTCCGAGGACAGGCAGGAATGCCGCGCGATGGCGCAGGATGTCAGCGAGCACATCAGGAGTGAAGCAAGGCTTTCGCACCTTGGCCACGAACTCGCAGCCGAATTGCACACGACCAAGCTCATGAACCAGGCAATGGTCAACCGTGAACTGCGGATGATCGAACTGAAGAACGAGGTGGACGGCCTCCTGATTTCGGCCGGAAAGCCTGCGCGTTATCACCCTTAGCGGGACTGGGCCAGTCGCGCCCCGCGCATACTGCCGCTACATCGAGAGCGAGCCCTCGCGAAACTCCGTCTTGTCGAGCCACACGTTCACCAGGACAGGCTTGCCGGAGGCCGCCAGGCGCCGCGCCTCGGCCAGCTGCGCCTCAACCTCGGAGGCCTTGCGAATTTCCAGTCCCGCAGCACCGAATCCCTTGGCAACGCGGTGATAGGCGGTGCGCGCGAGCACGGTGCCTACGTCATCGCCCAGCATCTTCACCTGCTCGCGGGCGATCTGTGTCCATCCGGCGTCGTTGCCCACCACGGCAATGACCGGAATGCCATGGCGCACGAAGGTGTCGAACTCGGCCAGCCCGTAACCGCAGGCGCCGTCGCCCCAGATCAGCCACACCTCGGAGGTTGGCCGCACGATGGCCGCGCCGAGCGCAAAGCCGGCGCCAACGCCCAGGGTTCCGAATGC
>JBDTQT010000376.1:0-3115 GCA_039932055.1 Thermoanaerobaculia bacterium
ATGGCATTCAAGAGGTCGACGGTTCGATCCCGTTCAGCTCCACCAATCTCCCTTTCTTTCGAATCAACTAGTTAGCTGGCGCGATAGGGGCGCGGCGCACGGCGGCTGAGGTCCCGGCGCGCCGCGGATGCGCTTTCGTCAGCGCTCTCCGGACCTCCTTCGCCAGGGACAACACGCGATCGCCGTCAACGACCAATGGCGCACCTGCTTCCGGTTCGTTGACGGCGATGCCTACGACGTCGAAGTCTGCGACTACCACTAGGAGCGAGGCGAAAGATGAGCCTGCCCAACACCCGAGAGATGAAGCGCCGGCCCACCCACCCCGGCGAGATGTTGCGCGAGGACTTCCTGCCGGACTACGGCCTGTCGGTCGCCGGACTCGCCAAGGCAGCGGGAGTCTCGCGCCAGTCGATCCACGAACTGCTGCGCGGCCGCAGGGCGGTCAGCCCGGAGATGGCGCTCCGGTTGGCTCGCCTGTTCGGCAACTCGCCGGAGTTCTGGCTGAACGCGCAGCGCGCCGTCGACCTCTGGGACGCAGCTCAGGCGATCCAGGGTGAGGTGTCGCGCATCCAACCGCTGCGGGTCGCCTGACTCGAGAGATCACGGGGCAGGGAATCTGTCGACCGCTCGCCTGTCGGCGACGTCAGAAAGACCCTAGGCGATGACCACGAAGCCCAGCGCTTTGGCGGCGGTAGCCATGCTGTCGTCGTAGGTGGCGATCTCGATCTTCGCGCTCGCGGCACGCAGGTACTCGGCGCTCGCGAGGTGCAGCGCGTCGAGGGTGCGCACCGGTGCCGGAAACGGCTCGAGGGCGCGCGCCAGAACTTCCGGCGCGAGCTCGACGATGGCGACTCGCGCCAGCAGATCCCGCGCCGCATCGCCGTGGGACTGCGCCGCGCCGAGCCGGTGCAAACGATTCCAGAGCTCGTAGTCGAGTAGGCGCGAGGCCACGAGGGTCTCCGTCCAGAGTCGCTCCGGAACTCGACGATCCTCGGCCAGGAGGTGCGCCAGGGCGACGGAGGTGTCGAGGTAGATCAATCCCCGGACCTCCCGGAGCGCCCGGAACGATCGTCGTCGAGACCGCGGAGGATCTCCGCCAGCGGAAGCCCGGGGATCGACGGCGGCGGCGCAGAGGCGCGAAGCAGCGCCGGGGTCAGGATCCCCCGGCGGACAAGGTCCGCCAGCCGGGCGTCGTCGACGGTCGTCGCGCGGCCGGGGAGCGGCGGCCCGAGCTCTGCCACGACGCGGTCCCGGTCCGTCACCAAAACGACCTCGCCGGCGCTCGCCAGCTTCACGTACTCGCTCACCTTGTTCTTGAACGCCTTGATGCCGATGGCTCGCATGCGGTTATTGTAGCTACCGGTAGCTACTTACAGCAAGAAGCAAACTCCCGCGCCTTCAGGTTCGTCTTGCCAGACAGGAGGCGCGATTTCCGTCTTTCTCCTGCGATGACCCAGATCTCGCCCGAGCCCCCAGCCGACAGCAGCGCCAGATCCGGCCCCCGCCTCCTCGACCGCCTGAGCTTCGAGGCCCGGCGGCGGCGACTCTCGCCGCGGACCGAGAAGGCTTACCGCGGTTGGGCGCGGCGCTTCATCCTCTTCCACGACAAGCGCCATCCCGCCGAGCTCGACGCTGCGGCGGTCAGCGCTTTTCTCACCGCCCTGGCCGTCGACCTCGGTGTCGCCGCCGCGACCCAGAACCAGGCGCTGGCGGCGCTACTCTTTCTCTACCGCAATGTCCTCGGCCTGGATCTCGGGCCGCTGCCCGAGGCGACGCGCGCCCGCCGGCCGAAACACCTGCCGGTCGTCCTGGCGAAAAGCGAGGCCCGGAGCCTGCTCGCCGAGCTCGTCGGCGTCGAGCGTCTGGTGGCGCTGCTGCTTTACGGCGGCGGCCTCCGCCTGCTCGAAGTCCTGCGTTTGCGAGTCAAGGACCTGGACTTCGAGCGCCACGAGATCCTCGTCCGCGGGGGCAAGGGGGATCGCGACCGCCGCACGATGCTGCCGGCCACCGCTGCCGCGGACCTCCGCCCGCATCTCGCGCTCGCGCAACGCCTGCACCAGGCCGATCTCGCCCACGGTCTCGGCCGCGTCGAGCTCCCGGGAGCCCTCGGGCGCAAGCTCCCCATGGCAGCGCTGGACTGGCCCTGGCAGTGGGTCTTTCCGGCGGCGAAGTTCTCCGAGGATCCGCGCAGCGGCGAGACCCGCCGCCACCACCTTCACCCGGAGCGCGTGCAGCGCGCGATCACGCGCGCGGCGAAAGCCGCCGGCATCCCCAAGCGCGTCACCTGCCACACCCTGCGCCACAGCTTCGCCACCCACCTGCTCGAAGCCGGCTACGACATCCGCACCGTGCAGGAGCTCCTCGGCCACCGCCAAGTCTCGACGACCATGATCTACACCCACGTCCTCAACAAGGGTGGCCTCGGCGTCCGCAGCCCCCTGGACGCTCCATGATCCCGAGGAGGATTATTCGACCGATTTTGCGGATATTCCCACCGCAAACTCCCGCCCTCCTTTGACCCCAAATGAAGCAATCAAAGGCCCGTGCTTGCGCGCAAAAGAGAATGTGCCACACTCCAGTTCACCCAATGTCACACCAAACGTCCACGCAACAAGTCGCGATGAAACGTAGTTAGGCGACTTGTGAGGCTTAGTCTCAATGGGCTCTTTCATCGACTCGCTTGGGCGATAGTCATCGGACTGGCGACGTCGGTCTACACCATCTTCCCGAGGGACGAGCGTCTTGTTAGCCAAATTTTCGCGCGCGTACTTTATGCACTAGATTGGCCGATTTCAGTGCTTGGTCTCCTGCTCCCTTGGGGTTGGCGAGGAATGTGGATGCACTACTTTCCTGTGGGCGCCTGCAGAGCTGTCGCGCCAGACTTCACGCGGTGGGTGGGTAATCAAGTCCTTCTCGCTGCGATTGTTTACACTCTGATCTTCTACATACCGGCAGCTTTCAGCGCCCTATCTCGGAGGCGTCGGCGTGAAGTCGCCTAACCAGTCGTTCGAGCGGACGCGTTCAGCGGCGGCGTCCGGCTGCGCCGGGCAGCAGCTCTGGCGCGCCGCTCAACTCCAGATCCGTTATGTCTCCGGGTAGAGAGCGATGACCACCG
>JBDTQT010000377.1:0-3095 GCA_039932055.1 Thermoanaerobaculia bacterium
TCCTGCAGGCCGATGTCGATCGCCTCGCCGATGATGCAGTCCTTCCCCGCCTGCCCGGGATAGAAGGCGAGGAAGAGGATCGCCTCCTTCGCCAGTCGCATCCGGCGGTAAACCTCGACGAGATCGGGCGGTACTGGGGTGGGCTTCGTCTTCGAAGTCGGCTTGCTGCGCTCCTGCCGGTTGGGCGAGAACCAGACGCGGACGCTCGCGCCGGCAGGGCCCCCCGCCAGAGGAACTTCCGTGACCGCTTCGTTCGAAGCCCGGAACGGCTTCCCCTGCTGATTGTCCGGCATCGGTCGGCTGAACGGCTTCGGCACCTTCTGCGGGTCGGTGAGCAGACGGTTCCAGTAGTCGAGGAAGGCGCCGGCCACGGAGTCGTCCTCGATCAGCAGAGCGTTGTTGGTCTGTCCGGCGACGCCAGTCGAAGTCCAGTTGGTGCTGCCGGTGAACACCGAGCGCGGTCCCGCCGGAGGGTTTCCCGGCGGTACGAGGACGACGAACTTGTTGTGACCGATATGGGTGGAGTTATTGAACATCCGATGCTGCAGGTCGACCCCGGCGTCGATCAGGCGCTTTCTCGCCGCCTTGTTGCGCAGGTCCCACTTCGCCTTGCTGGCGCCCGTGCCGACGCCGGTGTTGGCGAGGATGACGTGGATGCGCGCGGCGTTCGCCACCAGCAGCGCCTCGAGCTCTTCGTCCTCGAGCTCGTAGAGTGCCAAGTAGAGCTCGCCGGAGCGGGCGAAGAGCTCGTGCAGGAGCGGCAAGACGTCGCCCGCCAGGTACTTGCGGTGGGGATCGTCCGGGTCGGCGATCTTTTCCATCAGCTCGTTCTGCTCGATGACGCCGTCCTCGTTGAGGACGTTCGAGAGCCACTGCGCGGCGAGGATGCCGTTGGTGAAGGTCGAGCGGAAGCTGCCGCGCCGCGAGGTGACGAGGATGTCGTTGGTCGTGAAAGCTGGCGCGAGGTAGGCGAGCGGCCTTGCGGTACCTTCGTAAGCCCGCACTCTGTCCCAAGCCGGCTGGCCGTTGGCCTTCATCACCCGGTTCCCCTGCGCATCGCGCCGCGGCACGAACTGCATCTCCCGGCCGTTCGGTGCGACGGCCGGCAGATTCGCGGCGAGTTCGCCCACCGGCCGGATCTCGTAGCGCACCCGCACCTCGTCCGGCCGGCGCTCCATGCCGTCGCGCCGCTTGCGCAGGGTGAGATCGCGCCAGGCGAGCTTCTGCACCGGCCAGACGCCGGTATCCTGCGGCAGCCAGAGGGGGTTCTTCTGCCCCTTGAAGGCGACCCAGGAGGCGCACGACACCCGGTCCTCCTGGCCGTCGGGACGCTTCGCCACCGTCCCGTCCGCCGAGAGGTAGACCCGGGTGACGTCGAAGCCCAGGCAGCCGGCGATCGTGTCGTCGATCTCCCAGGCGACGTAAGCCACTTCGTTGTTCGCCCAGGCGCGTGCGGAGGTGATCTTTCCCATGGCTTCTCCCTGGGGTCCGAAGAGGAACGGGCCCCACTAGGTATACACGAACGGGAAGGGAAAACCGGTCGCCGCCCCTTCCTTGCCTCCCTCCAGCGTCAGCCCCAGCCGAACGACTTCAGGATCAGGCTCCCTTTCATCCCCGGTTTCGTGTCTTGCTCGACCGGGATGCGGAACTCGTAGCCGACGAAACCGCCGTTCTCCTCGATCTTCGAGACCGCGGCGTCGCGGCTCGTCTGATTCGGCTCCAGGCTGTCGAAGCCGAAGCGCAGAGTCGGCTCGTCGTCGTGCCAGAAGATCTCGAGGTTCACCTTCTCGCGATAGAGATAACCGCCTTCGAAGTGCTGCTTCAGGAAGAGGGCGCCATCGATCTCGTACTCCGGCACGACAACGCCGAGGTCGAGACTGAAGCCGAGCCCCTTGGTGGCCTTGTCGACCCGTTCGGAGCCCATCAGGAAGGCGCTCGCCAGGTACACGGGCTCGCCCGCCTCGACCTTGGCGTAGGGGATGAAGATCGCCGACTCCTCGTCGACCGTTCGCCGGTGCAACGCCCAGCGCTTGCCGCGCACTCGCGCCACGACCTCGGCGTGGTACGACGCCTTGACCTTCTTGCCCGCATCGACCTGCGCCTGGACGTCCGGCGGCAGAGTCAAGGCGTCGATCTCGAGCAGAGCTTCGACGCGCACGTCGCCGAAGAGGAAGCGCTTCAGGTTCTGGTAGCCCTCCTCCGAGTTGACGATGCCGTAGGGACCGGAGTGGGCGCGGTGGACGAAAGCCCGCGGCGCGCCGTCGACGGCGGCGTTCTGGATCATCACCAGGCCGTCGCTCATCGGACCGACCGCGCGCTGGGCGAGGCCTTTCGCCGCGTCGTAGTCCTTGTAGTCGGTGCCGACGAGACAGAAGAAGCGGCTCTCGTCGAAGGCACCGTTCAGCGAAGTGACGGGCTTGGCCTTCGGGATCTTCAGGTAGCCGCGCATGCGGCTCTCGCTGAAGGTGTCGATCTCGTTGATCTTGACGAAGCTCGGTATGTTCCCCAGGCCGCGCAGGTCGATGCCCCCGTGCGGCGTGCCGTAGGTGAAGACCCGGTCGATCGGCGTCTTTTTTCCGGCGGCGATGTTCTGCAGGTAGCAGCGCGCGATCAGCCCGCCCATCGAGTGGGCGACCACGTAGACCTTGAAGGCCTTGCGCGCCTTGCGGATCTCCTCCGTCGCCGCCGCCTCCGGGCCGCAGAGGAGATCGCGCATTCGTTCAATCAGCTCGCCCAGGCGCCGGGCGAAGAACTCGATGTCCTGCACCTCGCCGGTTCCCAGGTCGCCGGAGGACTCCTCGTAGTAGCGGAAGATCCAGATGCTCTTGCCGTCAATCCCGCCGACACCGCCGACCGCCGAGCGCTCGTCGCCCTCGTCGTAGATGTCGACGTAGCCGTGCTCCTTCATCAGGCGGATAAGCGGCGACTCGAAGATGTACTTGATGATCTTCTTGTCCCAACGCTGGCGGATCTTGGTCGAGCCGAGGTTGAAGCCCATGTAGGGATCGGCGACCGTGTCCTCGACCTCGGACATGCTCATGGCGTAGCCGCGGATGTAGATGATCGGATAGAACGGGGCTTCAATCGGCATGGTC
>JBDTQT010000378.1:0-3090 GCA_039932055.1 Thermoanaerobaculia bacterium
GGGCAACTTCGTCGTCGCCTGGGAGAGCTTCGGCTCGAGCGACACGGACACCAGCGACTTCAGCATCCAGGCCCGGCGCTACGCCAACAACGGCGCCGCCCTGGGGGGGCAGTTCCAGGTCAACACCTACACGACGAGCTACCAGTGGATTCCGGCGGTGGCGGTGGACGGTCCGGGCAACTTCGTCGTCGCCTGGCAGAGCGACGGCTCGAGCAGCACGGACAACACCTCCTACAGCATCCAGGCCCGGCGCTACGACGGTCTCTTCCGCGACGGCTTCGATACCGGCGGAACTGCCCGCTGGTCGGCGACCGTTCCGTAGCCGGTTCGCGCGGCTGGGAGGGTGCTGATCGATCGAACCCCACGAGCTGGCGCGCCGCCGCCTATTTCGCCGCCTGCGGATAGACCGTGTCGAGGTCGACCGGCAGGTCGGTGAGGCGGGCGATCGCTGCCAGCATCTCCTTCGTCGGCTGGCCGTAGCGGGCGAGGAACGCCTGGGTCCCGGCGTAGTCACCACGCGCCTGCAGCACGAGCATCTCGCGCAGGAGGGCGCGCAGGCCGTCGGGGAATTTCGCCGGCACCGTGCGGTAGCGGCCGTCGGCGGTGAGCTCGAGCGCTCCCTGGGCAAGGAGATAGTTGAACTGTGCCACGACCCCCTGGCCATGCGCCTCGTGCACGCCGAAGCGCGCGGCGCGGAAGAGGCCGGCGACATAGGTCGGGTCGAGCGCGGCGCGGAGCTCGGCGGGCATCTCACCGGCGCCGATGAGCGCCAGGATGTTGTAGACGCCCATCACGTCGGCCTTGGCCTCCTCGAGCGTCGAGTAGAGCTCCTGGAGCTCCGTGCGCACATCCGTCGCGCGCCCGTCCTTGGTGATCGTGCCCGGTCCCAGCCCGTGCGAGAGCTCGTGGTGGAGAACCTCGTTGAAAAAGGCGTCGAACGAGACCCGGGCGGCGTCTTCGCCCGACAGGACCCGGCCGGCGATCGGCACCAGCATGGCGTCGTACTTGGCGCGCAGGAGGTTGTGCAGCATCACCTTCTTCGAACCCTTGGCCTCGCGCACCGCCTCGAGATTCGGCAGGTTGTAGGCCACCGCCTTGACGCCGCTGGCGGCGTCGCCGGCAGCGAAAACCACGTCGACGACGCGGATGGGGCTCTCGGAACCGCGCTTGAGGTTCTTGTCCGCGTCGGGGATCGGCAGATTGCGCTCGAGCCAGGGGAGGCGCTGCTTGTAGCGCCCCAGCGCGGCGGATTCCTTCGGCAGCGTCACCGCGGCGTAGGCCTCGAACGAGGCCTTGTAGCCGAAGAGGCCGTCTTCGTACGTCTCGTAGGGGCCGATCGTCGGCTCGACGGCGGCGTCCAAATCCATCCAGGCCATGTCGCTCTCGAAGTAGTCGTTGCTCTCGAAGGCCGTCGCGCGGGAGAGGAGGAAGCGCCGGAGCGTGGCGTTGTCGGTCTTGGCGGCTGCTGCCCGCAGGTGCCCGGCGGCGCGCCCGAGCGGCTCGCGGTAAGCCTCGGAGAAGGGCACCGCGACCAGCCCGCCGTTGGCGCGGCGGACGACGGTGAAGTCGGAGCGCAGTGCGGCCGCGGACTCCGGGTGGGCGGCGATCCACTGTTCGAGCTCCGCCTTCGTCAGATCCTCGGGGTAGAAGCCGGCACCGGCGGGCTTCGTCGCCGTGCCGACGAATGGCTTGTCGGCGTCGAGGCGGTCCCATGGCCCCTGCATGATCCGGAAGTACTCGCGCGCCGCGTCGGCCGGCTTGCCGGTCAGCGGCGCGAGCTCCGCCGCGGCGGTGGCGACGCGCGGCCCCTGCTGCAGGCGGAAGATTTCGTCGATCACTCGCGCGGCGGCGACGATCTCGTCGAGCGCCGCGCGGTCGCCGGCGGAGAGGGTGGAAAGGTCGGCCGTGAGCTCGACGCGGGCGAACTGCTGCAGGCGCTGCGCGATGTCCGGCACGATGGCGAGCGCCGCCGGCACAGTGGCGGCCTCGAGCGCTGGCGGCACGGTGTTGGCGGGGACGGGCGTGGTCTTGGCAGCGTCGGGCGTGGCGTTGGCCATATAGGGCACGGTCGCGGCACAGGTGAGAAAGGTCAGGGCCAGCAGGCTGAGTCGGGGAACCATGGATTTTCCCTTCAAGGGCGTCTTGCGTAGAGGTCGATCACGCGCTCGATGGCGTGGCGGCAGACCGGGCAGAACGGCACGCGGTCGCGGGTGAACATGATGCAGTCGGCGGCCGGGCGGTAGTAGCCCTTGGCTTCGTAGTTGGCGCCTTCGAAGGCGCCAACCTTGCCGGCGAAGGCTTCTGCAGCGAAGCGCTTCTCTTCTTCGTCGCGTTGGCGGGTGAAGAGCGCGTCCATCTCCGACTCGGGGCGTTTCTCGGCGCGGATCTTCCGGCGCTCGGTCTGGATTTCGTGCGCGCGGGCTTCGTAGGCCTCCTTGCCCCACGGAGTGGGGAGCGGCGTTCCGGAGGCGACGAGGTTCGCCCACTTCAAGTGGGCCGGGTCGAGGAGCGCGGTGACGTTTGGCTCCCACGGCTCGACGCGGTCGGCGGCGGGCTCGTAGGCGACGTCCGAGGTGTAGTACTCGTCGGCGAGCGCCGCCAGGTGATGGCCGAACTCGTGGACGAAAACGTACGGCGCCCAGAGCGAGTCGGCGGCGACCGTGCTGAACTGGCCGAAGATCCCGCCGCCGCCGTAGGTCTGGCCGTTGGCGAGGATCTCGACCACCTCGTACGGCGCCTGCGACGCCAGATCGCGGAAGGCGCGGTTGTCGAAGGTCAGGATGTAGCGCTCGGAGCGGAAGGCATCGTAGGTCGCCCCGACCGGCGAGCGGCGGTGAATGCCCAACGACGGCCGCGAGATGCCCGACTCGGCGGCGGCGGGGCAGAGTCCCCAGACGTTGAGATCGGTTCGCCGGCTGGCGAACGGCTCGGTCGCGAAGAGGATCGCCATCAGCCGGCGGGCGTCGTTCTCGCACTTGCCGCGCTCGGCGGCGGTGTAGCCGTCGCCGAGGATCAGGAAGTCGAGCTTGTCGGCTGGGTCGCCGGAGCGCTGCAGGGCGATGAGCTCGCCGGCAGGCGGCGGTTGTGAGG
>JBDTQT010000379.1:0-3043 GCA_039932055.1 Thermoanaerobaculia bacterium
CAGCTTCTATAGGAGCCGGCCCCGAGCTCGCGAACGCCGGGTTCGGCTGGCGCGCGACGATGCAGGGCAGTGGTTGTTTGCGTTCTCAAGTTCCGGACAGCGGTGGTCGGGTCACTCCGGCACTCGAGGGCTTGGGGCCGGCGTCTAGTGAAGCTGGCCACCGACCCCAAGCCCTCGAGCGCCGGAGCGCCCCAGCGAGGCAAGAGGCCTCTCTCTGTGCTGTGCCGACGAGGGTGGCCGGGCCGAGGGCCTCCTTGGGGCCCGGAGCGCTGCGGCTCAGGGCCGGGCGGCGGTCGATGCCGTGACGTCGGGCTTCTTCTCGAGGCGCAGGCGCTCGGCGAGGAGGGCCTCGGCGCGCGGGAAGAGGCCGAGAGCGGCCTGGATCTGGGCGTCCCCTTCGCTCAGCACCTGGTGCGAGGCTTCGATGCCAAAGCGGGTGGCGAAGATCTCGGCGCGGATCTGGCGCAGCGCGTAGCCCTGCTCCGCCTCCTTGACGAAGCCCTTTTCGAGGTCTTCGGCGGTGTCGATCTTCTGGTCGACGACCCACTTGCGGAACTCGGCCAGTACGGGGGCGTCCGGCCGCCACTCTCGGGTGATCTCCGGATGGCGGCGCGCATAGTCGACGCCGAAGCCGAAGAAAGCCGAGCGCCCGAGCAGGAATTGCAGGAAAGGCGCCACCTCGGTCGGCTTGACCTCGACGTCCGGGGTGATGCCGCCGCCGCCGTAGACTTTCCGTCCGAGGTCGGTCGAGTAGGCCTCGGTCGCCGGTGGCTCGACCTTGGGGCGAGGATTGTCGTCGCCGGGCTCGAGGCCATTGCGCGTGTAGTAGTCGAAGTAGGAGCTGTAGTCGCGCTGAATCAGGCGTCCCGAAGGCGTGTAGTACTTCGCCGTGGTGAGCGCCAGGCCGGCGCCGTAGGAAAGGCTGTAGACAGTCTGGACGAGCCCCTTGCCCCAGGTTGGCGTGCCGACCACTAGACCGATGTCGTGGTCCTGGATGCCGCCGGAGAGGATCTCGGAGGCCGAGGCGGTGCCGCTGTTGACCAGCACGACCACTGGCTCGGAGATCGGCGCATGCCTGCCGTCGGCGGAAAACGACTGGGCGGAATCCTGGGTGCGGCCGCGGGTGACCACGACCGTCGAGCCCTCCGGCAGGAACTGGTCCGCCACGTCCACCGCCTGGTCGAGAAGGCCGCCGCCGTTGTTGCGCAGATCGAGCAGCAGCCGCTTCATCCCTTCGCCCTTGAGCTTGGTGAGAGCTTTTTCCACCTCGCTCGAAGTCGAGCGGGTGAAGTCGCTGATCGAGATGTAGCCGGTCTCCGGGGCGATCATGTAGGCGTAGCGCACGGTGGTCTGCGGGATCTCGGCGCGCGTGACCGTGAGCTCCAGGGGCTCGTCGAGGCCGACGCGCAGGATCGAGATGCGGACCTGCGTCCCCTTGGGCCCTTTGAGGCGGGAGACCGCCTCGTCGATCGACAGCTTGTCGGTGGATTCGTCCTCGATGCGCTGGATGACGTCGCCGGCGCGGATCCCCAGGCGGGAGGCCGGAGTGCCGTCGATCGGCGCGATCACGGTCAGGCGCCCGTTGCGCACGCCGACGAGGATTCCCAGGCCGAAGAAGGTGGCCTGCTGCTTCTCCCGCATCGACGAGTAGGCCGTCGGCGGCAGGAAGTTGGTGTGCGGATCGAGCGTCCGGAGCATGCCGTTGATCGACGAATAGACCAGATCGCGGAAGTGGACCTCGCCGGCGTAGCGCGTGCGCGCCGCTTCGAGGAGCTCGGTATAGAGCTTCAGATCGCTGCGCGCGTCCTCGCCGAGGGCGAGCAGCCGGTTTCCAGCCAGCCCGCCGACGAAGAGGACGAGGAGAAAGAGAACAGTCGCAGCGAGCCGCCACGGTCGACGCATCGGGGGATCCTAACATGCGGCTGGCGGGCGCCCGGCGCTCGCCCCGGAGTGGTTCGCCTTGACACCGCATGCATCGGAGGCCGATGATTGCCGCCGGTCGCTGCCATGTTCGGTCCTCTCGGATTTCCGGAAATGATCTTCATTGTCGTACTCGCCTTGCTCATTTTCGGGCCCAAACGGCTGCCGGAGGTGGGGCGAACGATCGGCAAGGGGATGGCGCAGTTCCGCAAGGCGACGAGCGACCTCCGGCGCACCATCGAAACCGAGATCGCGCTCGAGAACGATACGCCGCGCCCGCCCGGACGGCCGTCGGGAGCCGCCGGTTCGCAGCCTCGGCACGCGCAGTTGCAGTTGCCCGGGGCGAGCCTGCCGCATGGCAATTCGGACTCCGATGCAGCGTCCAAGCCGGCGCCCGCTCCCGCTCCCGCGCCGGCGCCAGTGCAGGTGCCCGATGAAGCGGTGGAGGTTCTTCCCGCGGTCGCGACCGACCCGGGCGAGAGCCGGCCGTCCTGACCGGACCCATGGCCGCCGCTCCTGAGCCGCGGGGCGGCGCCCTGCCCGCCGACGAGTTGCCCCGCATGTCGCTCCTCGACCATCTCGAGGAGCTGCGCAAGCGGATCGTCTATTCGGCGGCGGCGCTCTTCGTCGCGATGCTCGGCTGTTTCAACTGGGCGCCGGAGATCTGCCAGTTCTTCGCCCGGCCCATCTACGAGCGCCACTTGCTGCCGGAGGGTCAGAAGCTCGCCTTTCTCGGCATCACCGACGCTTTCCTGCTCTATTTCAAGACCGCGCTCCTCGCCGGCGCTTTTCTCGCCGCGCCAGTGATCCTCTACCAGGTCTGGGCGTTCATCTCGCCGGGTCTCTATCCCAAGGAACGCCGCTGGGCAGCGCCGTTCGTCGTGCTGGGCTGGCTCTTCTTCCTCGCCGGCGGCGTCTTCGCCTACCTGGTGGCCTTCCCGTTCGCCGTGCAGTTCCTGCTCGAGATGGGCAAGGACTTCATGCCGCTGATCACGGCGGAGAAGTATTACGGCCTCCTGCTGACGATCATGCTCGGCCTGGGGCTGATGTTCGAGCTGCCGATCGTCCTCGTCCTGCTGGCGAAGATCGGCCTGGTGACGCCCGGATTCCTGATGCGCAACTT
>JBDTQT010000380.1:0-2991 GCA_039932055.1 Thermoanaerobaculia bacterium
GTGAGAAAACTGTCGAGCCCTTCGGGCGAGATCGCGAGCTCGGCGCGCAAGCCATGCGCGAGCGCGGCGAACGGATAGAGCTCGCGCGCCGAACGTCGGGCGAGCCATTGGAAGCGACCGTCGGGATAGGCACCCAGGTAGATCGTTCCCGGCCGGAAAGCGTCCTGGTAGGTCGTTCCCGGCCGGAAGAGATCGAGATGCTCGCCCTGGACGATGACACTGCCGGCGGGAATCGCCGCCAACAGGGGCGGAGCCTCGAGATAGGGCGCAGTCGAGTCCATCGGCATGGCCGGCAGCATCGCCCAGGCCTGTGTCGCCGCGTGCAGGAAGAGAAGCGCAGCACCGGCCGCTACCGGCGCCCGGCGCCCGAGGCGCGCCACACCGAGAGCGAGCAGCAGCAGGCCGATCGACAGGAGCGAAAGGCCTTGCAGCCGCACGAGGTCGCCGCGCAGCACCGCGGCGGGCAGGTCCGGCTTCAGGAGTCCCGCCACCCAACCGGCAACTCGCGCCGGAGTTGCAATCGAGGCGACGAGCAGGAGCGCGAAAATCGTCGTCAGCCCGGCGAGCAAGCGCACGAAGGTCCGCCGGCCGTGGGTCAGCGCCACCTCGAAACCGAGGCCGCAGAGCAGACTACCGCCGACGGCGCCGAGCAGCCAGAACTTGGCCGGAAAGCGCAGCAGCCTTCCCCACGGAAGACTCCACAGCCCCGCGACGACCGGATTGAAACGGCCGAGTGCGAGAAAGAGGGCGACACCCACCATTCCCAGGCTCCAGATCGCGGCGCGATTCCGTCCGCTGCCTCTCGCGCGCCAGCCCGAAAGCGCTCCGCGAACACCGACGAGTGCCAGCGCCACCGCCAGCAGACCGGGATAGAGCGTGAAGTAGAGCGGCGGGAAGCCGTCGAACTGCTGCGGTGCAAAGACCTCGGCGAGGTTCGGACGGCCGAAGAAGAACGGCCAGAGGAGATCGGCGAGATGCGCCGGGCGGAAGCTGCCAATGATCGCTTCCGTCTTGCCGGGGCCGGAGTAGTTGCGGAAGGAGAGCGGCAGAATGCGTGCCATCTCGACGATCTGCGGAGCGGCGAGCAGAGTCCCGGCACTCAGCCCGAGCCCGAGCCGGAGCGAGAAGGCGCGCGCTCCCGCGACGACGGCGAGCGCGCTCACGGCCGCGAGGAGAGCGAGGAGAGCCAGCAGCGGCTCGCCCCCCAGCAGCAGGAGCGCCCAGAGGAGCGCTGCGCAAAGCACCCCGCGGCGCGCGGTGCCGGGAGACTTTCCGGGCGCAGTCTCGAGGAAAGCGGCGACCAGGGCGGGAGCGAGCGCCGCCGCCACGACGGTGTTGTAGAGGTTCAGCTGGCTCGCGAAGTAGCCCGAGAAGACGTAGACCGTCGCCCCCATCCAGGCAGCCGGCGGTGGCAGACTGAAGGCGCGCCCCATCCAGAACGCCGCGCCGAGGGCGACGAACCAGTGCAGCCAGAAATGCGCGTTCAGCGCCCAGAGGGTCTGACCTGCGCCGGCACCGAGAAGGAGCAGGATGTTGTCGGGATAGAACGGCAGGGCGTTGAGATTTCCCGCCAGCGCCTGCCCGCCGGCGCGCAGCGGGTCGACGAGCGGCAGATCGAAGTTGCGCAGCGACTCGCCGAGAGTGATGCGGTCGAGGAGATGAGTCTGCAGCACATCGCGCAGGATGAGGGTCTTGTCGCCGCTGACGAGCGGCGCCACCAGCGCGGCGAGGAGCACCAGGGCCGGCAGACCGAAGAGCGGCGCGAAGCGCTTCACGGCCAGCGCCAGCCGAAGAGCGCGGCGGCGACCAGGACGAGCAGGCTCAACGCACCGGCAATCGCCTCCGGTCGCTGCGAGGTGCCGATGCGGATCTCGTGCCGCCCCGCCGGCACTTCGACACCGAGCAGCACGAGGTCGACCGGCTGCGTCGCGAGGAGCCGGCCGTCCTCGAGCCGTGCTTCGATGAGCGGGAAATAGGCCCGCTGGACAACGAGCAGGCCGCCGTCGCTCTCGACGCCGAGGCGCAGCCGGTCGTCCTCAGCGGCAAGAAGCTCCACCCGGCCGCCGGGGTGATGGTCGACCGCGCGACTCGCCACGGCGATCGTGAGCGGATCCGGCAGCGCCGTCGTCCTGCCGAGCGCCGCGATGGGCGATGCCGCCACGAGCACCTCCCGCGGCCAGAAGACGGTCGGCGCCGGATCGGGAATGCGATAGAGCCCGGAACGCCAGCGCAAGCGCGATTCCTCGGCGACCTTCTCGAGCGGCGGCGCCGTTTCGCTCTCGCCGGACCCCACCAACCAGCTGACACCGAGCAGGCGTAGCCAGCGGATCCGTGCCGGCCAGTCGAACGCCGCGAGATTTTGCAGGAGCAGCGCATGCAGCGGCGAATAGATTCCGTCGAGGTCGGGTGCCACCGGATAGGTCACACCGTAGAGTGCAGCGGTCGCCGGTTCGAGGTCGAGGCGCATCTCCCGCCAGCCCTCGACAACGGTCTCGACGCCCCTCATCGTCACCTCGGGAGACCACGGGGGAAAGGTATTCTCCACCAGCACTATCGACCGGCTCTCGCCCAGCCGAGCGACCCAGGGGGCTGGCGAAGCCAGCGCCGCGAGCTCGTCTGTCGCCACCATCGGCGCGAGCTGCGCGAGCGCGAGGGCCGCCAGAAGGACGAGCGCCACGCCGTTCTGCCGGCGAGCCGCCCAGGCGGCACCGGCGAGGAGCAACGCCGCCAGACAGAAGCCCAGGAACCACTGTGTCTGCTGGGTCGCCGCGACCCAATCGTAACCCGCGTCGAGCTGCTCGAGAAGGAACCTCCGCACGGACGCGCGAAAGGTCACCAGCAGGGTCGCCAGCGCCGCCGCACAGCCCGCGCCGACCGCCAATCCGCGCGCCGCGCGGGCGCGGCGCTCGAGGGACCGTGCCGGCGCCAACAGGGCGTCGAGACCCCAGCCAGCGAGGAGCGCCGCGGCGACGGTCGTCCACAGGAGAAGCT
>JBDTQT010000381.1:0-2959 GCA_039932055.1 Thermoanaerobaculia bacterium
GCAGCGAGTGCGCTTTCCAGCTCGCTTCGCGTGGCGTCCCCGTCGTGCTGCACGAAATGCGGCCGGTGCGGCCGACTCCGGCACACAAGAGCGGCGACTTCGCCGAACTGGTGTGCTCGAATTCGCTGCGCAGCGACGACCCCGAGCACGCTGCCGGGCTCCTCAAGCGGGAGATGGAGCTCTTCGGCTCGCTGATCATCGGCACGGCCCGCGAGTCGGCCGTGCCGGCGGGGAGCGCGCTCGCGGTCGATCGCGACCGCTTCGCGGCGGCCGTTTCGGCGAAGCTCGAGGCCCTCCCCGGCCTCGAGATCCGCCGCGAAGAGGTGACCGACCTCGGCGCGCTCACCGCCGCGCACGACACCGTGCTCGCCACCGGCCCGCTGACCTCGCCGGCGCTCGCCGCCCAACTGGGCGAGCTCCTGGGCAGCGACTATCTCTACTTCTACGACGCCATCGCGCCGATCGTCGACGGCGAATCGCTCGACATGTCGAAGCTCTTCTGGATGTCGCGCTACGGCAAGGGCGCCGGCGACGACTACCTCAACTCGGGGCTCGACAAGGAGCAATACGCCGCCTTTCATCAGGCGATTCTCGACGCCGAGGTCCTGCCTCTCCACGACTTCGAGAAAGCGCTCTTCTTCGAGGGCTGTCTGCCGATCGAGGAGCTTGCGCGCCGCGGTGAGGCGACCCTGCGCTTCGGACCGATGAAGCCGGTCGGCTTGCGCGGCCTCGACGGGCGGCGGCCCTGGGCGGTCATGCAGCTGCGCCAGGAGAACCTCACCAAGAGCCATTTCAACCTCGTCGGCTTCCAGTCGCGCATGAAGTGGCCAGACCAGCAGCGTGTCTTCCGCATGCTGCCCGGTCTCGAGAACGCCGAGTTCGTCCGCCTCGGACAGATTCACCGCAACACGTTCGTCAACTCGCCCGCCCACCTCGCCGCCGACTACCGGGTCAAGAAGTCGCCGCGGCTCCGGCTCGCGGGCCAGATCACCGGCGTCGAGGGCTATCTCGAGTCGGCGGCCACCGGCCTCGCGGTGGCGCTCTACCTGGTGCTCGAGCGGCGGATGGCCGACGCCCAGGGAGCGATCCCCGGCCTGCCGGCGACCACCGCGCTCGGCGCCCTGGCGCGCCACCTGACCGAGTCCGACCCCAGGCACTTCCAGCCCGCCAACATCCACTACGGGCTGTTCACTGCGCTCGAGCCGCTGCCGAAGAAGGACGAGCGCCGGGGTATCTATGCCCAGCGGGCGCTCGCGGCGCTCGCCGGCTGGAAGACGGAATGCGGGCTCTGATCGCCCGCTTTCTCGCTCACCTCGAGGGTGAGCGCGCGCTCTCGCCGCACACCGTCCGCGCCTACGAGGGCGACCTCCTGCGCTTCGTCGACTTCCTCTCGGTCGACTACCTGAACACTCCACCGGAGACGATCGACCTCGCCGCGATCGACATCGTCGCCGTGCGCTCGTTCCTTGCCGCGCTGGCGCGCGATCACGGCCGGCGCAGCCAGGGACGGGCCCTTTCGGCGTTGCGCACCTTCTTCCGCTGGGCCTGCCGGGTCGGCGAGGCGGCCGCCAATCCGGCGCAGCGCGTGCGCACGCCGAAAGCGCCGCAACTCCTGCCGCGCCACCTCAGGCCGGGCGAGATCGAGGCGCTCCTCGCCGCTCCAGCCGGCGACGAGCCGATGGCGCAACGCGACCGCGCCATTCTCGAGCTGCTCTACGCCACCGGGCTCCGGGTCGCCGAGTTGGTGGGTCTCGACTGGCGCGACCTCGAGCTCAAGGAGCGCGTGCTGCGCACCCTGGGCAAGGGCGGCAAGGAGCGCATGGTGCCGTTCGGCCGGCCGGCGCAGGCGGCGCTGCGCGCCTGGCGCGGCGGCTGGACGACGTTGCGCGTGCGTCAGCGCGCCGGCAGCCTGGAGGGACCGGGCGACGAACCGCTCTTCGTCAACCTGCGCGGCGAGCGCCTCACCGACCGCTCGGTGCGCCGCATCCTCGACCGCTACGTCGATGCCACGGCGACGGCCGCCGGTGTGCATCCGCATACCCTGCGGCACACCTTCGCCACGCATCTGCTCGAGGGCGGCGCCGACCTCCGGGCGATCCAGGAGCTCCTCGGCCACAGCTCGCTTTCGACCACCCAGCGCTATACCCATGTCGACATCGAGCACCTGCAGAGCGTCTACCGCGACGCTCATCCACGGGCCCGGGCGGGGCACCCCCCAGGGCGCCCGAATTGCGAGTAGGCTAGCTCCGAAGTCGACAGGAGCTTCTGCGATGGACGATTCGAGGCCGCCTTCCGCGAGGGAGCAGCCGGTGCTTGCAGCCGGTGCCGAGCTCTCGGCCGGCGCGCACTACCGGGTCGCCTTCGACAACAGTCAAGAAGGAATCGTCATTCTCCAGGATGGCGTGGTCAGGGTCGCCAATCCCGCTGCTGCGCGCATCTCCGACAGCCCTCTCGACCAGCTCATCGGCGCGTCGTTCCTCGACTTCATCCACCCCGACGACCAGAAGCTCGTCGCCGAGCTCTATACCCGCCGGCTCAACGGCGACACGGCCGAACGCAGCATGGTGGCGCGGATCGTCCGCCCCGGCGGCGGCATCCTCGTGCTGGAAGCGCACTCCATGCCGGTGCAGTGGGACGATCGGCCGGCGGTGCTCGCTTTCCTCGGCGACGTCACCGACCGCGAACAGGTGCGGAGCGACGCCCTGGAGATGAGCCGGCGCCTGGCGCGCATCGCCGAGGTCGCGCCCTACTTTCTGTTCATCTACGACTACGACCTCGGGCGCGACGTCTACATCAACCGCTCGGTTCCGGCAGCTCTCGGCTACTCGCCCGCCGAAGCCGCGGCCCTCGGACCGTATCCGTTCGAACGACTCTGCCATCCGGACGACATGGCCGCGGCACTCGACCGCGATACGCGCTGGCAGGGCTTCGTCGACGGCAGCTCGCTGACGGTCGACTT
>JBDTQT010000382.1:0-2952 GCA_039932055.1 Thermoanaerobaculia bacterium
ACGGCGCCTGCTCGCACTGCATGCAGACGATCGGCTGGCTGACGATCGCCGACGGATCGTCGACATCGCCCTGGAAATAGCGGTCGATGCGGATCCACTGCATCTCGCGACCGCGCGCGACCTGCTCCTTGCCCACCACCGGGATGTTGTTCTCGGACTGGCAGGCGATGACGCAGGCGTTGCAGCCGTTGCATGCGTTCAAGTCGATCACCATGCCCCAGGCGTAGCCCTTGTACTCGAAACCGGGGTTGAAGGAGGCGTTGGTGTCGAGCTCGCCGTGCGCGCCTTCGTGCACGAAGTGCGGGTTCTGCTCGAACTCTTCGCGGGTCGCCGAACGGACGATCGAGCGTGCCGTCGCCTGCTCGCCCTCCTCGCGCATCCAGTCGATCGACCGGGTGCCCTGCGTGGTGGAAAGCGGAAACGTGTAGCCGGTGGCGCGGAGCGTCACCGCGGCGACGCCCCAGCGGTTGGCCACGGTCTGCGCCGCGTAAGCGCTGAAGCCGATGCCGTTGGCCACCCGGCCGGCGCGCGTCCGGCCGTAGCCGAGATGGACGGTGGCGACACCGTCGGCCTGGCCGGGAGTCAACCAGACCGGGCCGGTGAGTTTGCGACCGTCCGGGGCGGTGAGCTCCGCGACATCGCTGCCCTTGACGCCGAGCCTCTCGGCGGTCGCCGGAGAGAGCAGGATGGCGTTGTCCCAGGTCAGCTTGGTGATCGGCTTCGGTAGTTCCTGCAGCCAGCCGTTGTTGGCGAAACGGCCGTCGAGGACGGAAGGATCCGGGCGCAGTGCGAGCTCGAGCTCACCGCCGGCCGGCGCCGCGGCCAGGGCCTCGGCGGCCGCGCCGACGCTCGCCGCGACCAGCGCCGGCTGGGAGGGCGCGAGCGCGCTTCCCGGCAGGATGCCGTCGTGCAGGAGTCGGCGAAAGGTGGATTCGAACGTCTCGCCGCCCATCTGCCCTTCCCAGGTCTCGCGCAGGAGGGTATAGGCGTCATCGCTCGGACGTCCGAGCAGGGCGCCGACCATCTCGCTCAGGGTCTTGCCGCCGTAGAGCGGCTCGATCAGCGGCTGGATCAGCGAAACGGTGCCGTCATAGGCCCGCGCGTCGCCCCAGGATTCGAGGTAGTGCGCCGCCGGAACGTGCCATTGGCAGTAGGCACCGGTCTCGTCGTCGTGCTGGCCGTGATGAATGCGCAGGGCCGGGCTGGCCTTGAAGACCGCCGCGACATCGAGGTCGGCGGGGGCGTCGTAAACCGGATTGACCCCCGAGACGAGCAGCAGGTCGACCTTGCCGGCCTTCATGTCGTCGATCAGCGCGGCGAGCGAAGCGAGCGGGGCGACCGGATCGGTTTCGATCGGAGCGCTGTAGAGCACCGTCGAGCCGTTGGCGCCGAGGGCGTCGTTGATCGCGGCGACCAGCGTATGCGCCGCCTCCGGCAGGGAGTCCCCGGCGACGACCAGCGCGGCGCCGCGGTGAGCGGCGAGGTCGCGCGCGGTGGCCGCGACCCACTTGGCAGCGACTGCGTCGAGCGCCGGCGCGGCGACGCCGGCGACGCCGACGGCAGCCGCCAGGCCCTGAACGATCGCCGGCAGCTGCGACGGCCGGATGCGGAAGCGGTGGTCGGCCACCGTGCCCGTCGCCGTCGGGCTCGACTCGGCGACGTAAAGGCGGTTCAGCGTTTTCGCGCCGGCCTCCGGGTGCCCAACCTTGCGGCGATCGGCGAAGTCACGGGCGTAGCGCACGGCGCCGGGTCCCGCAGTGAGGAAGTCGGACTCGAGCGCCAGGACGACATCGGCCTTGGCGAGGTCGAAGCGCATCCCCACCGGCGCCCCGAAGGCGGCCGCGAGGCCGGTCTGCGCGCCGTCGCTGGCGAGCGGATCCCACCGGTGCCAGCGCGCCTGGGGGTAGGACTCGAGCAGCGCGGCGATGAGGCGCGCTTCGGTGGGCGAAGTCACCGGGCCGGTGAGCAGCCGGAGGCCGGCACCGGAGAAGGTGGACTGGGCGTTGAGCGCCGCGGTGAGCTGCTGGTTCAGGGTGGTCCAGGTCGCCGAGTCGCCGAGCTGGACGATCGCCTGCGAGCGGTCCGGGTCGTAGAGGCCGAGCACCGAAGCCTGCGTCACGGCGTCCGTGGCGCCGAGGCTGGCCGGGTGCTCGGGATTCCCCTCGACTTTGGTCGGACGGCCGTTGTGACTCTCGATCAGCAGGCCGGTCGCCACACCGGACAGGGTCATCGCGGTGGCATAGAGGACCGGCTTGCCGGGGAGGAACTCCTCTGCCTGACGGACATAGGGCACGATCTTCTCGATCGGCTGGCGGGTGCAGGCGGTCAGGCCGGCGAGCCCCAGCGAGGCCGCCGCGAGCTGCAGGAAGTTGCGCCGCGAGACGCCATCCGGCCACTCGGAGGCGAAGCGGGGGAACTCACGGTCGAGGAGATCGCCGAACTCGGGTGTCTCGGCAAGCTCCTCGAGACTTCGCCAGTAGGTCGCGCCGCCGCGACTCTGCAGGCGCTCGCGCGCCGCGGCGAGATCGAGCCCGGACGCTGCGGCTGCGGGTTTCTTCCACTCGACATGGCAGTCGCCGGTGGGGTTCGAGCCGGAGGCCGGGGCCGGCGAGGGATGCGGAATCAGAAGGTCGGTCATGAGGGATCTCTAGCGGTGACAGTTCGAGCAGCTGACCTTGCTCTGGACATGATTGGCGAGCGCCCACTCCTTCTGCTTTGCGGCGAGGTCGGCTGGCGGTTGCCAGAAGACGTTGGTGACTTCCTCGCGCGGCCGGAGGTTCGGGACCGGGTCGCGGTGACAGGCGAGACACCACTTCATCGTGAGCGGCATCCCCTGATACATGAGCGGCATCTTGTTGATCGGGCCGTGGCAGGTCGTGCAGGCGACGCCCTTGGCAACGTGGATGCTGTGGTTGAAGTAGACGAAGTCGGGCAGATCGTTGACCCGGTTCC
>JBDTQT010000383.1:0-2904 GCA_039932055.1 Thermoanaerobaculia bacterium
GCATGGGCTACCTCCGCTTGAACTGAATGACCGGCGGCCGACCGTCCAGGAAGCCCGTCACCTTGATGTACGCCTCACCGGCCGGGGTCGAAGCGATGTAGACGTCTTGCCAGAGCTTGTGATCGTAGAGCGTCGTCATCGACTTGTAGAAGCAATCTCCGGAGAGCCCGCAGACAATCTCCACGAGCTCCGAAACCGCGAATCCCATGGCCGCGCCGCCCTCGAGCGCGGTCCTGGTGAACACCGCGGCCCCCCTTTCACGAACGCTCGCCCGAATCGGCGCGAGCGGGTAGTGCGGCCGCTGCTTCTCCATTCTAGAATAACCTAGTTGGTTAGTCCAGCTCCGGCGCGAGGGGTCCTTCCGCACCTCGCCCCTTGCGGGGTTTCGAGCGACCGGCGCTCGACTCTTCGGAGCCGGACTCCGCGGCCGCTCGCTCCAGGTTCAGCGCCAGCAACCGCTCGAGTATCTGCTCATCCGTGAGATCGCCCGGCCTTCCGTACGCCGCGAACACCGCTTCCTTGCGCAAGTTCCGATAGCGTCCGTCGCCGTCGAGCGCACGAAATAGATCGACGCCCCCACGCCCCCCTGCTCCGCCCCGACGAACGGATGCGACATGCCGACGAGCGGCAGCTCGCTGTTGCGAACCTTCTTCATTTCGCCACTCCGTTTCCGATAGCGGCGTCTGCCGCGGGCCTTGGCTTCTTTGACACGACCCACGTCACCCATTCGCCGCCCGCGTCGCGCTTCGCGCAGTCGCAGAGCGGCTCCCGAGGCTCCTCCGGCTCTTCTGCCGAGAGCAAGAGGTCCTTGCCGGAGAGAGGGTCGCGATAGTGGTACTGGATCGGTTCGCCGCGATCGATCCTGGCGACCTCCAGGTCGATGAGGTGGCCCAGGCCGAATTCCAGGCACCTCTCGCGCCCGCCGGGAGAGAACATGGGGCGCGGCTGAATGAGGACATGGCGCTCCTGATAGGTGCCGTCCGGCCAGAGCGACGTCGTGAAATCGACATGCGGCACTGGATCCCCGCAGTTGTAGGGAGTCAGCAGAGCCTGGAAGTCGCTGGAGTTCAGTCGCCGGTAGAGGGCTTCAACCTCCGCGCCATCGAAGTCCATCGAGACGTTTCGCACCGTCCCCCCACCTCTGCTGGCATCGGCCGTCCCGAAGACATGAAACGGCCCGGCGGCGCCAGAGTCCTGGCCGGTGCAACCCGCCAGAAGCAGGACGCAGAGGAGGCTCGCCTGCGGAAGGAAGTCTCTGTCGAACTGTTCGAGAGCCATGGATCCCACGCGTGCCTAGTCCAGATTCAAGGCCGTCGCCTTGCCGAGAACGCGCAGCACGGCATGGCGGGCGATGTTCTCCGGCGACGAAGCGGTGTTCCACGCCTTTCCTGAGGACTCGCCTCGCATCAAGATCCTCCCGTCAGCAGCCACCATGCGTAGGATGACGTGTACCTCGGCACCCTCTCTGCCGAACTGGCTCTGCCCAGCGTGTGGAATCTCGATCAGGAGAACGCCGGACACTCCGAGCGCCGACATGATCTCCGCCCGGCGCGAATCGTCGAACCGGTCCAGGCCGAGAGCCATCATTCGCTCCATCTTCACCGAGGGGACGACGACCCGAAACGGCAACTTGCTCGTCGCCGCGAGCTGCGACTCCACCTGCGCCTCGACCTCGGAAGCGTTGATGACCTCGTTGCCCTGGATCACGAAAACCGCGATCCGCTCGACGCCCTCGCTCCACCCCTTCGGAGCCACGACCGAATCCTTGTAACCGGAAGCCTGCGCTGCGCTGGCGAGAAGAGCCAGCGTGATTAGAGTCAATTCTGCGAGATACCTCCGGGCCATTTTCATCCGTTCCCTTGAACCTCCAGACGTAGCTCGCGGAACTCTCCCCGAGACTGCGACATCAGAAAAGCGCGGTCGAAGCTTGTGGTGAAGCTCGGTGTCTCGTCTTCTTCATAGAAGTGGAAATCGGAAACCGCGTTCCGGCCGTGGGCCACTATCAAGAGCCAAATTTCAGACGCATACGTTCGGTAGCCCGCGACGCAAGGTTCCTTCTCGAGAAACAGTCTCCCAATCTCTGCCGCTCCCGCCTTGAAGCCCGGAATCGCCCCAGACCAAGTCGAGTGCCACCCCGTCTCGCCTGGATCCTTCAACCCATAGACGGTGAGTCGGTCCACGCCGAGTCGCTGCAGTTCTTTCCATCCAGCCGATGGGTACTCTCGCGCGACTCGATAGCCGGGTCGAGGAATCTCGAGCTTCGCCGCTCGAACCAGCGCCTCGGCCAGCGCAGTTCGATTGCTGCCAGCGACCTCTACGCGCTCGATCCAGGTCACATTCACAAAGACAGGGGGAAGGCCTTCGGCGTTCCAGCTCTCCTTTGCAGCTTCGAGTACCCTCTCCTTCTCGCGATCGCGACTCATCGCTCTTGAGCCGCCATCGCTCTGCCCTGCGTCGAGCAAGAAAGAGGTCAACTCGACTCCAAGGAAAGAGCCCTGCGCTGGGACCAAGATGTCGGCACAAGGCGGATCGCGTTGCTCGTAAGGGCCTTCCGGGACCAGCGAGCAAAGCTCGCGAAAGCGCTCGAACTCGAATCTCTCCGAGGCCTTCTGACGATCAGAGTGCGAAGGCCCTCCCTTCACGTTCCCTCCAAGCTCGCTCGCTCTAGGTTCAGCGCCAGCAACTTTTCAAGTATCTGTTCATCTGAAAGATCGCTCGGCCACCCGTACGCGGCGAATACAGCTTCGTCGAGCCGCTTGTGAGCGAGGTCCAGCCATGCGGGCCGCTCGTTGTAGAGATTCGTAAGCGTTCGCTTGGCGAGCTTCTTCGCCGTCTCCGCATCGCGCGCCACGATCCGCGGCCAGCGCACCGTGCCGATCCCCCGCGCATCCGCGTCGTGCACAA
>JBDTQT010000384.1:0-2903 GCA_039932055.1 Thermoanaerobaculia bacterium
GGCGGCGAAAGCGAGCACCTGACGCTCGACGACCTCGCGCAGCAGGTGATTGCGCGGGTCGGCGGCGAAGAGCTCGGCGACCGCCTGTTCGGCGCCGCGGAAGTCGCCTCGCCGCCACTGCGCGTCGACCGCCCGCAGGCGCTCGTGCAGCGCGATCCGGTCGCGCGGATCCTCGGTCGCCGCGCTCTGCGGACCCGCCGCGCCGCCGGCGAGATAGCCGAGGCTCTGCAGGCTCGCGGCGAGGGCTGCGTCGACCGCGGCGGCGCTGCCGCCACCAGGCTTTTCCCGGCCGCGGATCTCGACCAAAGCGCGATTCAGCGCGCCGGCCGTCGCCGGCTGCGCGGCTCGCAGGTCGCTGGTCTCGCCGGGGTCGCCGACGAAGTCATAGAGCTCGCCGCGTATCCCACTGACCCACTTGTAGTCGCCGCGTCGGGTCGAGTAGAGCCCTGCCCAGCCATAGAGGGCCCGGGCATAGAGCGACTCGGCGTAGAGCGTTCGCGCGCGGCCGCCGCCGGCGGCGTGATCGAGGGCGAAGATGTCGCTGCCGTCCGCGTCGGCAAGCTGGGCGAGCGGAGCGAGCCCGGCGCGGGCGAGCAGGGTCGGCGCGAGATCGACCTGGCTCACCGCCACGGCGATTCGCCGCGGCGCGAGGTCGGGCGCCGCGAGAATCCACGGCACGTGCAGCACGGCCTCATTCAGGAGGATGCCGTGGGTCGCCTCGCCGTGCTCGCCGAGGCTCTCCCCATGGTCGCCGATCACGCTGACGATCGCCCGCGCCTCGGGCCGGAAGCGGGAACTGGCAAAGAGCGATCCGAGCGCGTGGTCCGCGGCCGCGATCTCGCCGCTGTAGGGCTCGTCGGCGAAGCGCGCGGCAAACGGTGCTGGCGGCAGATAGGGGTCGTGGGGCTCGAACAGATGCACCCAGAGGAAGACCGGTCGATCGGCCGGCTGCGCGGCGAGCCAGTCGAGGGCGTGCTCCACGGTCTGTCGGGCTGGGCGTTCGGCCTTCCAGCGGTTCGTCGGCGCTGCGGCGCCGGCGCCGACTGCATCGTCGTAGTGCTCGAAGCCGCGATCGAGGCCGAAGGCGTGGTCGAGCACCGCGGCCGAGACGAACGCCGCGGTGGCGTAGCCTTCGGCGCGAAAACGCTCCGCCAGGGTCGGCAGCTCCGCTGGCGAGTCGGCGAGACGCTGGTCGCCGTTCCAGCGCACGCCGGTCGCCGCCGGGAGCCGGCCGGTGAACATCGCCGTATGGGCCGGCAGCGTCATCGGCACGATGGCGTAGGCGCGCTCGAAGACGATGCCGCGCGCCGCGAGGGCGTCGAGGTGCGGCGTCGCACCGTTGGCGCTGCCATAGGCTCCGAGATGATCGGCGCGCGTCGTGTCGAGCGTCACCAGCAGGACCGAGGGCGACTCCTGGCGGGCGGCCTCGTGTCGCTCCTCGTCACCGCCGCAGCCGGCGGCAAAGAGCGCCAGCGCGACCAGCCAGGGTCCACCGGCGGCACGCACGCGGCCGGTCATCGCGGCCGCGCTGCGTCGCCGGCGGCGGCGACCAGCGTGTCGAGGTCGGCACGCGCGTCGCGATCGCCGGGATCGATCGCCAGCACCTCGGTGAGCAGGCGCCGCGCCGCGGTGTCGTCCCCCTGGGCGTGGCGCAGCATGGCGAGCGCCTTCCTGGCCTCGAGATGCCGGGCGTCGAGCGCTGTGGCGGCCACCAGATCGTCGATCGCCGCCAGGCCGTCCTGGCGCGCCAATGCGACCACCGCCCGCTGGTAGTAACCGTCGGCGAGCTTGCCGTCCGCTGCCACGGCCTCAGCGGCGACCCGCGCTGCGTCGTCGATCTTGCCGAGCTGCAGCAGGGCACGCGACAGCAGCACGCGCAGGCGCGCGCCGCCCGCACCGCTGCCATGGCGGTCGAGCTCGCCGGCGACGAGATCGGCAGCGGCCTGCGGCCGCCCGAGCTCGAGCAGCCGGAGCGCCGCCGTCTCGGCGAGATAGGAAGGAGAACCCGAGAGCCGCATGCCGTGGCGATAGGCGGCCAGCGCGTCCTCTTTCCGCCCGAGAGCGTCGTAGGAAGCGCCCAGATACTGCCAGGCCAGCGCCGAGCCCTCGCCCTTGGCCGCCACCGGCGCGAGCACGAAGATCGCCGTGCGAAAGTCGCCCTCGTTGTAGAGCCGCAGACCGCGCAGCACCGGCGCGATTTCGCGGACCTTGTCGCGCGGATCGACCGGTGCTGCCCCGCTGTGGTTCTCCGACGGCGTTCCGAGGTAGCCCAGGGAGCCGAGCGCGGCGACCGTCTCGGCATCGGCGGGGGCCGGCGGGGCCAAGGTGCGGTCGATGGCGCCGAGGGCGCGGCGCATCGCGGCGAGCGGTCGGCGCTCTTCCGCCGCGCGGTCGCTGTGTTCCTGAGGGTCGCGAGCGAGGTCGAAGAGCTCCGGGCGCAGGCCATCGACGAGGTGCAGATCGCCGCTGACGATCGAAGCGAGATCGCTCCAGCCGAAGTGGATGAGCGGGTACATCGTCTCGGAGTAGATCGCCCGGTCGGCGCTCGAAGCCGCCGCGCCGGTAGCGAGCAGCGAGATGCCCGGCAGCCTGTCGTCGGTCGGCAGCCGCAGCAGATCGAGAATCGTCGGCACGACGTCGATCAGGCCGACGTTGCGCGATACGCGCTCGCCGGCGCGCGCGGCGCCGGGGAGCTTCACTGCCAGCGGCACCTGGAGCGCCTCGCGGTAGAGCAGCAGGCCGTGCTCGTCCTCGCCGTGATCACCCAATCCCTCGCCGTGGTCCGAGAGCAGGACGACGAGCGCCCGATCGTAGAGCCCGCGGCGGTCGAGCTCGGCCAGGAAGCGGCCGACGAGATCGTCGGCGGTGGCGATCTCGCCGTCGTACGGGTCGGCGTAGCGCGA
>JBDTQT010000385.1:0-2900 GCA_039932055.1 Thermoanaerobaculia bacterium
GCGAGGTCGGGATCGATGTCGATTCGCGGCGCGGAGTGGCCGGTCCCGCCGAGCTGAGCGGCGATCACCTCGGCGGTCTGGCGCGCCCGGGTGAGCGGGCTGGCGAGGACCGCATCGAAAGTGAACGGCAGGCCACGCAGGCGGTCGCCGGCTAGCCGCGCCTGCGCCACGCCGATCGGCAGCAAGCCCTTGCCGACGTCCTCGTCGCGCGGATCTTCGAGGTCGTAAGCGCCGTGGCGGACGAGATAGAGCGTGCGCACTCCCGCCGGCGGCGCGACGCCGGGAGCTGCGGCCTGGGCGCCGAGATCCGTAGCCACGCCTCCAACCGCGAGCAACAGGGTAAACAGGGTTGGCCGGAGTGAACGCCTCGCCCCTCGGTTCATATCCTTCTCCGTGCGGTCTTGCCTGGATGCATCGGGGAGCTCCTCGGCTGAAAAGAACAAATCCGCAGAGTCGAGATTATCAGCGCCCCGGCGACCGAGCGCGCGCTGGGCTAGACTCCCCGGCCTGCACCGAGGCATTGGAGACCCGATGACGAACCGGCTGCCCACCTTCTTTACCGGAGCTTTTCTGCTTCTTTCCGCTGCATCCACCAGCGCCGAGTCTTTCCTGCGCCTTCCGGCCGAGACGGATATCGCCAAGCTCGCCGTTCATCCAAGCCGGGTCATCGACTACGGCGCCTTTCGTTGGGTGGTTGTTTCGGACGACGAGGCGGCGCGACTCGTCGCCGCCGGTCGCGGCGACCTCGTCGACGCCGAAGCCGGCGAGATCCACGTGCCGGGTTTCGCCTTCGATCCCCTGCGCGACGGCGAGCCGGTGCTCGCCGCTGCCGACCGGGCGGCCGAGGACGAAACCGGCTTGCGTCTGGTGCAGCTCGTCGGACCGCCGACCAGCGACTGGGTTCGCGGCCTCGAAGCCGCGGGTCTCCGCGTCTTGCAGTACTACCCGCACAACAGCTATCTCGTCTGGTCCGCCGGCGCGGATGCCGGCCGCGCCCGCGCCCTGCCCTTCGTGCGCTGGGTGGGGAGCTTTCACCCGGCCTACAAGCTCGGCAGCACGCTCGCCGGCCGCTCCGGCCGGATCGCCAATCTGCTGGCCTTCGTCCATGTCGACGCCAGCCCGACGGCGGTCGAAGAGGCCTTGACTGCCGCTGGCGGAACCGTCGTCAGTTCGGCGAAGGCCGCCGCCGATGGCGCCTTTCAGAGCATCGAGCTGATCGCCGACGCGGCGGTGATCCCCGCTCTGGCGCGCAATCCGAATGTGATCTGGCTCGGCTACCGCAGTCCGTTGCCGGTCCTCGACGACGAGATGTCCGACCAGATCGTCGCCGGCAACCACCCCAGCGGCGTGCCGGTCACGGGTTACTCGGCGCATCTGGCGAACCTCGGAGTGGACGGCACCGGCGTGATCTGGGCGATCTCGGACACCGGCGTCGACTGGGACCATCCCGACCTCGCCTCGCACATCGTCGGCGGTTTCACGCCAGCGACCGGCGCGAACTGCACGATCGCCGGCCAACCTGGCAGCGACTGCCCCACGGGCGGGCACGGCACCCATGTCGCCGGCATCGTCGCCGGCGACGCCACCGCCGGCTTCGCCGACGCCGGCGGGTTCCTCTACGGCCTCGGCATGGCGCCGGCGACCAGCATTTTCGCGCTCAACGTCTTCGGCGACATCTCGCTCCAGGATGCGACCAAGGTCGCGATCCTCGGCGGTGCCATCGGCTCGAACAACTCGTGGAGCACGACCGGCATCGCCGGCGCCGGCTACACCGCCGACGCCCGGCTCGAGGACATCCTGGTGCGCGATGGCAACCTCGACACGCCAGGATTTGCTGATCCATTCCTGCAGGTCTTCTCGGCCGGCAATTCGGGCTCGGGGGCATCGACGATCACCGAGCCCAAGGAGGCCAAGAATATCCTCAGCGTCGCCAACAGCTTCAACGCGCGCGCCGGCAGCATCGACACCATCTCGTCGAGCAGCAGCCGCGGTCCGGCGATCGACGGCCGCACGCTGCCGACGGTCGCCGCCCCGGGCTCGACGATCGCCTCGACGCGCAACGACACCGGTGGCAACTGCGCGACGGCGATCGCCGGCACCAGTAGCCGCTACGCTTTCTGCTCCGGCACCAGCATGGCCAGTCCGCACGTCGCCGGCGCGGTCGTCCTCACTGCCGAGTGGTGGCGCACCGCCCACGGCGGCACCGACCCGAGCATGGCGATGGCGAAAGCCCTGCTGGTCAATGCGGCGGTCGACATGGGCACCGCCGACATTCCAAACAATAATGAAGGGTGGGGCCGGGTCGACATCACGCGAGTGATCCAGCCGGCGGCGGCCGCGGTCTATCTCGATCAGCCACTCGTGCTGACCGGCACCGGACAGCAGACGACACGCCACTTCGTCGTCGCCGACCCCGCCGAACCGCTGCGCATCACCCTCGCCTGGTCGGACGCTCCGGGCGCGGCGGGAGCCAACCCGGCGCTGGTCAACAACCTGGACCTGCAGGTCGTGCACAACGCCCAGACCTATCGCGGCAACGTCTTCAACGCCGGCACCTCGGTTCCGGGCGGCAGCGCCGACAGTCTCAACAATCTGGAGAACGTCTACATCGCGGCACCCGTCGCAGGCCTGGTGACGGTGACGATCACCGGCAGCTCAATCGGCGGCGACGGCGTGCCGTACAACGGCTTTCCCACCGACCAGGACTTCGCGTTGGTGTTCTCGAACTGCAGGCTGCCGGAGCTCTTCGTCGACGGCTTCGAAAGCAACGACACTTCGGCCTGGTCGCTCGCGGTTCCCTGAGCCCTGCTCAGTCGGCACGCGACCGCAGAAGAATCAGCCGTTCGTTGCCGTTGCCGCTGCCCTGCACGGCGAGGAGCTCGGCGCCGGGGCGACCGTCG
>JBDTQT010000386.1:0-2885 GCA_039932055.1 Thermoanaerobaculia bacterium
ATCGTGGTCAGCGTGGAGTTCAAGCAGGTGGCGCCGGAGAGGCTGCTCTACAAGAACGACAACTACCTCTTCCGCAGCAGTTACGAGGTCAAGGCCTCGGAGCTCGGCTTCCAGGACCGCGAGACCCCGGCGATCGAGGCGACGGCGAAGGATTTCGCGGAGAGCCTGGTGACCGATCTGCTCGAGGGTTTCTAGAGGTAGCAACGCGAAGCGCTTCCAGGGGATCCTGGAGGCGCCTGCTTGCCGGTTGCCGTGGCTCTTCGGGGGCGGGTGCGGCGGGGGGGAGTTCTACTGTGCCTTGCGCAACGCAGCCACCAGGCGGGACTTGGTCCGCGCCGCGGTGTTGCGGTGGATGATGCCCTTCTGGGCCGAGGAGTCCACCACCTTGATGGTGATCGGCAGAAGCTCCTGGGCCTTTTTCTCGTCACCTGACGCTACTGCCGCGCGCAGCTTCTTCACGGCGGTACGCATGCGGGAACGCATCGTGCGGTTCTTGATCCGCTGGGCTGCAGACTTCTCGGCGCGCTTCTTGGCCGACTTGGTGTTCGCCATGGTGAATCCTTTCCCTTCGATCCAGAGTTGGCCCGGTCCGGGCAAAAAGCAATCCTACTACTTCCGGGCTCCCGGATCAACGCCGAGGCTCTGCAGACGCTGCTTCGCCAGGTTCGCTTCGTCCGAGGAGGGGAAGCTCTTGGCGACGCTCTGGAGCTGCGCGATACCCTCCTTGCGCTGTCCTTGCTCGAGCAGGGCGAAGCCCTTCTTCAGCAGGGCGCTGGCGGTCTTGTCGCTGCGCGGGAACTGCTTCAGGACGCGGTCGTACTCGGCGATCGCCTCGACGTACTTCTGCTGGCGGTAGAAGCACTCGCCGATCCAGTAGATCGCGTTGTCGGCCAGATCGGTCTCGGGAAAGGCCTCGAGGTACTGCTTGAAACCGAGCATGGCGAGATCGTAGTTGCCACGCAGGTAGTCGCTGTAGGAGGTCTGATAGAGCGTCTCCGGATCCGACGCTGTGTCAGCCGAAGCCGCTCCCGCGGTGCCGTCGCCGGGGGCTCCGGGAACCGCCGGCGCGGTGCGCGAGGCCTTGAGGTCCTGGTTGGTCGTGGCGATCTGCTGCGATACCTGGGCCAGGCGGTAGTTGGTGTCCTCGAGCTTGTCCTGGAGTTGGGCGATCTGCGCCGAAAGGCTGTTGATGTCCAGTCGCATGTCCGCTTCGGCCTTGAGCAGCGCCTCGGTCTGCCGCTGGATGGTGGACTCGAGCTGCGCCACTTCCTGCTTGCTCGAACCCTGCTGCTGCAGGAGGGTGGCCTGCCGCTGCACGTCGGCGATCTGGTCGTGGAGAGCGTCGATGTCGGTGGAGGAGACGCAGCCCCCGATCGCCAGTCCGCCGGCGATCAGGGACGCGAACCCGAGACAGCGATGAACGCGCTGGGACTGGTGGCTGCGGGACGGACGCACGATCATGCCGGGCAACATTCTTTTCTCAACCGACGTTGGTGCGCCCGGTGACGACGAAATGCGCCCGGCGATTCATCGACCAGCAGCTCTCTGTGCCGGAAGTGCACTGCGGGCGCTCTTCGCCGTAGCTGATCGAGCGGATCCGCGCGGCGGCGACGCCCAGCGAGGTGATGTAGTCACGCGCCGAACCGGAGCGCCGGGCGCCCAGAGCGAGGTTGTACTCGTTCGTGCCGCGCTCGTCACAGTGTCCCTCGATGGTCACTTCGAACTCCGGATGCGACCGCAGCCAGTCGGCGTTGCTCGACAGACGCGCGCGGGCGTCGTCGCGCAGGTCGGCCCTGTCGTATTCGAAGAAGACATCGCCGAGCAGGCCCTGCTTCGCCAGATAGTCGTTGATCCGTGCGAGATCGGGGTCCTTGAGCGGGTCGTTTTCGGTCGGGTCGACGACCGCCGGCCGAGCCTGGGGATTGACGTCGGTCGCGGGCTGCGGCGTGGCGACCGGAGCGGCGTTGACGTCGCTCGTCTTCGGAGCCTTTTTCGCGCAGGCCGTGACGACCATGGAGATAGCCAACAATGCAGTCCAGATGATTCGCCGAGTGTTCATATTCAGCTCCTTGGTTTGCGCCCAGTCCCGGGGCTCGAGGTGAGCCCGCTCGCCAATGGAATCTAGCACAGGCAACGCGCTCCGAGACGGTGGTTTTCTACTCAGGGAAGGTAGCCGGACCAGTCGGGCGCGCGGTTCGCGCCCTCGAATGTGAGCTGCTCCGCAAGCGCTCCGAAGCGCGCCTCCATCACGAAGATCTGCACGCCGCCGGCACGCGTCGAGCTGAAAGCGATGCGCCGACCGTCGGGGGAGAAGGCCGGGCTCTCGTTGCTGCCGCCGCCGTCGGTCAGACGCTGGGTGGCGAGCGTAACGAGGTCGACGACGGCGAGATCGAAGCGGTTCTGCTGTGCGCGTGTCGCATAGACGATGCGCGTGCCGTCTGGACTCCAGGCCGCGCCGTCGTTGTAGTCGCCGTCGAAGGTGACACGGCGAAGATTGGTCCCCTCGGCGTCGACGACGTAGATCTGTACCGAGCTCGAGCGGCTGGAGGTGAAGGCGATCTCGTTGCCGTTCGGGCTCCAGGCCGGGTTGGTGTCGATGCCCGGCGAGTTCGTCAACTGGCGCAGCTCGCTGCCGTCCCGGCGACAGGTGAAGATTTCGATATTGGCGCCGAGGCCGCGCGCGAAGGCGATGCGGCGGCCGTCGGGGGAGAACGACGGCGAAGTGTTGAGCGAACCGCTGGTGACGACCGGAGACTTGCGGCCGCTCAGAATGTCGGCCAGGTAGATCGACGGGCCTTCGCCGCCGAAGAACGAGACGTAGGAGAGAACGTCGCCGGTCGGGCTCCACGCCGGGCTCATCGAGATCGAGCGGTGGCCGGTGATCC
>JBDTQT010000387.1:0-2867 GCA_039932055.1 Thermoanaerobaculia bacterium
AGCGTGGCGCTCGACGCGGCGCGCGTCGGATTCCTGAACGACGAAGTCCTGTTCTCGCGTCTTCTCGACCTGTTCAACGACTGGTTTCATGCACGCATCGAGCTCTCTAATGCTGAGGCTGCCCGCTATTCGATCTGGGCCGAGGCCCAGGCGCTCGCCGGCGTTCCTCTCCCCGAGCTTCAACCGGAGCCCCGACCATGAAGCGTTCGCTGTCGATCGTCCTGCTGCTCGTCGCCTGCGCCGGTCTGCTGCTCGTTGCCGGCGCCTGCTCGAAGTCCTCTGGGCCTGAGGCCCAGGAGCTCTGGACCTGCCCGATGCACCCGACTTACATCACCGATCACCCCGGGACCTGCCCGATCTGCAACATGACCCTGGTGCGGAAGGTGACCGAGAAGGCGCCGACGCCGGCGGGCGCCGCGGCGGCGACCGGCGAGCGCCGCATCCTCTTTTACCGCAATCCGATGAATCCCGGCGTCACCTCGCCGACGCCTGCGAAGGACGAGATGGGGATGGACTTCCTACCGGTGTACGCCGAAGACGCGGCCGCGTCGCCCGGAGGCGCCGGAAGCGCCGGAAGCGCCGGTATCGCCGGGCACGCCGCGGTTGAGGTCTCGGAGGAGGGCGTTCGGCTCGGCGGTGTCGGCACCGCGACCGCGAAGCTTGGGCGCCTGGCGCGAACGACGCGCGCCTCCGGCTCGGTCGTCGCCGACGAGCGCCTGCGGGTGCGCGCGCAGAGCAAGATCTCCGGCTGGGTCGAGAAGCTCGACGTCAGCGCGACCGGTCAGTACGTGCGCCGCGGCGCACGGGCGATGGCGGTCTACTCGCCGGCGCTGCTCGCGGCGCAGAGCGAATACCTGCTGGCGCGCGATGCTGCCAACCGCTTCGCCGGGTCGCAGTTGCCCGAGGTCCGGCGCGGCGGGCAGGATCTGCTGGTTTCGGCGCGCCGGCGCCTCGAACTGCTCGACGTTCCCGAGAGCTTCATCGCCGAGCTCGACCGCACGCGCACCGCGCAGCGCACCGTCGACCTGCTCGTGCCGGCGAGCGGCTTCGTCAGCGAGAAGGCGGTCACCCTAGGCCAGGAGATCGTCCCCGGCATGGATCTCTACACGGTGACCGACCTCTCGCGGGTCTGGGTCGAGGCGGCGTTCTACGAGTCGGAAGCGCGGGCGCTCGTCGTCGGACGCGAAGCGGAGATCGTCCTGCCGTTCGATCCGGGGAAGCGTCTGAACGCGAAGATCTCCTACATCTATCCGACCGTCGATGCGCAGGCGCGCACGCTGACAGCGCGCTTCGAGCTGCCGAATCCTGGCTTCACGCTGCGCCCCGGCATGTTCGTCGACATCGAGCTCGCGATCGATCTCGGCGAAGCCGTGCTGATTCCGGAGTCAGCGGTGCTCGACTCCGGCCTGCGCAAGATCGTCTACGTCGAGACGGCGCCCGGCCGCTTCGAGCCGCGCGACGTCACGGTCGGCGAGCGCAGCGGGGGCTCGATCCAGGTCATCAAGGGTGTCGCCGCCGGCGAGCAGGTGGCGGTCAAGGCCAACTTCCTCCTCGACGCCGAATCGCGAATCGGCGGGGCGACCCTGCCGGCGGCCGCCGCTCCCGGTGACGCGCCATGATTCGCCGGGTCATCGCTTTCTCGGCGAAGAATCGCGGGCTGGTGCTGCTCGCCGCGGCGGCGCTCTGCCTCATCGCGGTCAAGTGCCTCGACCTCGTGCGCCTCGACGCTCTGCCAGATCTCTCGGACACGCAGGTCATCGTGCTGTCGCGCTGGGACCGCTCGCCCGACCTGATCGAGGACCAGGTCACCTATCCGATCGTGAGCTCGCTGCTCGGCGCTCCGCGGGTCAAGGCGGTGCGCGGCTTCTCCGACTTCGGCTACTCGTTCGTCTACGTCATCTTCGAGGATGGCACCGATCTCTACTGGGCGCGCTCGCGCGTCCTCGAGTACCTGTCGAAGATCCAGGGTGGTCTGCCGGAGGGAGTCAAGACCGAGCTCGGACCGGATGCCACCGGCGTCGGCTGGGTCTACCAGTACGCCGTCGTCGACCGGCGCGCGGGCCCGGAGAAGCACTCGCTCGACGAGCTGCGCTCGCTCCAGGACTGGACGCTGCGCTATGCGCTGCAGAGCGTGCCCGGCGTCGCCGAGGTCGCGTCGATCGGCGGCTACGTCCGCCAGGTGCAGATTGTCGTCGATCCGAACCGTTTGGCCTCCTACGGAATTCCGATCGGCGAGGTGGTCGCGGCGGTCCGGGCGTCGAACGACGAGAGTGGCGGGCGGCTCATCGAGTGGAGTGGCGTCGAGTACATGGTGCGGCTGCGCGGCTACTCGAAGAGCCTCGAGGAGTTCGGCGCCGTCGTGCTGCGCGCCGGACCCTCCGGCGTGCCGATTCGCGTCCGCGATGTCGGCACGGTCGAGCTCGGCCCGGCGCTGCGGCGCGGGACCGGCGACCTCGACGGCCAGGGGGACGCTGTCGGCGGCATCGTCGTCATGCGCCACGGCGAGAACGCCCTGAACGTCATCCGCCGGGTCGAAGCGAAAATCACCGACCTCGAGCGCAGTCTTCCCGAGGGCGTCGAGATCGTCACCACCTACGATCGCTCCGGGCTCATCCTGCGCGCCCTCGACACCCTCCGCCACGAGCTGGTGCTCGAGATGATCGTCGTCTCGCTGGTGATCCTGCTCTTCCTCTGGCATTTTCCGTCGGCGATCGTGCCGATCGTCACCATTCCGATCTCGGTGCTGCTCTCCTTCATCCCGCTCTATCTGCTCGGCATCTCGGTCAACATCATGACCCTCGCCGGCATCGCGATCTCGATCGGCGTGCTGGTCGACGGCGCCATCGTCGAGGTCGAGAACGCCTACA
>JBDTQT010000388.1:0-2866 GCA_039932055.1 Thermoanaerobaculia bacterium
GGCTTCCTGGACGGTCGGCCGCCGGTCATTCAGTTCAAGCGGAGGTAGCCCATGCAGTGCCCCTCCTGTGGCTGGAAGGCGATGAAGAAGGAGAAGCGCGACCTGCCGTTCTCGTACAAAGGGCGGTCGATCGTCGTGCGCGCCGTCGCGGGCGATTATTGCCCCAAGTGCGACGAGGCGGTGCTTGGTGAGGCCGGAAGTGGCCGGTATGCGGCGGCCCTCGACCGCCTGGTCAAAGAGGTCAATGGGGCTACGATGCCCGACCTGCGATCGATCCGCAAGCGTCTCAAGCTGACGCAGAGCGAAGCAGCAGATCTCTTCGGCGGCGGAGTCAACGCCTTCTCGCGCTACGAACGCGGCGAGACTGCACCACCCAAGAGTCTCGTTCAGATCTTCCGCCTGCTCGAGCGCCAGCCCGAGCTGCTCGCGATCCTGCGCGAGACCGCACGCCCGATTCGACATTCGGTCCGGTCGGGATCGTCCTAGCCCGACGGAGCGGCAGTACAATGAAAGGTTATGAAGAGTAAGGCGCTGCTCGAAGAGGCGAGCCGGCTCGAGGTCGCGGAGCGCATCGAGTTGGTCGAGGCGATCTGGGAGACCCTTGGCGTCGATCCAGAGGCGTTGCCCGTATCGCCGCCGCACCGGGATGAGCTCGATGGTCGTCTGCTGGACCTCGAGGCCAACCCCGAAGCTGGCAGCTCCTGGTCCGAGGTTCGAGAGCGCCTCGGGCTTCGCGGCCGTTGAGCCTTCGTCTCGTTGTTCGGCCTCTGGCCGAACGCGATCTGGAAGATGCAGTCGACAGGCCACGCCGCCGTCGAAAGCCAAGGCGGGGCTAGAGATCGCCCGCAGCGTATACTCCTTTCGTGACTCTTCGAGAGTTGGAAAAGGCAGTGTTGGAGCTCGATCATCGGTCGCGTGCCCGTCTCGCCGAACGACTCCTCGAGAGCCTTGATGCGCTATCCGAAGGCGAGGTCGCGGCCCTCTGGCTCGAGGAGGCGGAGAGGCGCGCGGCGGCCTGGGACGCCGGTGAAGTTGGGGGCATTCCAGCACGGGAGGCCCTGCGGTCCGCGCGATCCGCTGAATGACGCGGTACGCGTCCCTCAGCCCGCCGGCGCGCGCGGAGCTACTGGAAGCGGCGCGCTACTACGGTGGAGAATCTTCCGCGCTTCGTGAACGCTTTCTAGCGGCCTTTGAAGCGGCTCTGGATCAACTTGAAGCTCACCCGATGGCGGGTTCCGTCCTGCGCGGCGAGACTAGGCGACTTCTCTTTCGCGGCTTTCCCTACAGCTTCATCTACGGGGTCCGCGGCGCCGAGATTCGAATCTATGCCGTCATGCACCACCATCGGCGCCCGTCCTACTGGGAAGGTCGCCGGTAGAGTGGATCTGGGTGTCAGGAAGCGAGGCCGGAGTGAAGATCCATTACCAGGTCGTCAAGAAGCTGATGAAGCGGCCTGGCGTTCGCGCCGAGGTCGAACGGCTGGAGCGTGAGGAGACGGCGCTTCTCGATGAGCGGAGGATGCGGGGCTGGTTCGCGACGTAGGATTGCCGGCATGGGCGACCAGCGATCATGATGCGCCACCGATTTGTCAGCTGGACGTTTGCGTTGTCGCTGTTGGGAGCGGCAGTCGCGGCGGAGTCGCCGGTTGTGCGGCCCGGCTCCTCCCTCTTCGTCTTCGCCGGCGATGCCGCCAAGGTGGGCAACGATTTTCTGGCGGTGATCGACGTCGACCCGGCGTCGCCGGGGTACGGGCGTCTGATCTCGGCGGTGGGGACCGACCTGCGCTCCGTGCAACCGCATCACACCGAGTACGTCATGCCGGAGAGCGGCAAGCTGTTCGCCAACGATCACGACGCCGGCAGGACGTTCATCTTCGACGTCCGCGATCCTGCCAAGCCTTCGATCGTCACCTCGTTCGACGACATGGCCGGCTTCTCTCACCCGCACTCGTTCGTGCGCCTGCCCAACGGCAACGTGCTGGCGACCTTTCAACATCGCGCGCATCCGGCCCACGGCGACGGGCAAGCGCAGGGCGGCGGGCTGGTCGAGATCGATGACCAGGGACGTGCGGTGCGCTCGGCAGGGAACCTCGACCCCTCGAAGCCCGGTGCCCTGATGATGCCGTATGGACTCGTCATCCTGCCGGAGATCGATCGCGTCCTGTCGACCAACTCGACGATGCACGATGACGATCTGTTGAGCGGCACCACCTACCAGGTCTGGCGCCTCTCGGATCTCACGCTCCTTACGACCGCCTTCCTCGACCCGGGCGAGAACCGCTACGCCCACATCAGCCCGGAGGAGCCGCGACGCGGGCCGGATGGCGCGGTCTACATCCAGACGCTCGGCTGCGGGATCGAGCGCGTGACCGGGATCGAGACGCCCACTCCCACCGCGAAGCTGGTCTACACCTTTCCCGGCAACTGGTGCGGTGTGCCGACGATCGCCGGCAACTACCTCGTCCAGAGCGTTCCCGTCCTGCACGGCTTCGTCGTGCTCGATCTGTCTCGCGGCGAGAAACCGGTCGAAGTCTCACGGCTGGTGCCCAGCGCGACCTTCGAGCCGCACTGGAGCGCCTGGGACCCTGCCACCCGGCGCCTCGTCGCGACGCCCGGCGGGCCGGGCGACAATCGCCTCTACCTGATGAAGCTCGACCTCGCGACCGGAGCGCTGACGCTCGATGAGAGCTTCCGCGATGCCGCGGGGGACGGCAAGGTCGGCTTCAGCTTCTCCGACCGCCCTTGGCCGCACGGCTTTCAGGGCGCGGGGAACCCCCACGGCGCCGTCTTTTCCCGCTGAGCGCCAGGCTCGCCCAGCGCGTCCGCGGGAGTGGCCGCCGACGGGCGGCCATCGACCTGGAGCCGGT
>JBDTQT010000389.1:0-2866 GCA_039932055.1 Thermoanaerobaculia bacterium
TGCCGGTCATCGACACCCTGCTGGTGATGGTGGTGCGCTTCTTCGAAGGCGACGGGGCGCCGGTCGGCCGGCGCGTCGGGCGGATGTTCCGCGGCGACCGCCAGCATCTCCACCACCTGCTCGCCGACCTCGCAAGCCGGCACCGCCGAGTCGTCCCGGTGCTCTATCTGGTCGTGCTGCTGTTCTGCGCCGGAGCGGTCGCCGTGGCGATGACCGGCGAGGGCTGGCTCGGGCTGATCCTGCTGGGCATCGAGGTCGCGGTAGTGCTCGCCATGCGCCAGCTCGGCATGGTGCGCCGGGCACGCGCCCTCGCCGACGAGCGCGTCGAGGCGCTGCGTCTGCGCGGCCCGGAGTGGCTGAAGCGCGGCGCCGCCGACGAGGGCCTGACGGCGGTGGCAGCGTCGACGTCGCCGGGAGCCGGGTCCGGCGAACGGCCCGAGACGTCCGGCTGACGAACCAGAAACTGTGAAAATCCACCAGGCGATGACGGATTTTCATGGTTGTTTGGCCAGATTGGCGTGAAATTCCGCCACTCGTTGGCGGCTGCGCGCCGTCGCCGCGCGCGACCTGCTCACCGCCCTCGAGCCGCTGCGCGAACCGTAGGGCCCGCGCCCCACCCGATGAGACGGCCACCGTCCGGGGAGCTCGGCCTAGGATGCGGTTGACCGCGCCCGGATCAGCCGGACGCTCGCCGTTCCCTGACCCCGTTGCCTGCCGTCGTGCCGAGGTGATCCCATGCGTCGATCGTCCTTGAACCTTTTGCCGGCCCGCGCCCTGACCGTCGTCGCGGCGCTTCTTCTGGCGCTCGCAGGTCCGCCTTGCCTCCTCGCCGAGGAGAAGATCCTCGATCTGCCGATCGGCGATCCGGCGCGCAGCGGCCGCGAGGCGCCGGTGGTGCTCGACGGCGTCACCGACACGGCGAAGGGCGACGTCATCACCGCCGCCGAGCTCGCCGCGCGGCTCGATGGCGTCGAGCTCCTCTTCGTCGGCGAGAGCCACACCGACTACGAATTCCATCAGGTGCAGCTGCGGACGCTCGAGGAGCTCCAGCGCCGCGGCCGCAAGGTGCTCATCGGCCTCGAGATGTATCCCGCCGGCGAGCAGGCGATGCTCGACAAGTGGTCCACCGACCCGGCCTACACCGAGGCCGACTTCCTCGCGCAGTCGCGGTGGTACAAGAACTGGGGCTATCACTGGGAGTACTACCGGCCGATCTTCGACTTCGCGCACCGCAACGGTCTGCGGATGTTCGGTCTGAACGTGCCGCGCAAGGTCGTGCAGACGGCGCGCAAGGAGGGGCTCCAGGCGCTCACTCCCGAGCAGCGCGAGCTCCTGCCGGAAAAGATCGACACCGACAGCGCCGAATACCGCCGCCTCTTCCGCGCCTTCTTCGGCGACGACGGCCTGCACGGCGGCATGTCCACGGAGATGTTCGAGGGCATGTTCACCGCGCAGTGCACCTGGGACGCGGCGATGGCGCACAACGCGCTCAAGGCGTTGGCGCGGCATCGCGAGCCGGACGGCGAACGCGCGATCATGGTGGTGCTGATCGGCGAAGGCCACGTCGCCTACGGCCTCGGTGCCGAGCGCCAGGCGCGCCTCACTTTCAAGGGCCGGACGGCGTCGATCATTCCGGTGCGCATCGAGGATCCGAAGAGCCACCTGCCGGTGGTCGCGGCGCGCGCCTCTTTCGCCGACTTCTTCTGGGGGGTGCCGCCGGAGCAGGATCCGCTCTACCCCGTGCTCGGTCTCTCGGCGCCGGAGCGCGATCCCGGCCAGCCGCTGAAGGTGATCCGGGTCGAGGAGGAGTCGGTCGCTGCCGCCGCCGGATTCGCCGCCGGCGACCAACTCGTGGCGATGGATGGCACGCCGATCGCCGAGCAGGAGACGCTCAACCGGCTGATGTCCGGCAAGCGCTGGGGAGACTCGGCGCGCTTCGAGGTGCTGCGCGAGGGGAAGTCGACCACGCTCACCGCCTTCTTCCGGCGGACGCCCGAGAAGCCCCCTGCGCCGCCGGTTCCGCCGTCCGCGGAGACTGCGCCCATGCCGTCCATGCCGCCGGTCCCGCCGGCGCCTGCGCCGACTGCGCCGACTGCGGCGACCCCGCCGCCGGTGCCGCCGTCGGGAAGTGCGCCATGAGCACTCGCCGTCTCCGCCGGCGGCTGGTCTTCGCGGGCCTCGGGCTCGCGAGCGCCGCGCTCCCCTTGCCTGCGGCGAGCTCGGCCTTGACGGTTGCGCATCGGCTCACCGTCGGGCTCGATCCTGCAGCTCGGACTCTGGCGGTCGACGACCGGATGCTCCTGCTGGCCGGCGGCACGGTCGAGTTCCTGCTCAACAGCCAGCTCGCGATCTCCTTTTCGCTGCCGCCGGTCGCCGAGGTTCCGCTGGGCGATGTGGCCCCCTTCCTCGGCAACAACGGCGGCGAAGGTAGCGCTGCCGGCCTGCGCCGCTACCGGGTCCGCCTGCCGGAGGGCGGCGGAGCGTTGCATCTCACCTACGGCGGCAAGTTCGACTTCGGCCTCGGTGCGCAGAAGGAGGAGTACCAGCGCGGCTTCCGCGACACCGCCGGCATCGTCTCGCCGGAGGGCGTCTACCTCGCCGGCAGTGGCTTCTGGTACGCGCAGTTCGGGCAGGCGACGGGCCCTTCGTCCGGTCAGGACGAGCTCGTCGAATTCGAGCTCACCGCACGCGCCCCCGAAGGCTGGCACCTGGTGAGCCAGGGCAACGGCACGTCGCGCGACAAGCTGGGTTTTGCGCATTGGGCCTCGGCCGGGAAAATGGATGAGATCTACCTGGTCGGTGGTCCGTTGGTGCGGTCGCACCGGACGGTTCCAGCGGCCGCTGGAGTGGCCGGATCCTCCGCCGT
>JBDTQT010000390.1:0-2856 GCA_039932055.1 Thermoanaerobaculia bacterium
GACCGGCGCGGTGAAGAACCCCTACTACGGCTCGAAGATGCTCGGCTGCGGCGAACCGGTGAAGAAGGTCGAGATCTGATGGAACCCCCGGCGGGCGGAGCGGCGGCGCCCCCCTCGAGTCGCTCCTTGCGGGTGCTCGCGGAGGAGCCCCTGCAGGCATCGCCCGCCGGCGTCCTCGACGTCGTCTGCGGCATGACGGTCGATCCGGCCACGGCCAAGCACCGCGCGGAGCACGCCGGGCAGAGCTATTTCTTCTGCTCCGGCTCCTGCAAGGCCAAGTTCGAGGCCAACCCGGAGAAGTTCCTGGGCGGGCAACGGGAGGCTATGGGGAGCACGTCCGCCGTGCCGCCTGAGGCGGTGCCGGTCGGCACGAAGTGGATCTGCCCGATGGATCCGGAGGTCGAGAGCGACCGGCCGGGCGCCTGCCCGAAGTGCGGCATGGCGCTCGAACCGGAGATGCCGACTGCGGCGGCGACGCGAACCGAATGGACCTGCCCGATGCATCCGGAGATCGTGCGCGACGGCCCCGGGAGCTGCCCGATCTGCGGCATGGCGCTCGAGCCCCGCACGGTGACCGTCGAGGAGGGGCCCAACCCCGAGTACGTCGACATGAAGCGGCGCTTCTGGATCTCGCTGCCGTTCGCGGCGGCGACGATGGTGCTGACGATGGGAATGGTCGTCGGCCTCGACTTCGGGCATTGGATCTGGCCGGCGCTGCGGAACTGGCTGGGCCTGGCGCTGGCGACGCCGGTTTGCCTCTGGGCGGCGTGGCCGTTCTACGTTCGCGCCGTGGTTTCGGTCAAGAACCGCAGCCTCAACATGTTCACCCTCATCGGTCTGGGCGTCGCCGTCTCCTATCTCTTCAGCGTCGTGGCGACGCTCTTTCCGCGGATCTTTCCGGCGGCCTTCCGCGAGGCGGACGGCGGCGTCGGGGTCTATTTCGAGGCCGCTGCGGCGATCACCGTCCTCGTCCTTCTCGGCCAGGTGCTCGAGCTCAAGGCCCGAAGTGAAACCGGCGCGGCGATTCGCCGGCTCCTCGGCATGGCGGCGAAGTCGGCGCGCCGCCTGCGCGACGACGGCAGCGAGGAGGACGTGCCGCTCGAGGCGGTGCGAGTCGGCGAGCGCCTTCGGGTGCGCCCGGGCGAAAAGGTTCCGGTCGATGGGCTGGTGCTCGACGGCGCGAGCTCGATTGACGAGTCGATGGTCTCCGGGGAGCCGATTCCGGTGGAGAAGCACATCGGGGACCGGGTCGTCGGCGCCACGATCAACGGCAACGGCGCGCTGATCATTCGCGCGGAGAAAGTGGGCTCCGACACGCTCCTGGCGCGCATCGTCGCCATGGTCGCCCAGGCCCAGCGCAGCCGGGCGCCGATCCAGCGGTTGGCGGACCAGGTCGCCGGTTGGTTCGTACCGATCGTCATCGCGATCTCCGCCCTGACCTTCGGGGTCTGGGCGGTCTTTGGCCCCGAGCCGAGGATGGCGCACGCTTTGATCAACGCGGTGGCGGTACTGATCATCGCCTGCCCCTGTGCCCTCGGCCTCGCGACGCCGATGTCGATCATGGTGGCCACGGGCAAGGGTGCTTCCATCGGGGTTCTGTTTCGCAATGCGGAAGCGATCGAGACCCTGCGCAAGGTGGACACCCTGGTCGTCGACAAGACCGGAACGCTGACTGCCGGCAAACCGAAGCTGGTCACGCTGTCTCCGGCCGCGGGATTCGATGAGGCCGAGCTCCTGCGTCTTGCGGCGAGCCTCGAACGTGGCAGCGAGCACCCGCTCGCCGCGGCGATCGTCGCCGGCTCCGAGGAGCGCAAGTTGGTGCTCGAGGAGGCGCAGGATTTCGCCTCGGTCACCGGTAAGGGAGTGCGGGGGAAGGTCGGGAATCGGGCCGTGGCGCTCGGCAATCTCGCACTGATGAAGGAGTCGGGAGTCGAAGTGGGCGAGCTCGAGGCGCGGGCCGAGTCACTGCGCGGCGAAGGCCAGACGGTGATGTTTGTCGCCGTCGATGGGCGCTGTGCGGGGCTCGTCGGCGTGGCGGATCCGATCAAGGAGTCGACTGCCGAGGCCATCCGGGCGCTGCATGAGGAGGGGATCCGCATCGTCATGGTCACCGGCGACAGCCAGACGACCGCCGACGCGGTAGCGAGAAGCCTCGGGCTCGACGAAGTGATCGCCGGGGTTCTGCCGGACCAGAAGGTCGAGGTGGTGAAGCGCCTGCAGGGCGAAGGGCGTTTTGTCGCGATGGCGGGCGACGGTATCAACGATGCCCCGGCGCTCGCCCAGGCGCAAGTCGGCATCGCCATGGGCACCGGCACCGACGTGGCGATGGAGAGCGGCGGGGTGACGCTGGTGCAGGGCGACCTCAGAGGCATCGTGCGCGCGCGTCAGCTGTCGCGCGCGACGATGGCCAACATTCGCCAGAACCTGTTCTTCGCCTTCGTCTACAACTCGGCCGGGATTCCGCTCGCCGCCGGCATCCTCTATCCGTTCTTCGGGCTGCTGCTGTCGCCGATCGTCGCGGCGGCGGCGATGGCTTTCAGCTCGGTGTCGGTCATCGGCAACGCGCTACGGCTGCGCGGCGCGAAAGTATGACGAGAATCCTCCGGAGGTCGCGGTGAGCGCCGCTCTTCGACTCGGCACTCTGTTCCTCGGGATCGGTGTCCTCGCCGGCTGCGCCACGACCCAGCCACAGGGCGCCTTCGAAGCGACGGCGAAGCTCGTGGCGGGTCGGCATCCGGGAGAGGTCCCGTTTCGCCCGGACGCTGCCGCTTCGGCGCGCATCGAGACCCGGGTGCAGGAGCTGCTCGCCGCGCCGCTCGCTGCCGAAGGAGCAGCCGAGGTCGCGCTGCTCAGGAA
>JBDTQT010000391.1:0-2846 GCA_039932055.1 Thermoanaerobaculia bacterium
CCTGGCTGCCGAAACCCATTCGGCCGCCGCGCAGCACCAGCTTCGACCCGATGTTGGAGGTCATCAGCAGGAGCGTGTTCTTGAAGTCCACCTGATTGCCGTAGGAGTCGGTCAGGGTGCCGTCGTCGAGGATCTGCAGCAGGACGTTGGCGACGTCGGGATGCGCCTTCTCGATCTCGTCGAAAAGCACCAGCGAATAGGGCTGACGGCGGACCCGCTCGGTCAGCTGCCCGCCCTCCTCGTGGCCGACGTAGCCCGGAGGTGAGCCGATGAGCTTGGACACCGCGTGCTTCTCCATATATTCGCTCATGTCGAAGCGCACCAGCGCATGCTGTGAGCCGAAGAGGAACTCCGCGAGCCGCCGCGCCACCTCGGTCTTGCCCACTCCCGAAGGCCCCAGGAAGATGAACGATCCCATCGGCCGCTGCGGATTGGCGACGCCCAGGCGCGAGCGGCGAATGGCGCGGGAGATCCCCGAGATCGCCATCTCCTGTCCGACGATGTGTTGGCGCAGGGTCTCTTCCATGTGCAGCAGGCGCTCGGCCTCGTCCTCCTGCAGGCTCGAGACGGGAATTCCCGTCCAGGCGGCGATGACCTCCTCGATGTCCCGGGTGGTCACTTCCAACTCGGCGTCCTCGTTGCCGACCGCACCCATGCGCTCGAGGTCCTCGCGCAGCTCGATTTCGCGCTCGCGCAGGAAAACCGCGGACTCGAAGTTCTTCTCCGAGATCGCGGTCTTCATCTCGCGCACCACCTGGCGGATCTCCTGCTCGAGGCGGCGCAGGTTCTGCGTATCCTTGACTTTGCGCAGCTTGACCTTGGCACCCGCTTCGTCGATCACGTCGATCGCCTTGTCGGGTTGGAAGCGGTCGGTGATGTAGCGCGACGTCTGGTAGATCGCCCGCTTCAACGCTTCGCCGGAGTAGCGTACCTTGTGGAACGACTCGTAGCGGTCCTTGACGCCGTCGAGGATCTGCAGCGTCTCTTCCTGGTTCGGCGGCGAGACCTGAACCGATTGAAAGCGCCTGAGCAGCGAGCGATCCTTTTCGATGAACTTGCGGTACTCCTTGATGGTCGTCGCGCCGATGCAGCTCACCTCGCCGCGCGACAATGCCGGCTTGAGGATATTGGCGGCATCGAGCGAACCCTCGGCAGATCCGGCACCGATGAGCGAGTGGATCTCGTCGACGAAGACGATGATGTCCTTCGAGTCCTTGAGCTCCTTGAGGATGCCCTTGAGGCGCTCCTCGAACTGCCCGCGGTACTTGGTGCCGGCGACGATCAGCGACAGGTCGAGCGCCAGCACCCGCTTCTGGGCGAGGAAGATCGGCACCCGCCCTTCGACGATGCGCAGAGCCAGTCCCTCGACGATTGCCGTCTTGCCGACGCCGGGCTCGCCCAAAAGAATCGGGTTGTTCTTGGTACGGCGCGAGAGGATCTGGACGATGCGCTCGACCTCGCGCTCGCGGCCGATCAGCGGGTCGAAGCTCCCCTGGGTGGCGAGCGCGGTGAGATCGCGGCTGTACTCCGAAAGGAACGGCAGCTCCTTTTTCTGCAGCGAGGCCTCGCGCTCCTTGGCCATCGATAGAACCTCTTCCCGCAGGGTGTAGACGTCGAAGCTCTGCTGGGTCAGGATGCCCGCCGCGACAGAGCCTTCGACGCGCAGGATACCCACCAGCAGGTGCTCGGAACCGACCGCGGGATGAAGCATCGATTCGGCTTCGTGGGCGGCGTAGGCGAGGATCTTCTTGGATTCCTCGGAGAGCGGAAGCTCGGCGGTCGAGGAGATCCGCTCGACGAAAACCCGCTCCCCTTCGATCTCGCGCCGAACGTCCTCCGGCCGGGCGTGGAACCTGCGGAAGAGCTCGGTGACCGTCTCCTCCCCTTCCCGCAGGATGCCGAGCAGGACGTGCTCGGACTCGATGACGCGGCTGCCGAGCTTCGAGGCCTCGTAGCGGGCGAAAAAGAGCGCCCGACGCGCCTTTTCGTTGAACTTCTCGAACACTTTCGGCTCCTTCAGGAAAAGCCTCGAAGTGCTTGCAAATCAAGCACTTTCGAAGTGCAGCGCCCCCCCCGCCAAGGTCAAAATTCTATCACACCGCCGTGCCAGGACCGGATTGTGGGTGACGATGATCGCAGTCATCCCGCGGCCGCTCTGCAGGGCCTCGAGAAGCTCGACGACCGCCGCTCCCGACTCCGGGTCGAGGCTGCCCGTGGGCTCGTCGGCCAGGAGCAGGGGTGGATCGAGCAGCAGCGCGCGACAGAGCGCCACCCGCTGCTGCTCCCCGCCGGAGAGCTGCGACGGAAAGTGCTCCTCGCGCTCCGCCATCCCCACCTGATCGAGCAGTCGGCGGGCCCGCTGGGCAAGCTCGGACGCCGGCATACCGGCGATCCGGCCCGGAATCATCACGTTCTCGAGGGCGGTGAAATCTGCGAGGAGCTGCTGGAACTGGAAGACGAAACCGATCGTCCGGTTACGGAAAGCGGCCAGCTCGGTGGCGGAGAGCGCCGCCAGCGACCGGCCGCCGACCTCGATCTCGCCGGCATCTGGCCGGTCGAGCCCCCCCGCGAGATGCAGCAGCGTCGACTTGCCCGACCCCGAGGGCCCGACGATCGCCACGCGCTCCCCGGCCTCGACCTCGAGGTCGACGCCGCGCAAGACCTCGACCGTCCGAGCGGCGTCGCGGTAACTCTTGTCGACGGCCCGCATCGAGATGGCGATCGTCATGCGCCCTCCATCATGAGCGCAATGCCACCATCGGGTCGAGCCGCGCGACGCGCGCGGCGCCGCACCAGGAACAGGCGAGCGCCCAGGCGAGCGTCACCGCGACGATGACGATGAGGTC
>JBDTQT010000392.1:0-2838 GCA_039932055.1 Thermoanaerobaculia bacterium
ATCCGATTTCCGGGGTCCCGACCGAGCACCGGGGATCCGGCGATACCGCCGCCGACCGCCGGCGAACTCGCAACAGCCGCTACAGATACCCCAGCGACCGCAACTGCTCGCGTTCCTCTGGGGTAAACGGCTGCGCCTCCACCGCCCCATTCGCAGCCACCCCCATCCGCCGCGAAGCCGCAGCGAGAGCCAGCCGGCGAATCTCCTCCAACCGGGAAGCATCGACCGCACGCCCCGGCAGAAGATTCGTCTGCTCCCCCGGATCGGCCGCGAGATCGTAAAGGGCACGCGGAAACTCCGGCGTCGCCAGCACGAGCTTGAGATCGTCCACCCGCACGGCGTCTTTCGACAACATGAGCCGGGCACCGCGCTCCGGTGGCTTCTCCAGGTCGTGTCCCGGAAGATCGTCGGCGGGTAGTCCAAAATAGCCGAGGATCGTCGGCGCGATGTCGAGCGCGGTCGAGAAGCGGCTCGTCGTGACCCCGGCGCGGGCGGCCGAACGCGGCCATTTCACCAGCAGCGGCACGCGCAGCGTCTCCTCGTGCGGCGTCGTGTGCAGGAAGTAGCCGTGCTCGCCGAACGCCTCGCCGTGGTCGCCGGTCAACACGATGAGCGTGTCGTCCCAGAGTCCGGCGCGCCGCAGCTCGGCGAAGAAGACCCCCAGCTGCCGGTCGAGCGTCTCGACGCCGCGATCGTAGAGCCAGCGCGTGATCTCCTTTTCGCGCGGCAGCGCTTCGAGCGCCCGGTAGTTGATCGCCAGGAGCCGGCGGCTGGCGCAGACTTCGCCGGCGCAGCCGTAGTCCGCGACGCCGAACTTCTCCGCCACGGTCGCCCGGGTGACGCCGTTCGCTTCGTACGGCAGGATGCCGAAATCCGAGTGCGCGCCGTAGAGATGCACGAAGAGGAACGAGCTCCCCTGGCGATGCGCGCCCGCCCACTCCGCCGCGAGCCGCAGCTCCTGCGGAACCGTCCAGGCCTTGAGCCGGTAGGTGTCGAAACCCTGGTTGAGGGCGAACTTCTCGGCGAAGAACGGCGCGATCTGCATGAAAGCGCCGGTCGCCGCCCCGGCCGCGCGCAGGCGCTCGGCGAGCGTCGAGATCTCGGGCGCCAGCGGCCGCTCCTCGCGATCGACGCCGTGGAGGTCGACCGGCAGGCCGGTGAGCATCGAAGCGTGCGAGGTCTTGGTCGAGATCTCCTCCGACCAGCTCGGCGAGAAGCGCTCGGACTCGGCGAGCAGGCGGTCGAGCTCCGGGGTCACCGTGCGCCCGCCGCCCCCTCCGATCGCGCCGATGGCATCCTCGCGAAACGCATCGAGCGAAATGAGTATCGTGCGACGGGCGGCCGGCGCCGCGGCAGTCGCGAGCGCGCTGCGCACCGCGAAAGTATCGACGAAGGCGCGGGCGCCCGGCGGCAGTGCTGCGCTCAGCTCGAAACGCAGCTCACGGCCGACGGGAAGTCCGGCGAGCGCGATCCGCCGCATGCGCCAGCCGGATCCGCTCGTCCCCGGCGCGCCCTCGGCGAGCGCGACTCTCTCCTCCTGCGTATTGCCGGCGCGCGCCTCGACAGCGAGGGCGAGATCCGCGGCGTCCCCCGGGAGCGCTCCCTCCACGCAGCCGCCGAGGAGCATCTCCGAAGGGCCGGTGAGCGTGACCGTGTAACTGCGGCTCTCGCCGGCGGCGAGCACGAAGCTGTCGCGCGATTCGTCGGCGCAGGTATGAACGCCGGTCGCCGGATCGAAGCTGCCGTAGAGCGCCTGATCGACGACGATGTCCTGGTAGCCCACGGTCGCGAACGGCAGCGGTGCGGCCGCCGGCGGCGGCTCAGGTCGGCAGCCGGCAGAGGAGACCACGACGAGCAGGAGCAGGCCGGCCACCCCCGGTCGCGCGAGCAGTCGCGTCAAGGAGCCGTGGCGCTCCAGCGCGTCGTTCCGCCGGTCTCGAAATTGTCGAAGAAAAGGCCGGTGCATTGCGGCACCCGGAAGGCGCCGATGCGCGTCGCCCAGGTGCTGCTGGAGCTTGCCGTGTAGTACTCGCTGGTGTACCAGAAGGTGCACTCGTCGGCGGGATCGATGGTCATCGCGGAGTAGTCGCCCCAGCGATTGGAGCCGGTCTGCGATCCGACGCCGGCGATGAGCGTCGCTTCCGTCCCCAGGGTGCCGGCCGGGTCGCCGGCGAGCCGCGTAGCGTAGCGAATCGCCGGCGAGACGGCCGCCGAAGAGGCGGAGTAGCCGAGCGCGATCGAGCCGATGCGATCCATCGCGAGCGAGCCCATGAAACGGGAGGCGGTCGCGTCCGGATCGTAGGTCCCCTGCTGGAAGAGCGTCCACGCCGCGCCGCTGCCGCGGAGCTCGAACCAGCGCAGCGCCGCTCGCGCCGAGACCGGGACGGTGAAGTTGCCGACCAGACTCTCATGGTCACCGAACCGGCGGTAGGCGAAGCGAAACATCGGCCATTCCGACAGCGCATCCACCTTCTGCCCCGTCCCGAGCTGCGCCACGCAATCGAAGTTGAAGAAGCCGCAAACGGTGTAGGTGAACGCCGCGACCGCGGGGCTACCGACGACCGTGAACGTCGAATTCGCCGGCGTTACCCAGTCGACATGGAAGGCGCGCAACTCGAGCCGGTCGCTGCCACCGTGAAAAGTGCCGTCGAGAAAAGTGTAGTAAAGCTCGGGGGCTCCCGCCGGCGGCGCGACGATGCCATCGACGTCGGCCGGCATGAGCAGGTTGTCCGCGAACCCCACCGCCTTGCGCGACTGCGCCGAGAGGCCCTGGATCATTCTCGGCCGTTCGAACGCCCAGGCGTTGTAGTTGTTCTCGTTGGTGGAGACGTAGTAGCC
>JBDTQT010000393.1:0-2827 GCA_039932055.1 Thermoanaerobaculia bacterium
CCTTTGAGGACCTTGATGTCCTCGGCGGTATAGGAGGCTTGCTGGGGGGTTTGAGGCTTGGCCAAAGTGGGGTTCTCCGGAGGCTTGTCGAACCGCAGAACTGTATCACACGGTCGGCTCGTCAGACAAGCGGCAAAGTGCTGAAAATAAATAAGTTAGCCGCTTGATGGAACGTCCGAGATGGCACCCTTCGCAAGGCTCCAGCGGAGCCCTGGCGCGCATCCCGCGAAGACCTCCGCACGGCTGCTGGTGGCGAGGATCTGCGGGGCGTCGGTAAACAGCGCGACGGCGAGGCCGAGACGCTCACGATCGAGCTCGGCGTCGAGGTCGTCGAGCAGCACCAGCGGTGCTCGGCCAGTCGCTGAAAGCAGTTGAGCGAGGCCGGCGAGCAGCGACAACACGAGGACTTTTCGTTCGCCCGCCGAGGGCGAACGTCGCGCGGCGGCGGTGTCGAGCAGGATCTCCACGCGATCGCGCTGCGGTCCGACGAGCGGTTGGCCGCGCTCGCGCTCGCCGCTGGCGGCGGCGGCCAAGGCCTCGGCGACCGCCGTAGCGCCGGCGAGAGCGTTCGCCGGCGACGGTTGATAGGTGAGCCGCAGCGGCGGCAGATCGGCGCCGTGGCGGGCCAGCAGGGAGCTCGCCGCGGTCTCGAGCCGCCCCACCAGGTCGGCGCGTTCTCTCGCGCGACGGGCGACGAGCGGCGCCAGGAGCTCGTTCCAGGCGCCGAGCTCGGCGGCGGAGTCCCTCCCGCGCGCCGCCAGGAGGTGGCGCTTCTGCGCCAGCGCGCGGTACAACTCGGCATGTTCGGCGAGGCGCGGCGGCCTGAGCAGCAGCGCCGCACGATCGAGGAAGCGTCGGCGCGCGACGGCGGGGCCGGTGACCAGCTCGCGTTCGGCCTCGCTCCAGGCGACGACCGGCAGCAGCGCCAGGTGGTCGGCGAGCGCCGACGGCTTGTCCTGCAGGGTGAGCCGGCGGCCGTCCGCGGACGCGGAGTAGGCCAGCCCGAGGTCCCACGAGCCTCCGCGCTCGACTTTCGTCTGGACGAGGAAGCTCTCTTCTCCGCGGGCGCAGCACTCGGCGAGGGCCGGCGTGCGAAAACTCCTGCCGGTGGCGGTGAGGTATATCGCTTCGAGGACGCTGCTCTTGCCCGAGCCGTTGGGGCCGTGGATCAGGTTCCAACCGGCAGTCGGCCGCCAATCGATCGGGGTGAGCGCGCGAAAGCGGGCTGCTCGAAGCCGACGGAGCGTCGCGGTGTCCGCTGGACCCGGGGTGGGCGCTTCAGACACTGCGGGCGCTCCAGGCTCTGCGGCTATCCGTGGCGGGTTCAGATCCGCATCGGCATGATGACGCAGAGGTAGCGCTCTCCGGCGATCCCCTTGCCCTCTTCCGGTTGCGGCGAGCCGACGCACTGGCTGTTCTCGTCCTTGAGCTCGAGCAGAACCTTGTCGGTCTCGACGGCGTCCAGGAAATGGCCCAGATAGTCGGGGTTCAGGCCGATTTTGATATCGCCACCGGTGACGTCACAGCCGAGGCTTTCGCTGGCGTCGCCGAGATCCGGATTGGCGGCGGCGATGGCGAGCTCGCCACCCGAGAACTCGAGGCGTACACCGCGATTGCGCTCGCCGGTCATGATCGCCACCCGGCGAACCGCTTCGGCGAGCGGCTTCCTGTCGAGGACCGCTTTCTTGTCGTTGCCGCGTGAGATCACCCGGTCGTAGTCGGGGAAGCTCCCCTCCAGCACCCGGCAGGTCATCTCGCGCCCACCTACCGAGAAAGAGAGGTGGTGCTCGCCGCGCCGGAAGATGACGTTGCCGTCGCCCTCCATGCGCAAAAGCTCCTGCAGAGCCTTGCGCGGCACCAGAACGGCATCTTCGACCGCCCCTTTGAACTCGTGCGGCGATTCGATGAGTGCCAGCCGGTGGCCGTCGGTCGCCACGAGCTCGATCGAATTGGCCTTGATCTTCAGCAGCGCTCCGGAGAGCTGGAAACGCGAGTCCTCGCCGGAGACCGCGAAGAGAATCTTGCCGACCAGACGGCGGAGGCTGCCGAGCGGCACCTCCATCTTCGGCTTGCCATCGACCGTCGGCAGCGACGGAAAATCGGCCGCCGGCAGGCCGTGCATGCGGAAGCGCGCCTTGCCCGCATGGACGAGAAGCGTGCGCTCGTCCTCGACCTTGAGCCGCACTTCGTCGGCGACGACCGAACGGACGATCTCGGTGAACTTCTTGGCCTGGACGGCGAGCGCGCCTTCGCTTTCGACTTCGGCAGCGACCGAGCTGGTCAGCGACACATCGAGATCGGTGGCCGCGAGCTGCAGGCTCTTGCCGGCCGTCCGCAGGAGGATGTGCGACAGAACCGGGATCGTCGTGCGACGCTCGACGATCCCCTGCATCGGGCTCAGTTCTGCGAGGAAGAGGTCACGCCGAAGGCGTAGTTCCATAACTTGATTCTCCGCTAGAAGCTCCGGGTACTAAGAGATGAAAACATAACATAGCCGTAGTCGTAGCTAGATGCCGGCGGATCTGCGGAAAGCTCGCCGGATCCCTGCCGGGAAGGGGGTCACGGGCGCCTCGGCTGTGGAAGCCGGGCTGTGGAGAGAACCCGAAGGAATGCGGAAAAAAGAGCTCGCGAAGGATTTGAACAGACTCTCCGCCGGATTTCCGCAGCTTTTCCTGAACGACCCCGGTCACCCTCAGGCGAGGTGTCGCGTCATGCCATCGAGCGTGCGCTCGAGCTCGGCGTCCGTGCCGCGCAACTTCAGGATCTTGTCGACCGAGTACATGACGGTCGAATGGTGCTTGTCGTTGAACTGACGGCCGATCTCCGG
>JBDTQT010000394.1:0-2820 GCA_039932055.1 Thermoanaerobaculia bacterium
GCCTTGGTGAGCCGGGTCTCCTCGGCGCCGAGCGGCGCGCCATGGGACTCGGCGCTGTCCTGTTTGTGCGGACTGCCGAAGCCGATGTGGGTGCGCACGACGATGAGGGTCGGGCGGGCGACCTCAGCCTCGGCGATGGTCATCGCCGCGCTGAGGGCCTGGAGGTCGTTGCCGTCGGCGACCTCGATCACGTTCCAGCCGTAGGCCGCGAAGCGACGGTCGACCTGTTCGGTGAAGGCGAGCTCGGTCGAGCCGTCGATCGAAATATGGTTCGAATCGTAGAGCACCTTGAGGCTGCCGAGTTTCAGGTGTCCGGCGAGCGAGGCGGCTTCGCTGGCGATCCCCTCCATCAGGTCGCCGTCCGAGACGATCACCCAGGTGCGATAGTCGAAGAGTGGCGCCCCGCCCTCACGGTATCGGGCCGCGAGCTGCTCGCGAGCGATCGCCATGCCGACGGCGGTGGCGAGGCCCTGGCCGAGCGGGCCGGTGGTCGTCTCGACGCCCACGGTGTGACCGAACTCCGGATGGCCGGGAGTCTTCGAGCCGAGCTGGCGGAAGCGCTCGAGCTCGGCAATCGGCAGGTCGTAGCCGGCGAGATGCAGGAGTCCGTAGAGCATCGCCGACGCGTGGCCGCACGACAGGACGAAGCGGTCACGGTTTGGCCAGCGCGGATCGGCCGGGTCGTGGCGGAGGAAGCGGGTCCACAGCAGCCAGGCCATCGGCGCCTGACCGAGCGGCGCCCCGGGGTGGCCGGACTTCGCTCTCTCGACCATGTCGACGGCGAGAAAGCGCAGCGTGTTGATCGAGAGCTGGGCGACGTCGCCGTCGCGCGGATCGGAGCTGGTCATGAGAAGCGAAGTCTATTGTAAGATCCGCAGGCCTAGTCTGGTGCGCGGAGAGATGGCCGAGTGGCTTAAGGCAACGGTTTGCTAAACCGTCATACGGGGTCAACCTGTATCGGGGGTTCGAATCCCCCTCTCTCCGCCAATTCTTCGAGCTCCGCCCGGCCGCGATCCCAAGGAGGCGTCGAGCGCGCTCCATGCGACTGAAAAGAGCCCGGCCGTGACCCTCTCCGCTCCGCCTTCGGCAGCTCCCCGCGTCCGTTTCGCCCCTTCGCCCACCGGTTACCTGCACATCGGCGGGGTGCGCACGGCGCTTTTCAACTGGCTCTTCGCCCGCCGCCATGGCGGCCAGTTCATCCTGCGGGTCGACGACACCGACACGCAGCGCAATCTCGCCGACGCCCTGGCGCCGATCCTCGACGGCTTCCGCTGGCTGGGGATCGACTGGGACGAAGGGGCCGAGGTCGGCGGACCGCACGCTCCCTACTATCAGTCGGAGCGTTTGGCGCTCTATCAAACAGCGGTCGAGAAGCTCCTCGCGGCCGGTGTCGCCTACCGTGATTACGCGCGCCCCGAGGAGACGGCCGCCGAACGCGCCGAGGCCGAGGCGGCGAAGCGCCCCTATGTCGCCAGCCGCCGCTGGGCCGCCGAGAGTGAGGCCGCGCGGGAAAAGTTCGAGGCCGAGGGCCGGACCTCCGCGGTGCGGCTCAAGATGCCGCGCGAAGGTGTCTGCCGCATCGACGATCTGGTGCGCGGCACGGTCGAAAGCGAGTGGGCGGCCGAGGCCGACCACGTGATCCAGCGTGCCGACGGTACCTGTCTCTACCATCTGGCGAGCGTCGTCGATGATGTCGAGATGGCGATCACCCACGTCATCCGCGCCGAGGAGCACCTGCCGAACACGCCGCGGCAGATCTTCATCTTCGCGGGTCTCGGGGCGCCGCTGCCGCAGTTCGCCCACCTTCCGGTTGTCGCCGAGCCCGGCAGCCGGGTGAAGCTGTCGAAGCGCAAACTCGACAAGTACCTGAAGAACCCGGAGTTCGCCGAGCTCTACCAGCACGGCCGGCGGATCGCCGACCGGCTGAAGCTCGCGGTCTCTCCGGAGACCTTCAACCCGGTGATCACCGACTTCTATCGCATCGCCGGCTTCCTGCCCGAGGCGATCCTCAACTACCTCCTGCTCCTCGGCTGGTCGCTCGACGACAAGACCGAGATGCTCGCGCTGCCCGAGCAGATCGCGAATTTCTCCCTCGAGCGGGTCGGCAAGTCGGCGGCGAGCTTCGATCCGAAGAAGCTCCTGTCGTTCCAGGAGCGCTACATGCAGGCGCTGTCGGTGAACGAACGGTTGGCGCTGACGCTGCCCTACGTCGAGCAGGCCGGCTGGATTCCGGCGCCCTCCTCGGCAGTCGATCGCGAGCTCGTGCGCGGCATCGTCGCGGCAGCGGCCGACCGCATCAAGGTCTCGGGTGACATCCTCGACTACGACGAGTTCTTCGTCGCCGACGAGGTGCTCACCTACGACCCCAAGGCGTTCGACAAGCGGATCCGCACGGCGGCCGGCGCGCCGGCGCTCCTCGCCGAGCTGCATTCCGCGCTCGCGGGGCTGCCGGCGGGCGCCGCCTTCGATGCCGCGGCGGTCGAGAAACTCCTCAACGATTTCGTCGCCGTGCGCGGCCTCGGCCTGGGAGCGATCGTCCACGCGGTGCGCGTCGCCGTGGCCGGGAAACCCATCGGCTTCGGCCTGTTCGATATCCTCGCCCTGCTCGGCAGAGAGCGTGTGCTCGCCCGGTTGGCGCGGACCCGCCGCGTGCTCGAGGCGACCCCGACTCCTCCGGAAGTGAGCTGATTCCCATGGGCAAACATTTCATCGCCGACATCGTCGAGGCCGACCTCGCCTCGGGCAAGCACACGAGCATCCAGACGCGCTTTCCGCCCGAGCCCAACGGCTATCTGCACCTCGGCCACGCCAAGTCGATCT
>JBDTQT010000395.1:0-2787 GCA_039932055.1 Thermoanaerobaculia bacterium
GGCTTCCACCCGGTGAACGTCGGCCGGCTCTGGCTCGACCAGCCCGGCTTCGTCCCCTGCACCCCCGCCGGCATCATCGAGTCGCTGCACCGCCACGGCATCGCCCTCACCGGCAGACACGCCGTGATCGTCGGGCGAAGCTCGATCGTCGGCAAGCCGATGGCCGGCCTGCTGCTGCGCGAGAACTGCACGGTGACGATCGCCCACTCGAAGTCGCGCGATCTCGCGGCGATCTGCCGTGAAGCCGACCTGCTGGTCGCCGCCGTCGGGCGCCCCGGGATGATCACCGCCGAGCATGTGCGTGACGGCGCGGTCGTCGTCGACGTCGGCATCAACCGGGTGCAGGATGTCGAGCTCGCCAAGCGTCTGGTCGGCGACGACGCCAAGCGCCTCGCCACTCTCGCCGAAAAGGGCTACGCCCTGGTCGGCGACGTCGACTTCCCCGCGGTGGCCCCGAAGACCTCGGCGATCACGCCCGTGCCCGGCGGCGTCGGGCCGCTGACGGTGGCGATGCTTTTGGCCAATACCCTGACCTCGGCCCGCCGGCGGTTCGGTATCGAAGTCCCAACGAAGCACTGACTGAAGAACTGACTCCGGACATGCCGGCTTTGCGGGTCGGGCTGACAGGAGGTCTCGCGAGCGGGAAATCGACGGTCGCGAAGCTCCTCGCCGACGCGGGCTTCCAGGTCGTCGACGCGGACCAGGTCGTGGCCGAGCTCTACGCGCCGGGCCAGCCCGGCGCCCGGGCCGTTTCCGAGCTTTTCGGGGCGAACTACCTCGGTAAAGGGGGCGGGGTGGACAAGCCGCGGTTGGCCCGTCTGGCGTTTTCGGACGACGTCGCGCGGGCCAGGCTCGAAGCGGCGATCCACCCCCTTGTTCGAGCTTTTTTTTCGCGCCTCGCCAGCGCGAGCGCTCCGGGAACACCGATCGTGCTCGAAGCGACACGGCTCGTCGAGGCCGGCTACGCCCCCGATTTCGATCTCATCGTCACCGTTGAAGGCACTCCCGAGGTCAGGCTCGAGAGAGCCGTCGCCCGCGGCCTGAGTCGCGCTGAGGCGCTCGAGCGGCTCGCGGCGCAAGGGGATGGCGCCGTCCGGCGAAAAGCTGCACACAAGGTGATCGTGAACGACGGCACGCCCGAGGAGCTGGCGGTTCAAGTCGAAGCGCTGGTGAACGAGATTCGTGACCGGGCGCGATGAACGCGCCTTCAAGACAGTCGTTCGGGGACGCAACTGCTGCGAGGCCGGCGAACTCGCCAGTCGAAAAGCACCTGGCACCTTTGCGGGCAGATACGCAGCGGTCAGTCGCCGACGACGAGCGTGATCGGAGCCGCGAGCCCACCCTGGCGTTCGTCGGCGAAGCGCACCTGGATGGCGCGCACGCGTTCGGGTCCCCACGCGGCGTTGGTCAGCAGCCAGGCGCGCACGAAGCGCGCCACCGTTTGCCGCGACGATTCCCGCACCAGGGCCATGTGGCGAGGGTCGGCCGCGAGCTGCGAGAGCCGCGGCGTCAACTGGCGCTCGAGGGCGGCGAGCTGCTCGGCGGCATCGAAACGGAGCCAGGATTCCGCGACGCGGCGCTCGATCCGGTCGGTGTGAATTGCCGGCGGCAAGGATGGACGCAGAACGGGTGCGAGCACGCGGCAGAAGCCGTCCTCGATCTCGACCTTCCACTCTTCATCGAGGCGCACGTGGTAGCGGTAGGTGACCGGCACGCGGATCTCCACCGTCGTCGTACCGAGCGCCACGAGGTCCCAAAAGGCGCGCCGCTCGTCGCTGCGCGTGAGGCTCTCGACGCTCTCGGCGATCGCCACCTCGAGGTTGCCCCCGGCGTTCGGAGCCACGGTGGGGATCGCCGCGAGAAAGGTCTCGGTGACATTGCCGGTCAGCAGGCCGCGAGCCAGCTCGCCCAGGCGCTCTGCCGCGGCCAGCGGGAGATTCGCGGCAGCCCGCCCGGCGCTCTCGATCCCGGCGATCACGCGCCAGACCACGAGCGCGACCAGGCCGGCGATCAGCACGGCAGCCACCGGCCAGCGCAGCAACTGGATCCAATCGCGGATCCGATCGCGCGGCGGCTCTTTGGCAGGGATCGGCATGTGCCTCGAGTCCCATCGTGCAGGAATTCCGCCGCCGCGGCAAGTCGCGGCGTATGTCTGGCGTATCGAGAACAACGCTGGCAGCGCCCCACGCAGAAGCCGAGGTCACCCCATCTTTCAGGGGACACGGATCGCTGCGCGCTTCATGTCCCCGTCGCGGCATCTTTGGGGAAGGCCACCGCTGCCAGGCCGGCGCCGGGGTTCGGCATTCGAGGAGCATCTGGCACCTTCCTGGCACCCCTTTCAGAAACGGCCTTGCAACTTGACGACGGAGGGTGCGGAAAGTAAGACTACCGACCAGTCGGTCGCTTCCGACCGGTCGGGATCACCATCTTTTGGCTCGCGACCACGCATGTGCCGCCGGCGAGATCGATGTCGGCCAAGCCGCAGACGCGCAGCTCTTTCTCGGTATCTTCTTTCACGGTCTGCTCTATCTCCAGGCCGACTTGCGGCACTCGATCGGGCCGATCGAGTGCCGTCTGCCGCAGGTCTGGCGGCTTCTTTCCCGCGCCCTCTCGGGGCGCGATCCGCAGGAGGCTCTTTCGTGATCTCTCGTCGAACGTCATTTCTGCTAGCGCTGGCGGCCGCCGCAGCCGCTGGCAACCTCGGCCTGGCCGCTCCGGCCACCGCCATCCGTCTCGACCTCGCCCGCGCCGTCGAGACCACCCTGCGCGCCAACCCCGGCCTGCTGG
>JBDTQT010000396.1:0-2775 GCA_039932055.1 Thermoanaerobaculia bacterium
TTCTCGGGCGCCAGGCGCAACGCCTCGCGGTAGGTGGCGAGCGCCTCTTCGAACCTGCCGCCGGCCTCGTAACAGATGGCCAGGTTGTTGAGGGTCGAGACTCTTCCGGGCTCGAGAAGCCGCGCCTGCTCGAAACGGAAGAGGGCCTCGCTCCACAGCCCGCGCTTGGCCATGTCGACGCCGAAGGCAAGTTGTGACTTGCCATCCGGCGCCGACTTGCCGCTCACGCTCGCGGCACCAAGGCCGCCCAACAGGAAGACCGACATCGTGACTGCGCCGCGCGCGACCTTGAGCCGGTTCATAGTCCCCCTCTTGCTCGCCGGCCGGGAAAGCTCCGCGGGGTGAAGGCCGACTCCCCTGCCCGCGCGACCAGTCGGCAGAATATACGACGCATTTCCGGACTCCGGCTGTACCGGCGGCGAAAACGCTGCCGGCCCTTCTGCCAGATCCGGGCGCGAAAACTCGTCTTTACCAACTGCCCATGAAAAGGATGCAAGGTACAGACCGCCCTTCCGACCGTGCCCTGCTGGTGGCCCTGAACGGCGCCCCCGGCCTTGCCCGGGCGGCACTCTGCCGGTTGGGGCTGGAGGTGGAGGCCTGGCGCGACGGGATTCCAACCGGCGGCGAGCGCGATCTCGCCGCCCGATTCTCCATCTCCTTGGATTCACTCCAGCTGGCGCTCGGTCTTCGCACCGGCGCCACTGCGGCCTACGCCGCCGAAGAGCAGGCGGTCGACCGCCTCGGCGGGCGCATCGTCACCCGCCTCGAGGCGGACTATCCGGCCCGGCTCGCCGACCTGGCGCTGCCACCGCCAGTGCTCGAGATCGCCGGATCGTCGCCGCCCTGCTTCGTCACGGCGGCGGCGGCTCGCGGAACCGCGGAGTCGCCCGCCGGGCCCGGCGCGCCGATGGCGCCGATGGCGCCGGTGGCGCCGATCGCCATCGTCGCCATCGTCGGCTCGCGACGCGCCACGCCCTACGGTCTCGAGGTCGCCGCGTGGCTGGCGCGCGAGCTCGCCCGGCAGGGGGTTGTCGTGGTCTCCGGCTTCGCCCGGGGGATCGATGCCGCCGCCCATCAAGGGGCGCTCAGCGCCGAACACGGCCGCACGGTGGGCGTCCTCGGTTGTGGACTCTCCGTCGACTACCCGAAGGGACACCGCGAGCTCGGCCTGCGAATCCGCAGCCGCGGCGCGCTGGTGAGCGAATTTCCCTGCGCGTTGGCCCCCGCGGCGGCGAACTTCCCGGTGCGCAACCGGATCATCGCCGCCCTTGCCGAGGTCACTGTCGTCGTCGAGGCGGCGGCGCACTCCGGCTCGCTCATCACCGCGCGGCTCGCTCTCGAGCTGGGGCGCGAAGTGCTCGCCGTGCCGGGGCGGATCACCGACGAGCAGGCGCTCGGAGTGAACGACCTGCTGCGCGACGGCGCCGCACCGGTGACCCATCCGGCCGACATCCTCGAGCGCCTCGGCGTCGGCACCAGCGGGGTCGGCGGATTCGGCGACTGCCGCGGCGCTGACCCGGCAGGCGCCCTCGGGCAGACGCGGCCGCTGCCGGAGCTCCCCCCGGCGCAGGCCGCCCTGCTTGCGGCGCTCGATCCGGCGCGCGATCTGGCCGTCGACAGCCTCGCCGCGAGCGCCGAAATCGGCATCGATGTCGCGGTCGCGGCGCTGCTCGAGCTGGAGCTCGCCGGCTGGGCGGTTCGCGTCGCCGGCGGCGGCTATCGGCGGGGGGCCCCTTGACGCCTGTGGTAACGTCCGCCCCTTCGAAAAGCGGCCGGCTGGCCCCCCGAGCCTCCGGCCGAGATGAGCGGCCTCCGGAAGCATCCGGAGGCCTCCAGCAGCGTCCGGCGCGGAATTTCCGCCGCGCCGCCTCCGTTCTCGGACTCCCGTGGCCAAAAACCTGATCATCGTCGAAAGCCCCGCCAAGACGCGCACGCTGAAGAAGTTCCTCGGCCGCGACTGGGCGGTCGAAGCCTCGGTCGGACATATCCGCGACCTGCCCAAGAAGGACATGGGCCTGGGACCGGGGTTCGAGCCGACCTACGCCGTCCTCGCCACCAAGAAGGATGTCGTCAAGAAGCTCAAAGAGGCGGCGAAGAAGGCCAAGCACATCTATCTCGCCCCCGACCCTGACCGCGAGGGCGAAGCGATCGCCTGGCACATCGCCGCCGTCCTGGGCGACGTCGAAGGCGAGATGCACCGCGTCACCTTCAACGAGATCACCCAGAGCGCCGTGCTGAAGGCGCTCGAGAACAAGGGCAAGATCGATCTCAACCGGGTCGATGCCCAACAGGCGCGCCGGGTGATCGACCGGCTGATGGGCTTCAAGCTCTCGCCGCTGCTGTGGGACAAGCTGAAGCGCGGACTCTCCGCCGGGCGGGTGCAGTCGGTGGCGCTCAAGATGGTCTGCGAGCGCCAGGCCGAGATCGATGCCTGGAATCCCGAGGAGTACTGGATCGTCGGCGGGCACTTCACGGCGCAGGCGCCGCCGGAGTTCGCGGCGCGCCTCCACCAGATCGAGGGCAAGAAGGCGCGGGTCGGCGACGGCGCCCAGGCCGCAGCGATCGAGAAGGCGCTTCTGGCCGGCGTCTTCAAGGTCGCCGCGATCGAACGCAAGGAGTCGAAGCAGCGTCCCTCGCCCCCCTTCATCACCAGCCGCCTGCAGCAGGAGGCGGCGCGCAAGTTCAGCTATTCGGTGAAACGCACGATGGGCATCGCGCAAGGCCTCTACGAGGGCAAGGAGATCGGCGACCGCGGCCAGATCGGTCTCATCACCT
>JBDTQT010000397.1:0-2772 GCA_039932055.1 Thermoanaerobaculia bacterium
GCCGGCCACGGCCTGACCGCCGCGAACGTCGGCGGCATCGCCTCCATCCGCCAGGTCGAGGAGCTCAACATCGGCCACTCGCTGATCGCACGCGCCGTCATCGTCGGCCTCGAGGCTGCGGTACGCGAGATGCTCGCGGCGATGAGCGCGGCGCGCGCTACGGCGCCGACGGGCTCCTAGATCAGCGCTCGATTTCGACCAGCGGCTCGCGCTCGAGCTCGGGCTCGGCGGCGAGGATGAAAGTGCGCGAGATCGGCAGCAACGAGCGCCGGAAGCTCCCCCCCAGCTGCAGGTTGACCTCGTAGAAGCCCTGCGGCCAGATCGTCAGCAGACGTCCGCGCTTGGCCTCGCCGGTGAGGTTGTCGAAGTAAACGAATACGTCGGCCGGGGTTTCCATGGTTCACTCCTGATAGTAGCCCTGATCCTTGTAGTCCTTGAGCTTGCGCTGCAGCGTGCGCAGGCCGATGTCGAGGAGCTTGGCCGCTTCGACGCGGCGGCCACCGGTACGGTCGAGAGCGGCCAGAATCGCATCGCGCTCGATCTCGTCCATCGTCTGGGCGCCGCGCGGCGCCCCTGGCGCCGGCGTCGCGGCCGGGAAGGCGGCCTCCGGCGGCGCCGACCCGGGAAAGGCCGGGTCGCGCGCGAAGCCGGGCGCACCGTCGTCGAACATCTCCTGCTCCGGCGCGACCTCGCCCTGTTCGAGCCCCTCGGCGCAGGCCTGGATCTCGGGCGGCAGGTCGCTCACCCGGACGACATCACCACGGTGGAAAATGACCACCGACTCGATCGCGTTGCGGAGCTCGCGGACATTCCCCGGCCAGGCATAGGCGGATAGCCCCGCCAGTGCCTCGCGCGAAAAACGCTTCGGCTCGCGCCCGTGCTCGCGACAGATCAGGTTCAGGTAGTGCTCGGCGAGACGCGGAATGTCGTCGCGCCGGTCGCGCAGCGGCGGAATCTTCAGCGTCACCACCTTGAGCCGGTAGAAGAGGTCTTCACGAAACCGTCCTTCGGCGATCTCTTTCTCGAGATCCTTGTTGGTGGCCGCGATCAGGCGGAAGTCGACGTCGATCAGGTCGCTGCCGCCCACCCGCATCACTCGCCGCTCCTCGAGTACCCGCAGGAGCTTGACCTGCAGCTCGGGATAGAGCTCGGAGATCTCGTCGAGAAAGAGCGTCCCCTTGTGCGCCAGCTCGAACTTGCCGATCTTCCTGCCGATCGCGCCGGTGAACGAGCCGCGCTCGTGGCCGAAGAGCTCGCTCTCCAGGATGTCGGGCGGGATTGCACCGCAGTTGATCGCCAGAAAGCGCTCGTTGCGCCGCGGACTGGTGAGGTGCAGGGCGTTGGCGACCAGCTCCTTGCCGGTGCCGCTCTCGCCGATGATGAGCACCGTCGACTTGGTCGGCGCGACCAGGCGCATCTGCTCGAAGAGCGTCTCCATCTTCGTCGAGCGGCCGATGATGCTCTCGAAGCCGAAACGCTTGTCGAGCTGCTGGTTGAGCTCGACGACCTTCTCCTTGAGCTGGCGCTTCTCGAGCTGCGTCAGGACGCGCTTGCGCAGCTCGTAGAGATCGACCGGCTTGGTCAGGTAGTCGTCGGCGCCAACCCGCATCGCCTCGACGGCGGATTCGATCGAACCGAAACCGGTGACCAGGATGACCGCGAGATCGAGGCCGCGCTTGCGCACCTCGTTGAGGAAACCGAGGCCGTCGAGCCCCGGCATGCGCAGGTCGCAGACCGCGAGCTGCGGGGTGTCGGTCTCTTCCAGAAGCTCGAGCGCCCGGCGGGCGTCGTCGAAGGTGCGGACCACGAATCCGGCGCGCTGGATGGCGAGCGCCATCGACTCGCGCGAGCCGGTTTCATCATCAATCACAAGGACTTGCGGCTCCTGCGCCATGGAGTGCCATTCTGGCACAGATGTGCAGGCCGGAGCGCGCCCCGCGAACTGCCGCGCGCGCGGGGAGTCAGTCGCGATGCTCGGCCGGAGCGAGCTCGGCCGCGCCCGGCAGGACCCCGGCGAGGCTCTGAGGGTCGTGGATGAGGACCGGCAGGTGCTGCGGGCAGATCCACAAGTCGGTACCGCGATAGCGCAGGTGGACGAGCGGCGTCGCCTGATCGTCGCGACCGCAGTGCAGGCAGACTGGAAGGGCGTCCGCGGGCATCGGCTTCTCCGGGAAGGGCGTGACGACGAGCCGTCACGAGCGCCAACCTAGCGGATTCGGCGGCTCCCGGACATGACAGGGATCAGGTCGAGGCCGCGCCCTTCTCCACTCGCCGCAGGAACGCGGCCTCGTCGAGGATCTCGATGCCGAGGCCTCTCGCCTTGTCGAGCTTCGAGCCGGCATCCTCGCCGGCGACGACGAACGCGGTCTTCTTCGATACCGACCCGGCGACACGGGCACCGAGCGCCTCGAGCTTCGCCGCGGCCTCTTCGCGGCTCATCGATTCGAGCTTGCCGGTGAGAACCACGGTCTTGCCGGCGAGCGGCCGAGTCGCCGCCGTGGGGCGCTCGACCGGCGGCGGCTCGACACCGGCCGCGGCGAGCGCCGCCAGCCGCCGCCGCTGCCGCGGATCGGCGAAGTAGGCGCGCACGCTCGCCGCCACCTTGGGACCGATCTCGTCGACCACCTGCAACTCCTCCTCGCTCGCCGCTTCGAGCGCCGCGAGAGAGCCGAAGTGCTGGGCCAGGAGCTTCGCCGTGCGCTCGCCGACCATGCGGATGCCGAGCCCGAACAGCAGCCGCGCGAGCGGACGTTGGCGGCTCTCGGCGAGGGA
>JBDTQT010000398.1:0-2750 GCA_039932055.1 Thermoanaerobaculia bacterium
CCGCCTGGTACCAGGAGAATCAGGCCCGCGTCCAGGGCCGCCCGCTCGAGCAGATCGCGCCGCAGATCAAGCAGTTCCTGACCCAGCAGAAGGGCCAAACCGTGCAGGAGGACTTCATCAAGTCGCTGCGTGCCAAGTACAAGACCAAGATCCTCATGGACGTCGCGCGCGTCCAGGTCGCCGAAGCCGGCTCGCCCTCGAAGGGCGGCCCGGTCGGCGCACCGGTCACCATCATCGAGTTCTCCGACTTCCAGTGCCCCTTCTGCAGCCGCGTAAACCCCTCCCTCGCCCAGGCGAAGGAGACCTATGGCGACAAGCTCCGCTTCGTTTTCCGGCAGTTCCCGCTGAACATCCATCCGCAGGCGCCGAAGGCGGCCGAAGCGGCGCTCTGCGCCAACGAGCAGGGCAAGTTCTGGGAGATGCACGACACGATGTTCGGTGACCAGCAGAAGCTCGCGGTAGCGGATCTCAAGGCCTCCGCGGCGAAGATCGGCCTCGACTCCGCCAAGTTCGATGCCTGCCTCGACGGCGGCTCGATGGCCCCGATCGTCGCGCGCGACACGGCGGACGGCATGGCGGCCGGAGTCTCCGGAACGCCGGCGCTGTTCGTCAACGGCCGCTTCATCAACGGCGCCGTGCCGTACGAAGAGCTCGCCAAGGTGATCAACGACGAGCTCTCCCGCAAAGGCATCGAGGTCCCGGCAGCGAAGTGACGCAAGAAGCATCCCCTTTCGACGGACCGCCGCGCGCTCCCGAGCTCTTCGGTCCGGAGTGGGCGGAACGCCTCGAGCGCGAGCTCGCGGTAAACGAGCCCTACCGCGCCGCCGCGGCGTCGTGGAAGGGCTCGTTGGCTTTCGATCTCCGGCCCGACGGCACGCCCGGTTTTCCGGCGGGCCGCGGGCTGTTCCTCGATCTGGCCCACGGCAGCTGCCGGGCGGCGCGACCCGCGCTGCCTGGCGACCTCGAGAGCGCGAACTTTTGCCTCACCGGCCCTGCCACGGTCTGGATCCGGCTTCTTCAAGGCGATCTCGAGCCCGGTGCCGCGCTGATGGGAGGCGGCCTGAAGCTCACCCGCGGCTCCTTCTTCTCTTTGCTGCCTCACCTCCGGGCGGCGCAGGCGCTCCTCGAGTGCGCCCGGCTGGTGCCGACCTACCTGCCCACGGACAGGATCTGATCCCGTGCGCGAGCTCCAGACGACCAGCCTGCGCGGCCTCGACCGGACCTCCCTGCCCTTCCGCCTGTTCGAGAAAGCCAAGCGCTTCGGCATCTGGAACCCTGCCGACATCGACTTCGCGCAGGATCGCGGCGACTGGCAGACGCTCGCCAGCGACGAGCGTGACCTGCTGCTCCGGCTGACCTCGATGTTCCAGGCCGGTGAGGAGTCGGTGACCCTCGACCTCCTGCCGCTCATCCAGACGATCGCCGAGCAGGGACGGATCGAAGAGGAGATGTTCCTCACCTCTTTCCTTTGGGAGGAGGCCAAACACGTCGACCTCTTCCGCCGTTTTCTCGACGAGGTGACGGGAGAGCGGCGCGATCTCGCCGGCTATCACTCGCCGAGCTACCGCGAGATCGTCTACGAAGCCTTGCCGGAGGCGATGGGCCGCCTGCACCTCGATCGCTCGGCGCAAGCGATCGCGCGCGCTGCGGTCACCTACAACATGATTGTCGAGGGTGTCCTGGCCGAAACCGGCTATCAGGGCTACCTGACGATCCTCGAACAGCGCCGCATCCTGCCCGGCATCTGCGCCGGAGTTCGCCTCCTCAGGCAGGACGAATCGCGCCATATCGCCTACGGGGTTCACCTGCTTTCGCGCCTCGTCGCGGCGGGCGGGCCCGAGGTCTGGCGAGCGGTCGAGGAGCAGATGGAAGCCCTGTTGCCGCCGGCCCTCGGCGTCGTCCAGGAAATGTTCTCGCCTTACGACCCGATTCCGTTCGGGGTCGATCCCGAGCAGTTCCTCGGTTTCGCCATGACCCAGTTCCAGTACCGCTTTTCGCGCATCGAGCGCGCGGGCAGGGAGGGGTTGGCGGAGAGCGACCTCGACATGGACGAAGGAACGCCCCTCCCATGAGCACCTACCTCGTCACCGGCGCCTGCGGTTTCATCGGCTCGAACTTCGTCCATCACGTGCTGGAGTGCGAGCCCGATGCCGAGGTCGTCGCACTCGACAACATGTCGTTCGCCGCCAATGAGGCCAACCTCGACGGCGTGCGCGACCGGATCCATCTCGTCGTCGACGACATCTGCAACTTCGCCGGGATGCTCGAGGTTTACGGCAAGTTCCGGCCCGACTTCGTGGTGAACTTCGCCGCCGAGAGCCACAACGATCGCGCCGTCATCGACCCCTCGGCGTTCGCGCGCACCAATGCGCTCGGGGCGCAGATCCTGCTCGAGGCCACCCGGAGACAGGACCGCCACCCGGTGCGGCGCCACCTCCACGTCTCGACGATCGAGGTCTACGGCGAGCTCGCCGAGGACGCCGCCTTCTTCACCGAGGGCAGCCCGCTCAACGCCAAGACCCCTTATAGCGCGGCCAAGGCGGCTGGCGATCAGTTCGTCCGCGCCTACATGCAGACCTATCGCGACATGGACATCGCGATGACCCACTGCGCCAATAACTACGGCCGCTTCCAGTTTCCCGAAAAGCTCGTGCCGTTGATGATCACCAACGTGCTTTGCGGCAAGAAGGTGCCGGTCTACGGCGACGGCCTGCAGATGCGCGACTGGCTGCACGTCTCGGACCACTGCG
>JBDTQT010000399.1:0-2740 GCA_039932055.1 Thermoanaerobaculia bacterium
AACCGCCATCAACCCATCATGATACCAGCAGGGCGAACCCATATACTTCCACTCCTCGACTACCTCAGGGTCGGCCTCATGAATCAGTTGGCGAATCCTGGCCAACATTGGACCGCGCCAGTCGGTGAGACCTGCTATTAAATTATCGATCTGTTCGGTCGGGTTCATAAAGCCACACCTCCACAATCTGGTAATTGATAAGCTTTTTCTTCATTTGTCTATTATACCAAACAAAAAGACCCCAAAATTAAGGTCTTTAATCATATGCTTCTTGATTGGGGTAGTGGATGTGTTCCAGGACAAAGTGCAATATAGCTTTACAAGCGTCAAGGCGCCGAACGCCTTAGGCTCATCGGGATTTCAAAATAATAACGGTAATTGCAATAGCCACCGCAGCACCAATCATTGCAGCTATCCCCAGTATCAACCGGAGCCAATAGAAAGCAGAGAATGGATCTCGGGGCGAGACACCGATACCGCTGCTGTTAACCATACTAGAACGCTGAAGGTGTAATAAAAAGTATACTGTTTGACGCATGAAACTCAGATGATCTGGAACGTTTACGACGTCTGTATATTCAAATTCCTTACCCTCAATGTCCTGCTCATTTAGCTTAATTCCGTCAAAGACGTAGCCGGAAATTAACGATACAGCATCATCAATTGATTTCGGTCTGAGGAATCTAGCCGTCCCCCATTCTTTGAATTTAATGTTAAATAAGCCACCAGCTGAGGGGTGAACTTCAAAAATATAATAGCCTTGCGAGCCGTGATACCAGACCAATAGCATGCTCGAGCTGTCCCGAATTGTCTGAAGACCCGTCATAATATCAGCCTGGATAGGGTGCTTGATGTGATGCCCGGGGTAGCGAAGTTCAATCACACTATGAACTTGAATCCTGCATGCTCCGTAGCTTTACTAAGTTAGCGCCCTGCTGCTTGATGGTGACATTCCATTTATTAGCCTGTAATTTCAGGATATCTCCATCGCTAAATGTAATAATGACGGTATCTGCCATGCCGAGGGCAACCCACTTAGTTTTTACCGTCAGACCGGTGATTTGTTGGTGGTCATACAGCGCGATAGCTGTGGGCTCGACATCTCCCATCAGGTTTAACCCAATTATGCCGAGGCCTTTGTCGCTGACGTTTACGATGAATAGCTTCATTGTTACTGCCGCAAACACTCCCACCAGCCCAACCATATTAACACTGGGCATTTTTATCCCATAAAAATAGTGGTTATAAGACTGCCCCCACATGTTATTAGCTTGCAAAATTTGGGTGATATTTTGATCATTCCAGACGGTCATATACTCTCCAGTGTTATGTTGATTTTGTTATATTTTCCATTATAGCTTATTCACTAATTCTTTCGTGTTGGGAGGTAAGGTAGTGGACTAACTCATTATATAGACAGTCCGAGGCAGCTGATCTTACTCCATAGACTACTGAGGTAGGTTGGGGCGTAAAATGATCCTAGCTGGGGATGAGGGACTCGAACCTTCCATAGTATATTACCATCCAGTTTTCAGACTCGTACCTATACTAGCTTAGTATTCACACCTACCATAATGATTATATAATTAGCTTCATACATAACCTACAATTTATCTAGAGATAGAATTTTGGTCCAGGTTTTACCGTTGTCAGTTGATTTATAGACCAAGGCACTTGCCGCTGATTCATACACAGTCTTCTTATTTATTGGATCCCAAACAATACTGCTTAATAAGGCTTTACCATCAAAAAGATTGGATTGTTCGGCGGGTAGCGGTGAATAGCTATGCCAAACTTTGCCTCCATCAAGACTTTCATAGAAGATACTATCGTTGCCAGGACCTGGATGACCATAAAAACCAAGTAGCCGCAGGCCTTTAACGTCAAACGGATCATAAGCTGCATAAGTAAAATCACGGCTGCTCGTATTAAAGCTTTTTCCATCATCAAGGCTATAGAAACTTTTCGGCGGTAATTTAGTCGGATTCGAATTCTTATTTAGATTCAAAAATTTTATTATTTAACCGGACAGGTATTTTTTCCTAGAAATTGATTAGGTTGCGTTAACGGCTTTACTGATAATTGGTGCCATTCTGATAAATTGATGTTGCTCCAATACTTCTAACACAGCCTGTGCTGCTTCCTCTCTGGAGACAAACGGTTTTGTTGGCCCGTTAGGTTGCAGGGTGAATCGCCCTCTCTCCCCACTAGTAAGCTTGAGCACTCTTATAATGGTCCAATCTAGATCACTATTTTTAAGCACTTCAGCGTGGTTTATGCCATCCACAACCCGCTTGGGATCAATAATCCCTATGCTCATGTTTAGTAATCGATCAGTCAGTGTAATCTTGTCATTCGGAAAACGGACACCAGTCCCCGTTAAACTAACCAACCTTTTCTGATTGAGCTTACTCATGGCAGAGACAACAACTTTCGTTGCTTTGGTTTGCACATCTGGTGGCGCCCCGCGCACGTGACCAATAAAACTTACGACTGCGTCTTGTCCTTGTATCAGCTTAGTTACCTCACTCTCCTGCGTTGCATCACATTCTATGAAACTTAAACCAGGCACGGCCTTCATGTTGCTACTAGTATGTACTCCAGCTTGAACCTGATGACCCGCTCTTAGGGCCGCTTGCACAAATACTCGACCAGTTCGTCCATTTGCAGCGATGACAGCAATTTTCATAAAATCATCCTAAATTTACTCATATATTCCTACTATCATACGCCCAATGCA
>JBDTQT010000400.1:0-2733 GCA_039932055.1 Thermoanaerobaculia bacterium
CGGCGAGACCGGCGTCACCATGAGCTGCTCGAGCGTGCCGCGCTCGCGTTCGCGGACGATCGAGAAGGCGGCGAGGAGCGTGCCGGAGAAGGTGAGCAGGATCGCCACCAGGCCGGGAATGAGCAGGTTGGCGCTGCGCGAATCGGGATTGAACAGCATCACCGGATGCGGCAGTAACGGCGGGCCATTCCGCTCGCCGCGCCCGGCCTCGCGCATCAACTGATCGAGCGACTGCGAGAGCGCCAGACCGGTCGCCGCCGAGAGCGATTGGGATGCGATCGATGAATCGGAGCCGTCGATCAGGATCAGCATGTCGGCGGTCTCGTGCAGCAGTTGCCGGCGGGCGAAGTCGGGCGGGATCTCGAGCCCGACCTGCGCATGCCCGGCGACGATCTCCTCGCGCAGCGCCTGGCGCGAGTCGACGTAGCCGATGACGTTGAACAGGCTCGTGTTGACGAAGTCGTCGACCAGCGCGCGCGATGCCTGGGTGCGGCTCTGGTCGAAGACCATCGTCGGCACGTGGCGGACGGTAGTGTCGATGAGCCCGAAGAGCACCAACTGGAAGGCTGGAATCGCCAGCGCGAAGCGCAGGGTCGCGCCGTCGCGCACCATCTGTCTCGCCTCCTTGGCGAGTACCGGCCACAACCCACTCATTCGGCGCTCGCTTTCACCTGGCGCTCCGCGCTGGCGCGGCGCTCTCGACCTGGATCCGCGTCAGGCGGACGAAGACATCCTCGAGCGACGGCGCAATCGGCCGTACATCGACCTCCGTGCCGGCGGCCGTGGCGAGATCGGCTGCCACCCTGGCGTCGGGGATTCCGGCCTCGAGCAGCAGGTGAAGGGCGTTGCCGAAGATCGTCACCTCTTCGACGTAGGCGAGCTGGCGGGCGCGTTCCATCACGGCGGCAGCACCACGCGCGCAGGCGGCTTCGACCCGGCGCGTGCCCGCCGGTGTCACTTCGGGCAGCGCGACGAGCTCGTCGGGCGTGCCCTGGACGAGCATCTTCGAGAGATAGAGGTAGGCGACGCGCCCGCAGCGCTCGGCCTCGTCCATGTAGTGGGTGGTGACCAGCAGCGTCACGCCCTGACCGGCGAGGGTGAAGAGCAGGTTCCAGAGCTCGCGTCGGGCCACCGGGTCGATGCCGGCGGTCGGTTCGTCGAGGAAGAGCACGCGCGGCTCGTGCATCAGCGCCGCAGCGAGCGACAGCCGCTGCTTCCAGCCGCCCGAAAGCTTGCCCGCGAGGCGCCGGCGGTAGGGCTCGAGCCCGGTCAGCCCGATCGCCCACTCGCGACGCTCGACGTGGCGCGCGCCGGCGAGCCCGTAGACGGAGGCGAAGAAGTCGAGGTTCTCGAGCACCGTCAGGTCCTCGTAGAGCGAGAAGCGCTGCGGCACGTAGCCGATGCGCCGCCGGATCTCCTCGCCGGCGACGGTGACGTCGAGGCCATCGACCTTGGCGTGGCCTTCGGTCGGCGCGAGCAGGCCGCAGAGGATGCGGATGAGCGTCGACTTGCCGGAGCCGTTCGGACCCAACAGGCCGAAGATCTCGCCGCGCGGCACCGCGAGCGATACCCGGTCGAGGGCGCGAATGTCGCCGAAGTCGCGCGACACCCCCTCGACCTCGATGCCGAGCGGCGATTCGATGCGCGCCGCCGCCGTGCTCAAGACCCGCCTCGCCCCGACTCGGGCGCGCCAGCGCCCGCCGGCGCCACAGGCGCCGCCGGCGAAGCCGGGATGGAATCGGCCTTCAGCTCCACGAACGCCGCCATCCCCGGTTTCAACTCCGGTGCCGGATCGATCGCCACCTTGACGCCGAAGACCTGGTCGGCGCGCTGCTCGAGCGTCTGGACGTTGCGCGGCAGGTATTCGGCGCGATGTCGGATTTCGACCACGCGGCCAGTGAACCGGCGCGCCGGAAAGCTGTCGACCCGGATCGCGGCGGTCTGGCCGACCGCGACCCGCCCGAGCTCGGTCTCGGGGACGTAGACCCGCACCCAGATCTCGGTCGGTTCGAGGATCGTCGCCACCGGCTGTCCCGGCGCGACGAGATCGCCCGGGCGCAGGTCGAACGCCTCCACCCGGCCGGCCGCCGGGGCGCGCACCGTGAGCTCCTCGCGCTGGCGTTCGAGGTAGGCGAGCTGCGCCTTCTGCCGTTCGAGCCCGGCCCGTGCCGCGTCGCGATCCTCCTGGCGCGAGCCGCTGTCGGACTCTTCCCAGTTCTTGCGGCTGGTCGCCTCCTGGACGGCCGCGCGATCGTAGTCGGCGCGGCCGACGACGCCGTCCTTGTAGAGCGCCTCGATCCGCCCGAGGTCGGTCTTCGCGGCCTCCCAGGCGATGCGCGCCCGGGCGCGGGCCTCGCTGCGCGGCCCGGCGTCGGCAAGCCCGACCTGCGCGCCGGCCTCGGCGATCGCGGCGCGCTGGCCTTCGATCTGGCGGTCGACGAGATCCGGCTCGAGAACGACCAGAACGTCGCCGGCGGCGACCTCGGCGCCCTCCTCGATCCGCACCTCGCTCACCCGCCCGCCGACCAGGGAGCCGACATCGACCAGCCGCGCTTCGATCGAGCCCGAGAGCTCGAGAGCCGCGCCGGGGGCCGGGCGGCGGGACCAGAAGTAGTAGGCAACCGCGGCGACGGCGAGCACCACGAAGATGCGGACGAGCGTGCGTTTCATGACGACTCCTCGTGCGGACGGCGACGAACGATTCTGACCGGGATGCTTCGTCGCGCATCCGGA
>JBDTQT010000401.1:0-2729 GCA_039932055.1 Thermoanaerobaculia bacterium
CCGCGTTGCCCCCCTTTTTGCGCTAGATGTACCATTCTTTATGCAGCGCTCATTAGTTGACTTGACCTGAGAAAGAGCAGGCAGGTGTAGGTTGTGGCACGGTCGAAAACTTGCTCGTGCCCAAAGTCAACAACTTGCTCGATAGCTGACTTCTCGCTGAGAAGCGCACGGAGAGCTTCGCCATAGTCCGTGGAAAAGAACTTCGTAGGAACAATGAAGCCGAGGCAGCCTGAGTGGTTGAGCAGCGCAAAACCACGCTCTAGAAATACGACATAGATGTCGTAGTTGCCTGCCGCGGCAGATCGGTAGACGAGCTTGTAGAGCTCAACTTCGAGTGGCGCCCACTCCTTCATCGTCTGGATGCGGATGTACGGCGGATTGCCGATGACGGCGTCGAAGCCTCCGGCCTTGAAGACCTCTGGGAAGGCCTTCTGCCAGTCGAAGGGGTTGATGCGGCGGAGCTCTTCCGGGTCCGGGAATAGGCCACCCTGATGCTGGCTCAGGGCCTGAGGGGAGATCAGGGAGTTGCCGCACTGGATGTTTTTTTCGAGGCTGGGGAGAGCGCGTTCGCCGTAGAGGTTCATCTGGCGCAGGGTTTCGTTGGTCTCGCCTTCGAGGCACTTCAGGAGAAGCGAGAGTTTGCTCACTTCGACGGCTTGGCGGTCGATGTCGACGCCGTAGATCGAGTTGAGGAGGATTTCGCGCTTCTTCGCGGTAGTGAGGCGCCAGTCGCCCCCCTGACCCTCGAACACCTCGTTCTTGTGCCTCTTGGGCTCGTGCTCCCGGTACCAGGAGAGGTGAACGTCGAGCAGCTTCTGGTAAGCGGAGAGCAGGAACGAGCCCGAACCGCAAGCTGGATCCACGATCCGGAGCTTCGCCATCTCCTTCGGGGGCTTCCCCTCTGCGAGCTTGCCGACCGTGTGGGCCACGATGTACTCCACGATGTAACGTGGCGTGTAATAGACACCGCCCGCCTTCTTGACCTCCGGCTTCTCCTCGACCTTCGCCCGCCCACCGGCCGTCAGGCGGATCACCTTGCCGAGAAACTGCTCGTAGACGTTGCCCAGGATCTCCGCCGGCAGCACCGAGAACTCGTACGGCGACTCCGGGTAGTAAAGCCCTTTCAGGATCGGCTTCAAAACCTTGTCGTCGAGCGCGAGCTTCAGCGTCAGCCGGTCGGCCTTGAAGTCGAAGACGCCGGAGTTGTAGCGCTCGTCGGCCTTGCTGAAGAGCTCGATCAGGCGGCCGTAGATCGCCGGGCCGGCGGTCAACGCCAGCAAGCGCCCGTAGTCCTCCGCACCGCGCCCTTCGGCGATACGCAGGAAGAGAATCCGGTCGATCGTCGCCTGTACCGCATAGTTCAACTCGTCAACCGTGAGACCCTCGTTACGCAGAGCGAGATTTTTCGCCAACTCTTCGCGCCAGCCCTCGATCTCCTTCAGAATCTCGGCGTCGACCTCGGTAGTGCCGCGCTTCTTCCGATTGTCCTCGGCGTAGGCGTCGAAAGAGCCCTCGAGCACCGCGCGCTTCGAGAAGATGTTCCAGATTTCCTCTGCTTTGTCTGGGTACTCCTCGTGGCCGAAGTAAAAGACCCGCGCCACCGAAGCCTTGTCCGTTGCGCCGGGCTTGATTCGCGTGTCGTAAACAGCCAGCTCCTCGAAGTCGGTCAGGATCGAGAGCGGCAGGTGCGCTGACCAGGCGTAGCGGCGGAGTTGGTAGGCGGGTGCGACGTCGTGCTTGAGGTCCACACCGGGCTTTTTCGCCTCGACGAAGAACTTGCGCTGGCCACCGATCCGGAAGGTGTAGTCGGGCGCTTTCGTCGCGTCACCGACCTTGATCCCCTCCTCGTGGATGACATCGCGGTACTGAAGAGCGTGCCCTTGCCGGTTGGCGATGTCCCACCCGAGAGCCTCGAAGAAGGGCGAGATGAACTCGCTGCGCGCGGTCTCCTCGTTATAGGCGGGACCCCGGTAGCGGGCAGATTGTCGCGCAAAGCGCTGCGACAGCTCCATCATTCGATCCCGAAAGCCTTCGAGCGTCGCCTGCAATTCCGGCATTCTCACCTCTCGCGCTGCGGAGTCCAGCAGAAAGACTCTAGCTGACAGCGCTGGCCAAGCAGCCGCACCCGACGCAGGTCAGTTGGGAACTGTCAGGTGCAGAAGCAGGGTGATCGGCCTTTCGGCCGCTTCCTACCAGCCGACGGGATGCCAGGTGGTCTTGGTCTCGGTGAAGGCGCGGATGAGGTCGAGGCGCTCGGCCTGCTCGGCCGGATAGTCGGCGAGGGCGTAGCAGGCGACGCGCTTGACGTTCACCGCGGCGTCCTTGCGGGTCTCGATCTCGACCTCGCGCGGCAGGCCGGCGAGCGCCAGGGCGTTGACGTCCATGTGGCGCGCAAGGTGCGGCAGGGTCTCGGACCGCGGGCCCGAGAGGAGATTGACCACGCCGCCCGGCAGGTCGCTCGTCGCCAGCACTTCGGCCCACTCGAGGCCCGGGATCGGGTCGCTCGGGGACAGCAGCACAACGCAGCTGTTGCCGCTGACGATGACCGGCAGGACGTGCGAGACCAGGCCGAGGAGCGCCGGCCGTTCTGGGGCGACGATGCCGACGACGCCGGTGGGCTCCGGCAGCGAAAAGTCGAAATAGGACGAGGCCACCGGATTGACCGACGAGAGCAGCGCCTGGTACTTGTCCGACCAGCCGGCGAAGTGGACGATGCGGTCGATCGTCGC
>JBDTQT010000402.1:0-2729 GCA_039932055.1 Thermoanaerobaculia bacterium
ATCCCGCTGCCTGAGCAACCTGGCTGCAACTGGGGTGGGCCGCGCCTCTGGGCCTCGAGGTTCGAGACCGAGGTCCGAGGAAAAGGAGGCAGCGGGGGCGCAAGCTCGTCCTTCTAATGTGCCGGGCGATTTTCGGTCGGCGGCCACCGACGCGCACCCCGAGCCGACGACAGACAAGGGTGCTGTAGCAAGTATCCGCAAGTGGTTGCAGTCGAACGGAGCCAGTCCATGATCAATACCATGAAGATTCAGGGCCAGACGGCGGTCATCAGTTTCGACCCCGAGCTCAGCAGATTCCGCGGCGAGTTCGTCGGCCTGAACGGCGGCAAAGTAGATCTACCCCCCGGGCAGGAGCGGCAGAAAGCGCTCGGCAATCGCCTCGGGCTCGCCGAGGGCGCAGCCGCCGACTTCGACCCAGGCGTGGGCACTGACGCCACCTGCGACCTTGCGGACGCCGATGCGGACGACGGCGGAGTAGCCGCGCCGGCGGAGCATCCGCTGCAGCGCGAGGGCGCGCGGCAGGCAGGTCATCGGCAGCAGATGATGGGCTCCGGCGCGGCCGACAGCGAGCGCCAGCGACTCCGGTGGCTCGGGTAACTCCGAATGCCCGGCGTCGGCCCATTCGGCCCCCGGCTCGACCAGGGCGAGGGCGATCGCGCGCGCCGGTCGCAGGCGGAGCCGGACGGCGGCCGCGACCAGCCGCCACCAGGCCTCGCAGAGCAGGCGTTGGTCGTGGAGGGGGAGCGCGAGGAGGCGGCGCAGGTTGGAGCGGGAGGTGGGGGTCGTCACGTCAGGCGCGATGCTACGATGATCGGAGTCCGCGCAGCGCCTCCGCCATGTCGAACCCGAACCTGAACCCGAACCGGCGGCCGATTCCGCCGATCCCGCCGGACGCCCGCTTTCGCGCCCGCGAAGGCGTGCTGGCGCGCGAGCTCGACGGCGAAGCTGTTCTCCTTGACGTCGCGAGCGGGCGCTACTTCGGCCTGAACGACAGCGGGCGGCGGATCTGGGCGCTGTTGTCCGGCGACCTGACGCTCGAAACGCTTGCCGGGACCCTCGCGGCGGAATTCGCCCGACCCCCGGAGAACCTGCTCGAAGATGTCGTCGAGCTCCTCGGGGAGCTCGAGCGCGAAGGTCTAGTCGACCGCGTCGGCTGACGGCCGCGGCAGCCCGGCGCGCTCGCGCCGCCAGAGCTCGCCATAGATGGCGTGAAGATAACCGATCTTTCCCCAGTTGTCGGTGGGCGAGCTTTCCACCCAGGAGCGGATGTTCGACTCCTCGATGTGGCCCCGCCAAAGGGCGTCGGGGTCGAGCAGGAGCTTCCTTGTCCAACGCAGGCGCTCCGTGGCCATGCCGCGATCGAGGACATCGAAGAAGGCGCCCTTGTCACGGCGTAGCCTGACCTCTTCCGGAATGAGACCGCGCGTCGCGGCACGAAGGACCGGGCGCGTCTCGGTGCCTTGCTGGAGCAGATGGTCCGGCACCGAGAGCATGAACTGGACGAGCGCGAAGTCGCGCAGCGGCGTGCGCTGCTCGAGGCCGAACGGCTCGGTGTAATAGCGCTCGACATTGGCACCGTGGCCGTCGAGGAGCGCCAGTAGCCGCTCGGCCTGTCGTGGCCGCCGAGAGAGATCGAGGTCCGGCGGCCAGTGCGGCCGGGCCGCGAGGAGCAGGCGGGCTTCCGGGGTCAGGTAGTGCGCCATCTCGCGCTTCAGCCCCCGCATACGCGGTAGCAGGGGCCCGAAGAGATGCGAGCGAAGCGCGCGTCGCCAGCCGACGTCGGCGGAAACCTCGCGCAGGCGATCGATGGCGCGCCCCGGACCTTCCGCGGAGAGCAGATCCCAGAACCAGCGCCGTCCGCTGATATAGAGCACGTCGCCGCAGAAGCCCGACAGGACCGCGCAATGTCCGAGCTCCGCGGCGCGGGCGTAGCTGCGCTGATGGAACCAGCGGAAGGCAGCCTGCTCGGGCGTCGACGGGTGCACCGGCCAGTCGTGGAGGTTCGAGAACGGCGTCGCGTCGTCGCAGTCGATCCACTCGAGGTCGATGCCGAGTTTGTCCGCGGTCTTGCGGATGAGCGCGGTTTCGTCGCCGCGTGGGTCGCTCATTTTCCAGCCCAGGGCGGTGACCGGTGACTTTCCGCCGCGGCCCGCGAGGTGGCGAGCGGCGAATGCCGCGACCGGCGTCGAGTCGAGTCCGCCGCTCATCAGCACGGCGACCCTGTCGAGCCCCGTGAGGCATCGCAGGACGCTCGCGCTCAGGAGCTCCGCGAACTCCTCGACATAGTCCTCCCAGTGCGCGCGTTCGATCCGAAAACCCAGGTTCGGCCGAGTGATCCAGCGGCGGCGCATCTGCCCTCTTTCGAGCAGGAGCATCTCCCCTGGCAGCAGGGCGGAGAGGCGCTCGAAGAAGGTCGCCCGCCCGGAGAGCTCTTCGAAAGCGAAAAACTCAGCCAGGCGCAACCCGGAGAGCTCGCCGGTGGCGCCGATCTCGGCGAGGAGAGCGGCATCGTCCTGGTGGGCGAAGAGCCGCTTGCCGACGATGGCGTAGCTGAGCGTCTGACTGCCCATGCCGTCGCGGGCGATGGCCGTGAGCTGGCGGGCGGGGTCGTGCAGGAAGACCGCGAAACAGCCGGTAAGCCCGTCGAGGAAGGTCTCGCCCTGGGCGATGTAACGCGCCCGCAGGAGGTCTTCAGCGGCCTGCGAGCTCGCGCCCTGGGAGAGATTATC
>JBDTQT010000403.1:0-2707 GCA_039932055.1 Thermoanaerobaculia bacterium
GATCAACTCGTTCACGGTGGTGACCGGGAGAAAGCGCGGCGGCCCCTGGGACCCCGCGGCGCTCGCCCGCGGCTTCGCCGATCCGGCGGTTCTCGCGGCGCTCGCCGACATCGGCATGCAGAGCCCGGCGGACCTTCTGGCCTGCTACCTCTCCTCCGGGGCCGAGCTCGATGCTTTCCTCGGCGACACGCCGCCGCATGTCGACGACCTGCCGGCCGTCGAATACGAGAGCGGCACCCTCCTCGCCCGCGACTGGACCTGGCTCGCCACCTTCTCGCGGCTCCTCGAGTTGCGCCCGAGCGCCCCGCCGCCGGTCGTCCTCGCTGCGCTGCCGCCGGCGGAGCACGCCGCGATGCGCGAGCGCTGGCGGCGCCAGGGACTCCTCCTCGAGGACCACCGCCGGTATCTCGCCTCCGTGGCCTCTCCGTACCGATGAGCGCGCTCGGCCGCGAAGGCGCCGGTGCCCGGTAAAGGGGCCGCGATGAACGGGCTCGCTCGACTCTGGCCGGAGGAGCGCATCGCGCTCCTGTTCTTCTTCGGCGTCTTGGCGCTCTTCGCCGTTCGGCTCTATCCGTTCACGCTCTGGCCTCTGGTTGCCGCCTACCTCCCATTCCTCCTGGCGATCAGCGTGTTCGTCCTCCCGCCCTGGGTGGTCGTCGCTCTCGTGCGGAGGGTGCGGGGAAAAAGCGTGTCCGGCGGGTTCTTGAAGAGTCTCGCGACCTACCTTCGGGCGCTCCTCGCGCTCCTCGTCGTGCTCGTTGCCTACACCAATCTCAAGTGCCGCTTGCTGCTCTTCCACCCGCAACTCTTCGACCGCATCCTCGCGCACCTCGACGACACCCTGCACATGGGCGGCGGCGACTTCGTCGCCTGGGTGACCAGTTTTCACTCCCCGCCGCGCACCCTTGCCCTGCATCTCGTGTACTACTACGCCTGGCTGGCGCTCGCCTTGCCGCTCGCGGTCGCCATGGCACGCTCGGGCGTTGCCCTTGTGCGGCGGACACTCGCCGCCCTCACGCTGTGCTATGTCGCCGGAGTCTTCGTTTACCTGGCCTTCCCCAGCCTGGGCCCTGCGCTGGTCGAGCGTGGACGCTACGCCGCCCTTGTCGGCTCGCATACTTTCGACCTGCAACAATCCATGCTCGAAGCGTTGCGCTACATCGTGCAGAACCCACAGGCGCCCGCCGTGCCGTTCTTCGGGCTGGCGGCCTTTCCCAGTCTTCACCTCGCCACCAGCGTGCTGGGAATTTTCGTCGCCTGGAAGGTCTGGCGACCGCTCCTCCTGCTGCTCGTGCCGTGGAACCTGGCGATCGTCGCCAGCGCGATCTACTACGGCTGGCACTACGCGATCGACTTCTACCCGGCGCTCTTGCTCGCCTGGGGGGGGTGGTGGGCAGCCGGGAGACTGACGGAGACGCGGCCGTGAGCGCAGGGCGGCAAATGGGTGCGCTGCGCCAACCCTCCGTGACACGTCACGCCGCAGTCGCCCGTATCGCGACGGCAGTCGCGGGGCTCATTTTTCTCGCGCTCGCGGTCACGCGACGGCTGAACTTCGACGAGTCACTGGCGCTCCGTGCCGGCTGGCTCGACCTCGCAGGCGAACCTTCCTCCCCGGCATTTCTGATGCCCTGGACGCTCCTCGCCGGGGCCGTGGGGCATCTATTTTCCGATCCGGGACTGGTATTCGTCACCCTCCGCCTACTCTCGGCCAGCGGCGTCGTTATTGCCTTCGCCTTCGCGATGCGCGCCGCCCAGCTCGGCGCCAGTGGATCGGCGATCGCTGCCTGGCTCGCCCTCTCGAACGCAGTCTTCGCGACGCACGGTCTCGAATTCCGCTACGACGCGGCGGTGCTGATTCTCATGCTCCTCGGCTATGAGGCAATAGTCCACGAACGCTCGCCACTTCTTGTCGGCGCGCTCGCCGGGACGCTCGCCCTCCATCACCTAAAGGGGGCTTTTTTTGCGGTGGCGTTGCTTCTGGTCGCTACCGTCATGTCCTCGAATCGCCGCGCCAGTGTGATCACTTCAGCGGGCGGAGCTATCGCGGCGTGGATGATCTGGTTCGGACTTCTGACGCCGCTCGGGCTACTGGGTCGATTCACCGAAAGCATTGGGACATTCTTCGATCTCGCCCGTGGAAGTTTGCGAGCGCCGCTCATCGAGACGCTCGGACCCGCACTGCTTCGCGACCTTCCCTGGTGGCTGCTCGTGCTCACGGTCGTCGCGTCCACAGTCTTCGGCAGGCGGCGCAGCGCGCGCGAGCCGTGCGAACTCGCGGCGCTCTCGCTGGCTTGCGCCGGAGTAGCATTCTGGCTCCTACATCCGCATGCTTGGGCCTACCTGGCCGCACTCCCGAGCGCTTTCCTCGCGATCCAGTCCGCCCGGCTTCTCAGTTCGGGCGCCGTCTCCTGGCGCGCGCCGATGGTGGCGCTCGCGGTGGGCCTCCTGCTCCAGCAATTGAGCACGGCGGCGCCGCCACTTGATCACCTGTCTCGCGCGTTTTCCGCGCCGATGGAGCCAGAGGTGGCGTTACTCCGCGGTCTCCGTGCCGAGCTCCTCCCCGACGACGCCATCCTTGACCCTAGCGGCATTGCCTATTTCGGCCGCCCGTGTTCCCGCGAGTGGTATCTGGACTCCCTGTATGCCGAGCGAGTGCGGCGAGGAGAGTGGCTGGCAGACCTGGGGAGCGGTCTTGGCCCGAATTGCA
>JBDTQT010000404.1:0-2696 GCA_039932055.1 Thermoanaerobaculia bacterium
CCGGATCCATCAGCCGCTCGACCAGCTTCAACCCGTGCATGGCGTCCTTGGCGTACGTACAGATGCCGCCGTAGGCCGCGGCGATCTTCCTGTGCGTGAAGCGCCGGGTGAGCGCCGCGCCGCCGACGAGCAGCGGCGTGTCGATGCCGACCGCCTGAAGATCGCCGGCGGTCACCACCATCTGCTGCGCGCTCTTGACCAGCAACCCCGAGAGCCCGATGATGTCCGGCCGGTGCTGCTCCACCGCCTGGATCAGCTGCTCCGACGGCACCTTGATGCCGAGGTTCACCACCTGGAAGCCGTTGTTCGACAGGACGATGTCCACCAGGTTCTTGCCGATGTCGTGGACATCGCCTTTCACCGTCGCCAGCAGCACCTTGCCGCGCGAGGAGGACGCCGTCTTCTCCATGTGCGGTTCGAGGAAGTTCACCGCCGCTTTCATCACTTCGGCCGACTGCAGCACCTCGGCGACGATCAGCTTGTTGTCGTTGAACAGCCTGCCGACCTCGCCCATGCCGGCCATCAACGGCCCGTTGATGATCGCCAGCGGGTCGCTGTAGCGCGCTTGCCCGAGCGCCGTCGCGAGATCGGCCTCGAGGCCGGTCTTGCTGCCTTCGACGATGGCACGCGCCAGGCGCTCTTCGAGCGGCAGCGCGGCGCGGCTTTCGGCACTGGCGTTCCCCTGCTGGCCGCTGCGTTCGCGGAAGTGGGCGGTGAAAGCGGCGACCGCCGCCTCGCCGGCCGCCTTGTCGCCGAGCTCGAGATCGATCAGCGCCTCGGCGAGCCGCCGGTCGTCGTCGGGGATCTCGGCGAAACGGGCCAGGCGTTCGGTGTTGACGATCGCCGCGTCGAGACCGGCGAGCGTCGCGCGATACAGGAACACCGAGTTCAACACCTCGCGCCCCGAAGCGGGCAAGCCGAAGCTCACGTTCGAGACACCGAGAATCGTCTTGGTGAGCGGAAACTCCGCCTTGACCGCCTGCACGCCGGCGATCGTCGCCGACGCGCTCCCGAGATAAGCCTCGTCGCCGGTGCCGCAGGGGAAGACCAGGGGATCCCACCAGATGTCCTCCGGCGCGACACCCATCTCTTCGGTGAGGATGCGGTAGCTTCGCCGTGCCACTTCGAGCTTCCTCTCGACGGTAACCGCCATCCCGGTCTCGTCGATCAGCCCGACGACGTAGGCAGCGCCGAAGCGCCTGCCGAGCGCCACGACCTTCTCGAATCGGCCGAGCCCGTCCTCGAGGTTGATCGAATTCAGAATCGACTTGCCCTGGCACCAGGTGAGCGCGCGCTCCATCACCTTGGCGTCGGTCGTGTCGATCATCAGCGGTGCCTTGACGACGCGCACCAGCTTGTCGAGCAGCTTCTCGACATCGGCCAGCTCGTCGCGATCGGGATCCTGCAGGCAGACGTCGAGAACCTGAGCGCCGGCGCGCAGTTGCGCGCGACCGACTTCCGCGGCCGCCTCGAAATCGCCGCCCGCGACGATCTGCTTGAAGGCTCGTGAACCCAGGACGTTGGTGCGCTCGCCGACGAGCAGCGGCCGGTTGCTGACCTCGAGCTCGACCGCTTCGATCCCCGAGACCAGTGCCCGCTGATGATGCGGAATCGGCCGCGGCCGGTGCTGCTTCGCCAGCTCGGCGAGCACCGCCACGTGCTGGTCGGTGCTACCGCAACAGCCGCCGACGAGGTTCAGCCAGCCCTCGTTGAGGAAGCGCCCGAAAACCTCGCGAAAGACCTCGGGTCCCTCGCGGTACTTGCCATCCTCATCCGGCAGGCCGGCGTTGGGCACGCAGGCAACCCGCGTCCGGCAGAGTGTCGACAGGGTGCGCAGATGGTCCGCCATGAGCGCCGGGCCGGTGGCGCAGTTCAGGCCGACGTACAGGAGATCAGCGTGCAACAGCGAGACCGCGAGCGCCTCGGCATCCTGACCGGCGAGCATCGTGCCGGTGGCTTCGATCGTCACCGAAACGGCGACCGGCAGGCGCCAGCCGCTCGCCTCGGCCGCCTGATCGATGCCGATCAGGGCGGCCTTGATGTTGCGCGTGTCCTGGCAGGTCTCGACCAGCAGGTAGTCGGCGCCGCCGGCCATCAGGCCGAGCGCCTGAACGCGAAAGTTCTCCGTCAGCTCCGCGAAGGTGATGCCGCCGGTGACCGAGATCGCCCGCGTCGTCGGGCCCATGGCGCCGCAGACGAAGCGGATCCGCCCGGGCTCGTCGAACTCGGTGCAGGCCTCGCGCGCCAGCGCCGCCGCGAGGCGGCTGATCTCGAATGCCTTGTCGCTGAGCCCGTACTCACCCAGCACCAGCGGCGTCGAGCCGAACGAGTTGGTCTCGACGATGTCGGCGCCGGCCGCGAGATAGAAGCGCGACAGGCCGCGCACGACCTCGGGGCGGGTGATGCAGAGGTTCTCGTTGCAGCCCTCGAGAGCCGCGCCGCCGAAGTCCTCGGCCGTCAGGTCGAAGCCCTGCAGCGCCGTGCCGGTGGCGCCGTCGAGGACGAGGATGCGCTCTTCGAGCGCCTCGAGGAGCGCCGCGGTGCGCGCCTCGGTGTCCGGCAGGGCGGCCGGTACGGGCACCGCGGATGTCGTCGATGGACTCATGTGCAGTCTCCGAAAAACAAAAACGCCTCGTGAACATCATCACGAGGCGTCTTCGCTTCAGACACTTCGTTGCCGCTTTCGCGACCGCATC
>JBDTQT010000405.1:0-2676 GCA_039932055.1 Thermoanaerobaculia bacterium
TGACGATGTCCACGCGTCTCGACAAGTGGCTGACGATCGCCCGGGTCTACAAGACCCGCACCCTCTCCGCCCACGCCTGCGACCTGTCCCGGGTACGGGTCAACGGCGTCGCGGTCAAACCGCACAGGAACCTCGTCGTCGGCGACCGCATCGAGGCCGAGGTCACGAGCGACTGGACGCGCATCCTGGTGGTGCTGGAGATCGCCGACAAGCCGCTGCCCAAGGCCGAGGTCGGCCGGCTCTACGAGGACCTCTCGCCGCCCCGCCCAACCGCCGACCCGCTCCTGCGGCTGATGCGCCGCCCCCCCGTCGCCCGCGCCCCCGGCGCCGGCCGCCCGACCAAGAAGGAACGCCGCCTCCTGGACGACTGGAAGAGCTCGGGCTCCGATTAGCCTTGGCCGGCAGGGCGCGTGTTAGCCTTCGCCGCATGTCGAAGGTCGACTTCTTCTACTCGCGCCCGAGCTGAAAGAGCTGCGAGAGCACCCGGGAGGTGCTCGCCAGCCGGAAGGTCGAAGTGCGCGAGGAGCGCAGCGCGCGCCAGGCGTTGTCCGAGGACGAGGTGCGGGCGCTCCTCGCCATCGTCGACGAGGTGTGGATCGCGCGTGGCAAGCGGGTCGAAAAGCTCGCGGCGGCGACAACGCCGCCAGACGCACTGCGCGGCCCGACCGGCAACTTCCGCGCGCCGATGCTGCGCCGGGGGCGGCGGCTCCTGGTCGGCTTTCACGCCGCGAGCATCGAGGAGCTCGCGGACTAGATCTGAACTTCTGAAGGGGGAACTCATGCATCGATCAAATCGTTCAGGAAGGGTTGTCGCAGGAGCGGTCGCCACCGTCCTCGCCTGCCTCGTCGCCATACCGACCGGCCTCCAGGCGCAGAGCCAGGGGCGCGTCGAGGGTTTCGTCGGCTACTACTTCGCCGAAGAGCTCGAGGAGAACGTTTCCTACGGCTTGCGCGGCGTCTGGATGCCGTCGAAGGGCTGGGGGATCATGGGGAGCTACGAGCGCTACCAGAAGAACGACGGCAAGGGCTTCGGCCGGCAGCGCAACGTCGACGCCGAGATCCAGTCGCTCGAGGCCTCCTACGTCGCCTACCCCTGGGGCGAGGGCTTCGAGATCTTCACCGGCCTCGGCCTGACCGACATCAACGTCGACGCGCACGTCAACAACCCGGCGGTCGATCTGACCAAGTCGACCCTCTCGATCCACGCCGGCATCGGCTACCGCGCGCAGCTCGGCACGAATCTCTACCTGCGCCCAGAGCTCCGCGCCCGCACCTACGAGGCGGGCGACAACACCCTCGACTTCACCGCCTCGGTCGCTCTCGGTTGGCGCTGGGACAACGACTGAGACTCGACTCCGCCGGCCCCGTTCAAGGCCAGGCGGAGTCGAGTCTCGAAGGCGATCCGGTCATTCGACGGCGAAACCGGTCAGCTCGACCGGCAGGGTGGCTCCCGAGAGCGAGAACAGCTGGTCGGGGACGCCAGGGTCAATGCCGCAGGCCGCGTTGCGCACTCCCCACGCCGTACAGGTGGTCCCGAAGCCGCCGCCAGGATTCCGCCACGCCGCCGGGCTGTTGCTGACCACCGTGCGGTCGGTCCAGCCCCATTGCCCGCCGGGAGCGAAGTTCATGTTTGCCACTACCGACACCCAGTAGGTTCCCGGCGCCAGAGAGCAGGCGGGTGCGAGCGCAATCGAGAAGCTGCCCGTGGTGTCGACCGGTACGACCGCCGGGTAGTCGCAGCCGGCGACCGCGGCTCCGGGAAGCGCACCTGAGTTGCTGTAAAACGCCACGTGCACCGTGGGAGCCGGGCCGGTGCCGTTGAAGTACACCGAAGCGGTCGTCACGTTGTCGATCGCCCAGCCGCCGGCCGGAACGACGAAGTCGTCCGCCAGCTCGGTGTCGAATGCGTCGTTCGCGACCTCGAAGTTCTGACTGCCCGTGCTGTTCGTGCCCGGACTGTCGAGCTGACTGTAGAGGACCACCTCCGGCGCGTACGCGGGGATGATCCCGGATCTGTTGACCGATTTCTGAGGAATCGAGGCCGCCTCTACGGCCGATCCGGCCGCCAACATCAGCAGTCCCGCCAAGACGACGGCATCGAACAATCGAGAATTTCGCATCAGCCCCCCTTTGAAAGTGAACTCGCTACGCTGAACGGCGGTCCATTCTAAGCGAACTTGGGTCGCGGCGCGAGAGCGCGAGTCCCCCACCCGGGTCGGCCGCCGATGGCGTCGAAACAGCGCCGGCTAGCCGCCGCCGCTGGCCCCTTCGACGATGCCGCCTTCGGTCTGGGCGTAGGGGTCGAGGATGGCGGCGAGCTCGGCGGGCGGCAGGATCTGCTTCTCGACGCAGAGCTCGCGCACCGTCTTGCCGGTCGCCACCGACTCTTTGGCGATCGCCGCCGCGGCGTCATAGCCGATGCGCGGCGCGAGCGCCGTCACCATCGCCAGCGAGCGCTCGACGAGCTCGAGGCAGCGCTCGCGATTGGCGGTGATGCCGGAGACGCAGCGCTCCACCAGGAGGTTCGCCGCCGAAGTCAGGAGCTGGATCGACTGCAGCAGGTTGTAGGCGATCACCGGCATCATGACGTTGAGCTCGAAGTTGCCGTTCATGCCGCCAATTGTGATCGTGGCGTCGTTGCCGACCACTTGCGCCGCCACCATCGTCGTCATCTCG
>JBDTQT010000406.1:0-2657 GCA_039932055.1 Thermoanaerobaculia bacterium
GAGGAGATCGCCGAGGCGAGCGAGATCTCGCCGGCGAGCACCACGCCGGCGATGATCTCGGCGAGCTTGCGCACCTTGCCGCGGCCGGTGCAGCCGAGGAGGTCGAGGCATTCGCGCTGGGTGGCGAGCCCGGTGCCGCCGCCGTGCGTGGCGACGATCAGCGAGGGGATGGTGATCGAGATGTAGAGCCCGCCTTCAGGAGTGATCTCGGTGTAGGCGATGCCGGCCGAGGATTCGGAGACGTTGGCGACGTCCTGGCCGGTGGCCATGAACATGGCGGTAATGCCGTTCGGCGAGTGCGCGCCGTTGTTGTTGGCACCGGAGAGGAAGGCGCCGACGTTGGCCACCTGCGCGTGGTAGTGCAGTTGCTCGGGCTCCACCCGCATGTTCTGGATCAGCACCTCGCGCGGGATCGTCGCCTCCGCGGTGACGCGCTTGCCGCGCGTCCGCATGACGTTGACGTGCGACGCCTTCTTGTCGGTCGCGAGATTCGACTCGAGGTAGAACTTGCGGCAGCGCTCCTTGAGATACGGCTGCTCGAGAATCCACGAGCAGGCGGCGAAGGTGGCGCGGCCAACCATGTTCTGCCCAGCGGCGTCGCCGGTCGAATAGTTGAAGCGCAGGTAAGTGAACTTCGACGCCAGGAAGCTCTCGATATTGAGCAGCTTGGCGACCGAAGAGGTCGACTCGGCGTGCTCGCGGATGGTGATCAGGTTGTGGTCGATCCATTGCGCGAAGTCGCGCGCGTCGCGGGCGTTGTCGAAGACGAAGACCGGCGCTCGCTGCATGGCGTCCTGGACCACCGTCGCCGTGACGCCGCCCGCCTGGTTGAGCACCTTCATGCCGCGGCTGTAGGAGGCGACGAGCGTACCCTCAGTGGTGGCGAGCGGAATCAGGAACTCGCCCTGCGCGTGCTCGCCGTTGACCCGCAGCGGACCGGCGAGGCCGATCGGGATCTGGGCGACGCCGATGAAGTTCTCGACGTTGCCGCGCGTCGACGCGGGGTCGAACGAATAGCGATTGACGTGCTCGAGCTTCTTGCCGGTGTACTCGGCGAGGAAGCCCTGTCGCACTTCGGCCATGCGCTGGTTGTGATCGTCCTCCTTGTCGTAGGGAATCGTGATGCGCTTGGGGGTCTCTTCGGCGATGGCGTCGGTGACCTTGAGATCGAGCTCGCCGAACGGCGTCGCCGCGAACTTGACGACGATCTCGTGGTTGCCGTTCGCCAGCGGGCCGAAGCCGATCATGTGCAGGACGACCGACTTCTTGAGCGGGAAGTCGAGGGCGCTCGACTTCGAGATCGCCGCCGCCCGCAGCCGTTCGTCCTCGCCGAGGTCGATCTCGATGCCGGAGTGGGGGGCCTCCTTGCCGTCGATCGTGATGCTGACGATGTCCGTCACGGTGGCGTCGCTCAGCCGGTTCTTGAGCGTCAGCCGCACGCCCTCGGCGGTGTTGGCGAGGCTGCCGAAGGTGTAGAGCTGCTTCAGGATGAGCGAGGGAATCTTCAGGAACATGCCAACTCCTCCAGGTTCTCGTGCGCCGCTAGCTTAGCGGCTTCACCGCGGCGCCGCAGAAGAAAAATCCTGCAGCGCCGAGAAGGCAGGAAGTCGGGCTCACGAGGCGCTCCTTGAGAGGGCTCTTGCGCGGGTTTGAGAGCCGGCTTGGGCTGGCGCGCATGCTAGCATTCGGCGGCTCGGCGGAGCAGCGTCCGGCGATCCGGAAGCAAGGAGAAGCAGCGGTATGGCCAATGTCGTCGTGGTTGGTATGCAGTGGGGAGATGAGGGCAAGGGGAAGATCGTCGATCTCCTTTGTCCGGCCTTCGACGCCGTCGTGCGCTACCAGGGCGGACACAACGCCGGGCACACGGTGAAGTTCGGCGACCGCCACTTTGCACTGCGCCTGATTCCGTCGGGCATTCTGCACACTGGCATGCGCTGTGTCATGGGAAACGGCATGGTGGTCTCGCCGGAGGCTTTCTTCGAGGAGATCGAGCAGCTCCATGCGGCGGGAGTCGACACGCAGGGCCGCCTCTTCCTGTCGAATCGCGCCCAGGCGCTGCTGCCGCATCATGCGGTCCTCGACCAGGCGCGCGAGCAGGCGCTCGGCGAGGGCAAGGTCGGGACGACCGGGCGCGGCATCGGTCCGGCCTACGAGATGAAGGTGGCGCGCACCGGCGTGCGCCTGGGCGAGCTCGCGGCCACCGGTGCGGCAGACCGATTGCGTCAGCAGCTGGCGCGCATCGAGCCCGAGCTGAACTCGCTGGTCGCCCCGGGGGGCGGCGCGCCGCTCGCCCGCCCGCAGCGCGTCGAGGACGATTGCCGGGCTTGGGCGCGGCGCCTGGAGCCGTTTCTCTGCGACACCGAGCACCTGCTGCATCGCTGGCTCGAGGAGGGGAAGAGCCTGCTGTTCGAGGGCGCGCAGGGTTCTCTCCTCGACGTCGACCACGGCACCTATCCGTTCGTCACCAGCTCCAGCCCGACGGCTGGGGGGGCTTCGACCGGCACGGGCGTTCCGCCGACAGCGTTCGACGGCGTGCTCGGCATCGTCAAGGCCTACACGACCCGCGTCGGCGGCGGTCCGTTCCCCGGCGAGCTGCTCGACGCCCAGGGCGAATACCTGCGCAAGCGCGGCAACGAATTCGGCACGGTCACCGGCCG
>JBDTQT010000407.1:0-2632 GCA_039932055.1 Thermoanaerobaculia bacterium
GGCAGCTGGCGCACGGGGTACCAGACCGACAGGCACTGGAAGCCGTAGACCAGCGCCAGCGGCAGGCAGAGCGCCAAGGCGCCACGCAGGCTTCCCGGCGCGATCGTCTGCACGAGCAGGGCGAGGAGTAGCCCGAACATCGCGGCGACGCCCAGATAGGCGACGAGGCGGACGGGGCGTTCGATCATCGGATGCATGGTCGTTTTCTCAGTTCGACACTTCGACGCCGCCCATGATGGCGAAGCCGCGAATGACCAGCGTACCCTCGACGGCGCCCGCTTTGGGCCGCGTCTTGTCCTCGAATCCGCCCATGAGCGGAATCACTTCACCGCGAACCTGCCAGCTCTCGGGGACCTTGATCTCGATCCCGCCCCAGAAAGCGAAAGTGTCGAGTACCGCTCCTTCGGGGGTCATCTTCGCCTGCCGCAGGTCGAGCGTCACTCCGCCCATGAAGGCGGCGAGGTCGCCGCCGCGGAACGTCGAAGCGATGCCGCGGCGCTCGTTGCCGCTCATCACGGCGAAGGCGCGGACGTAGCTCGAACGGTCCTCCGTCCCGGGTAGCGCGGACGTCGGACGCGAGAAGGTCCGGAAGACGAGTGAGCCGCCTACCAGGAGGAGCACGGCCGGAAAAAAGAGCTCGAAGAAACTTACCTGGACGTAGTCGAGCTTCTCGGCGAGCACCCATACACCGCCGAGGATCCATGCCCAGCCCCAGAGGCTGCGCTGCGCCAGGACCGAAAGGCCGATGGCGATCAGCACCACCGGAAACAGATAGCGCAGCAGCTGCCGCGCCTCGATGAGCTGCAGGTTGTCGAGCAGCAAGAGGCTGCCGAAGAGTGCGATGCCGAGCCCGACGACGAGGCGTGGCGAAAACCAGGCCACTATTCCGCTTTCCTGCCGGTCTGCCGGCTCAGCCGGCATGATCGCTCCCGGTGGAGACCGTTTCGAGTTCGGCTCGCCGCCGGCCGGACCCGAATACCGGGCGCAACAGGATCGATACGCCGCTCGCGATCACGAAGATCGGCCATGCCGTTCCCCAGTTCAGGCCCCAGATGTGCCAGATGCTCATCCAGCCGTAGAGACCGGCGAGCAGGATCCACAGCCCGCCCGAACGCCCGTCACCGTCGTCCGCGAACACCAGCCGTGCGACCCCGGTGGCAATCAGCAGGAACGGCCAGTAGTTCCAGACGCCGTGCGGAATGTCGTACCCGAGGTTGGCGGCGAACAGCAGAGCGCCCAGGGCGACGAGGAAGAGCCCCCAGATCAGGCGTCCGGCTGTCCCCCTGCGCATCGATCCCGTCCTTCTCATCGCGTTCTCCTTTTGCCGGCGACTTCCGACGCTGCAAGCGGAACTTACGGCGTATCCCGGGGCGTGTCTGCGTTCTGTCGGCGGATGGCGGCCGGCCACCGGCGAGTCGCGCCGCGCGCGGCGGCCGGAGGTTCCGGGCTAGCATGGGCGGCACATGCCGCTCCTCGCCGCCGCCGGAACTTCCGCCCCCCACCCCGCCCCTCCGCGCGGCCGGTCCGGCGAGCGGGTGCTGCTCGTGCGGTTGTCGGCGATCGGCGACATCGTGCACACCCTGCCGGTGGCGGCGGCGCTCGCCGAAGCCGGCTACGAGGTTGTCTGGGCGGTCCAGCCGGCGGGCCGTCTGCTCGTCGAGGGTAACCCCGCGGTCGCCTCATGCATGGTGATTCCGGCGAGCAGCCCCTTCCGCCCGGCGGCGATCTTCCGCGCCATCGGGGCGCTGCGCGCCGCGCGGCCCGAAACCGCGCTCGACCTGCAGGGGCTCTGGAAGTCCAGCTTCTGGGCGCGCGCCAGCGGCGCGACGCGACGCATCGGCTGGAGCGGTCCGGCACGCCGCGAGCCGGCGTCGTCGGTGCTGCTCACCGAGCGCCGCGCGCTGCCGGCCAGCATCGCCCACGTCATCGACAAGAACCTCGCGTTGCTCGCGACTCTGGGGCTCGACGCCGTCGGCCGGCGCGACTTTCCGCTGCCGCCGTTCGAGCGCGAGGCGGCACGGGTCGACCGCGAGCTCGCGGCGCTCGACCTCGAGAGGCCGGTGCTCTTGCACCCCGGTGGCGGCTGGGTTTCGAAGCTCTGGCCGGCGGAGAGCTACGGCGAGCTCGCTTCGCGCCTCGCCCGGCGCCGCATTCCGACGCTGGTCAGCTGGGGCCCGGGGGAAGAGGGGCTGGCCGAGCGCGTCGTCGCCGCTTCGGGCGGGACGGCGATCGCCTGCTTCCCGGCCTCGCTGCTCGAGCTCGCGGCGCTCGCCCGCCGGGCGCGCGCCATCGTCGCCGCCGACACCGGCCCACTGCACCTCGCCTGCGCCGTCGGCGCGCCCGCCGTCGCCCTCTTCGGCCCGACCGATCCGGCGCGCAACGGGCCGTGGAATCAGTCCGATCGCGTGGTCTCCCGGCGTCCGCCCTGCTTCCCCTGCCATCGCCGCGACTGCGCGACCCATCGCGGCATCCTCAACGAGATTCCGGTCGCCGAGGTCGAGCAGGCGCTGCTCCAGCGGATCGGACTGGCCGACCGGTGACTGACTTCGATGAGTGAAGCCGCGCGCGAGCTGCTGCACCGCCTGTTCGGCTATACGGAGTTCCGCGGCGAGCAGGAGGCGATCGTCGACAC
>JBDTQT010000408.1:0-2629 GCA_039932055.1 Thermoanaerobaculia bacterium
CAAGCGGGCAACGGCTCGAGCATCCTCGTCTCGTCCGACGGGCGCGGTTGCTCCCCGCTGAAGGAACTGCCGGCTCCATTTCTCTTTTCCGTCGCGTACGTGGACCCATCCAACCATCAAATAAGGCGAGCCTTGCGCGAGACCGGGTGGGGCGGCGGTGGCGAGATTTGGGGCCCTTCCACAGTCGCTGACAGGAAGCAGTATCGATTTTTTGTCGGCTCCGAAGAAGTCTTTAAAGCGACCTACGAGAAGCCTGCCGCTCCTGGAGCTTGAGCAGGGCCACAAGCGCTCGCAGGAAGAGCCCGGCGCGCTGCGCCGGGCTCTTCTCACCTCCAGCGGAGTCGGCCGAAACTACCGTAGCGGAGGCACCTCAGCTCGTAGGTGAGCAAGCCTCCGATCCCGTGGATTTCCTCGACATCGATCGACGTGTCGCAGTGCCGGCAGATCGACTCGAGGCCTCCCCTACATCTTCTCGTCGAGCTTCGGCCCCGGCGACCTGTCGCACTGGAGTTCGTCCGTACCGTAAGTCGACGCGATCAGGTCAGTGCCCAAGAAAAGGGCCGCCCATCCAGGCGGCCCTTTTTGCTGTTCTGGGCTCAGCGTGCGCCGCAGTCAGTGCTTGTCACCCCCGCAGCAGTCGGTGCCGCAGCAGCTTTCGACGGCGAGTTTGCCGGCGGTGGGCTGGGTGGTCGACTGGCCGTGGCGGGCGCGGTAGGTGACGGAGCGGACGCTGCCTTTCACATCTTCGAGCTTGGTGCCGGTGCGGGCGAGGAGGGCTTCGACCTCTTCCGGCATGGTGGCGAGCAGGGTCTCGAGATAGTCGACGTCGCGCAGGACTTCGATGTCGCCGAGGCCGGCTTCGGCGAGGCCGGAGAAGTAGCACGAGCGCTGCTCGGCACCGGAGATGCAGCCGACATAGCCCAGGAGATCGGCGGCGAGCGCCGCCGGCAGCGGGCGTTCGAGGACGATGTCGGAGACCACCAGGCGGCCGCCCGGCTTCAGGACGCGGGCGATCTCGCGAAACACCGCCGGCTTGTCGGGCACCAGGTTGATGACGCAGTTGCTGGTCACCGCGTCGATCGAGGCGTCGTCGACCGGCAGCGCTTCGAGCCGCCCGGCGCGGAACTCGACCTGCGCGAAGCCCATGCGGGCGGCGCCGGCGCGGGCCTTGTCGAGCATCTCGGGGGTCATGTCGACGCCGATGACGTGGCCGGAAGGCCCGACCTTGCGGGCGGCGAGGAAGGCGTCGATGCCGGCGCCCGAACCGAGGTCGAGCACCGTCTCGCCTGTCTGCGGCGCGAGGTAGCCGATCGGCGCACCGCATCCGAGGCCGAGGTTGGCCTCGTCGGGGAGCTCGGCGAGCTCACCGGCCTCGTAGCCGATGCCCTTGGCGATGTCGGTTTCGCAGCCGGCGCCGACGCCGCAGCCGCAGCCGGAGATCTCGCCGGCTGCGATCCGGCCATAGCGATCGCGGACCTGGGAGACCTTCTCTTCATGATTCTGGGTCGTGACGGTCATGGGACTTTCTTTCCTTTCCGGGCGCCCGAAAGCGCCACGATGGGGCTGTCCGGCGGGCAACAGGTGCCTGCCTGGCAGCAGTTTTCGTAGAGGTAGGCGAGCAGCTCTTCCATCGCGCTGTAGTTGGCCGCGTAGCGAATCGAGCGCCCTTCGCGCTGCGACGTGACGAGACTGGCGCGCTCGAGCTGGGCGAGGTGGAACGACAGGGTCGGCGCCGGCACTGCCAGGGCCGCAGCAATCTCGCCAGCGGCGAGCCCGGACGGCCCCTGTTGCACGAGCCGGCGGAAGAGGACGAGGCGGGTCTCCTGGGCGAGGGCGGCCAGACGGTCGAGCGCGGCTGAGGCTTCCATATTTCTAAAACTATAAAACCGTTGGCGCCCTGTCAACTTGCCCCGAGGGCGGTATCATCGGCCTCCCTTGCCGCGCTTCCTGCTCCTCGCCGCTCCCCTGTTGCTGCTCGTCTTCGCCCTGGGTACGGCGACGCTCGCGCTGCTCGGCCTCGCGCTCGACCTCGCGCCGCTCGCGGCGCGCGGCATCGCCCGGCCGGAAGGGCTGCCGCAGGCGATCCGCCTGGCGAGCTGGGCGTTCGAGAGCCTTGCCCTGCTGGCCCTCTTCCTTCTCGTCTGGGGGCGGACGGGGCGGTGGTGGCTCGACGGGTTGGCAGCCGGCGCCGCCGCCTGGACCTTCCGCGGGCCGCTCCTGGTTCTGGCCGTAGCCGGCCTCACCCGCCTGCCGGTCGGCCCGTTCTGGCAGCTGGCGCGCGGCGCGCTGCTGCTCGATTTCGCCGCCGCCCTGGCGCTCGCCCTGCTCGCCCGTCGCACCCTGGGCGTCGAGCGATGAGCGCCGTCGCGGCGCCGCGCATTGCCGCGGTCGGCTCGGCCTTTCCGCGGCACTACTACGATCAAGAGACCCTGCTCGCCGCGTTGCGCGGCTACTGGGAGCAGCGCTACTTCAATCTCGACCGCATCGAGCAGCTGCACCGGAACGTGCTGGTCGGCGGGCGCCACCTCGCGCTGCCGATCGAGGAGTATCCCGGACTCACCACCTTCGGCCAATCGAACAGCGCCTGGATCCGCGTCGCCGAGGAGATCGGCGGCGAAGCGGTGGTCGC
>JBDTQT010000409.1:0-2613 GCA_039932055.1 Thermoanaerobaculia bacterium
CATCGACCTCCAGATAGTGCAGGACATCGGCGCAGATCACCAGGTCGAACGGACCTGGGAGGTCGAGTTTCGCCAGATCCGTGAAGGCACCCTGAACGATGTCGCGGCGCGCCCCGAACCGCTTGACGGCATAGTGCGAAGGCTCGACACCCTGATACCGCAGGTGCGGCCGCAGACGCAGGAGCTCGGCGCGCCACCGCCCTTCGCCGCAGCCGACATCGAGCGCCGAGCGCAGCGGGCGTTCGAGGAAGCGCTCGGCCATCGCCACCGCCAGCGCCACCCGGCGGCGCAGCGCGGCGGTGCCCTCGATGCGCGTGGCGCCGCGGCGATACCAGCGGTCGAAGTAGGCGCGGTCGTAAGCCTTCGTGCCCCGGTCGTGGCTCACCGGTCGAGGAAGACCAGCGTCAGCCAGGGGAGGTAGGTGATCAGCAGCACGCCGACGGCGCGAATCGCCAGCCAAGGCATCACCGCGCGGGTGATCTCGGACATCGGGCGCTCGAACCGGTACGAGGCGAGGAAGAGATTCACTCCGACCGGCGGAGTCAGAAAACCCAGCTCCAGATTGGCGATGAAGATGATGCCGAGGTGGATCGGATCGACACCGTAGGCGAGAGCGAGCGGCACGATCAGCGGCACGACGACCGCGGTGGCCGAGAAGATGTCCATCAGGCATCCGACCACGATCAGCAACAGATTCAGTGCCAGGAGAAAGACCCACTTCGAGCCGATGTGCGCCTGCGCCCACTCCAGCAGATGCATCGGCACCTGCGCGTCCACCAGGTAACTCGTCAAGCCGAGCGCTACACCGAGAATGAGCAGCACGCCGCCGACCACCAGCACGCACTCGCGCAGCACGTGCGGCAGGCGCCGCCAGGCGATGTCACGCTGCACCGCGAGGCCGACGAACAGGGCGTAGACGACGCTCGCTCCCGCCGCCTCAACGGCCGTAGCGCGGCCGGTGAGCATCAACGCCACGATGAGCACCGGCAGTGCGATCTCCCACTTGGCATCCCAGGCAGCGCGGGCGAGCACCCTCCAGGCAAACGGGTGGCCGCCGATCCTCGAGCGCCGGCCCTCTCGCAAGCCCCAGGCCGCGGTCGCCAGCACCATCAATCCTCCGGGGAGAATCCCCGCCTTGAAGAGGTCGGGAATCGGGACCTTCGCCACGATGCCGTAGAAGATCAGCGGCAAGGCGGGCGGAAAGAGCAGGCCGAGAGAGCCCGAGGATGTCAGCAGGCCTAGCGAGAAGCGCTCGCGATAGCGCTCCGCCTGGAGCGTCTGGAAGAGCAGCGCCCCGAGAGCCAGAATCGTCACGCCGGAGCCACCGGTGAAAGTGGTGAAAAAGGCACAGAGCACCGCTGTCACGACGGCGGTGCCGCCGGGCAACCACCCCACCGCAGCACGAAAGAGCGCCAGCAGCCGGATGGCGGCCTTGCCCTCGGCGAGCAGAAAGCCGGTGAGAGTGAAAAGCGGGATCGACGGCAGGGTCGGATGAACCGCCAGGCGATAGCTCTCGATCGGCACCGCCGTGATCGGCACGCCGTCGGTGAGGAAGAGCCAGACTGCGGCGCCCCCCAGGAGGACGAAGAGCGGCGCGCCGGCGATCGCGCCGAGCAGCAGGACGACGAGACCGGCGAGCTTGGGCGCGCCCTCGGTCCAGAGCGGATACTGCCCGAGGAGCAGGCCGCCGACGAGGCCGAGCGCCGCCAGACTCCGCCCGCGCCAGAACGGTGAGGCCATCCAGGTGAGCCGCAGGGCGAGGAGGATGAAGGCGATCGGCAGGACGAGCTCCGCCACCCAGATCGGAATACCGAGCGCGACTTCGCCGCCCGCCTCCCGGTCGAGCCGCACCATCTCTACCGCGGCGCGCGCCAGCAGGACGGAGACCGCCGCACCGACGATGCCGGCGAAGATCGTCGCCGCTGCTCGCCAGAGTCCGTCGGGAAAGAGGGCACTGGAGGCAATGGCGAGGAGCTTGCCTTCGCGCGCTGCATACGCCGCGCCGAGAAAGCCGAGCCAGAGTGTCAGATGCTGCAGGATCGGCAACGCCCCGGGAACTCCGGTGCCGCCGACCTGCCGCACCGCGAGCTCGCTCGCCACCAGCAGCGCCATCGCCGCGAGCGGCAGGATGGCGAGGGTGTCTTCGGTGCGCGACAGCAGGCTCAGCGGCCGGCTCCGCTTTTCGGTCCGACACCCGGCACGGCGCCGGCGGGCTTGCCGGCGCGGAACCTGGCGATCGCCGCCTCGGTCGCGGCGAGGATCTCCGGCGGGATGCGGCCGTCACGTGACAACGCGACGAAGCGCTCGGCCTCCCCGCGCCAACCCTTTTCCTGCTCGGCGGTGATTTCGACGACGGCCAGCCCCCGGCGGCGCATCTCGTCGATGGCGCTCTGGTCCTGCTTCGGGACCTCGGCTTCGAGCTCCTTCTCGGTAGCGCGCGCCGCCGCCAGCAGCAGCTCGCGGTCGCCCGCCGCGACCTTCTCCCAGGCGCTCTTCGTCACCACGACGCCGCCGACCAGCGGCGCGAGGCCCATGCCCATCATGTTCGGCGTCTGCCGATACCACTGCAGCGTCAGGGCGGCGATCGGCGTCGTCGGCACGACGTCGATCATC
>JBDTQT010000410.1:0-2603 GCA_039932055.1 Thermoanaerobaculia bacterium
TCGAGCGGCTTCAACGCCATTTTCGCGCTGCGCAGTGACCACACCGAGGTCGAGCGCAACAAGACTTCGAAGCCGTACACCCTGCTCAAGTACATCCGGCCCGACACCGGCAAGTGGGCTTACCGCGCCTATGAAGTCGCGGCCACCGGCGGCGGCTACAACACCTTCCAGTATTCCGGCACGGCGGGTAACGCCGTCTTCGCTCCCTATCCGGTGCGCCTGCTGGGCAACTGTCCGCAGAACGAGGCGACCGGCAAGCCGGCCTTCAAGGACTACAAAAACCAGGTCTGGGCGAAGTCGGAAGGCACGCTGGTCGCGGAATACTGGTATCCGCTGCAGCCGACTTTCTACTACGACCGCGACGCCAACGGTGTCGCCGACGTCTCGACGCCCGACTGCGTCGCCTGGCTCGGCGGTATCGTCGATGATCCGGTGGACGTCACCTACAACATCGTCTGGCCCACCAATGCGCCGGTGCTGCTGGTCGGCGAGACGCTCCTCGGGTCGAAGCGCGGGTTGCCGGAGATCGCCGCGCAGGCCGCGGTCGAGATCGTCTTCGACGAGAAAGAGCAGCGCACCGTCGACAATCTCGTCTACGATCCGACCAAGTCGCTGGTCCGCCTGATCGATCCCCTCAGTCCGCGCTTCGTCTACCTGAATGCGATTCCGTCGGCCGTCGCGACGGACCTCGATCCGGTGACGGGCAAGCTGGTTCCGTTCTCCAACTCAGCCGGCACGATCCAGTTGCCGTCCACGGTCGTGGACCGCATCTCCTACGACCCACTGAACAAGAAGCTCATCTTCGAGGGCACGCTCGACGAGCAGGGGGCAGGCGACCCGCTGCTGCTCATCAACGTCCTCACCAACAGCGAGCGCGCCAGGCTGAAGAGCCTGGATGGCGGAGATGGCACCGAGCAGTCGGATTTCGAGGGCAGTTGCGGAACGCTCGCGGCCAATTGCACCTGGGACCAGTCGATCGAAGCGCTCTATCGCTTGACCCGCAATCCCAACCGGCTCGACCTCGATCTCGAGAGTGGCCGATGCATCCTGGAGTCCACCGTCGATCCGACGACCGGCCTGACCGTGCCGGTCGTCCACTGCTCCACGCCGCACGACGGCGACGTCGACAATGCGCTGCTGCTCGGTATGCAGGACACCGACGGCGACGGCGTTCCGGAACCGCTCCAGGTTGTCGGCTTCGCCCCGGCACTGACCGCGGGCTTCGCTCAGGGCACCGGCTTCGTGACGCTGGCGTTCAACAATGACGTCACGCTCAATCCGCTGCCGGTCAGCCTCAACGTCATCCGCGTCGAATGCCTGCAGATTCCACCCAACAAGAAGAGCACCTATCAGGGTCAGATCAACGTCCTGCCACCCGCCAACGTCTTCGCCGAGTCGCTGACCCTGCGTCACAGCGGCGACTTCGCGGGCAACGTCGACGGCATCGAGTTCGAGTGGTTCATCCATCCCGACGAGGGCGGCCTGCCGCCTTCGCCGCTGCCCGATCCGGACAACGGTCAGTTGAACGGCTGGCTGCAGTTCACCCAGGTGCCGAACCCGGTAGGTGCCGTCGACATCACGATCGAAGGCGCCAATATCCAGACGCTCTCGGACAACTGGTTCGTGACCCGCTACCGCTATGTCGATCCGCCGATGGACGCCGGTCCGGACCTCGTCGACGGCACCAGCGACGACGCGCCTCTCTGCGGTGGTACCTGGAGCGTCTACGCCGGCCAGCCTGGAGCGACCGCCCTCGATCCGCGGGCGCAGCTCGCCGAGGGCTGGATCAAGCGCGTGGTTCGCGGCCTGAATCCGTTCGAAGCGCGTGTGCAGGATTTCCACGCCGCCGAGACCAACACCTACTCGAGCATGCTGGTGCAACTCGGCGAGCGCTACGAAGGGGATATCGCCTTCAACCCGGACGCCGGCAATCTCAACAGCATCGGGCTGATCGAGGCCTACACGACGGTGCTCCGGCGCGGCATCAACTTGTCGATCGACGGTACGCCGCCGATCGACTACGCGCCGGCGAACCAGGCTCTGCTCCTGGTCGCGGCCCGTATCGCCGACTTCTATACCCTGCTCGGCAACGAGGCCTACGCCGACGCCCAGGATCCGATGATCGGCTTCGGCACCGGCAGCGATGTCTACGGCACGCTGGCGCCGACCATCTTCGCCTTCCAGAACCAGCTCGACTCGCTGCTCTCGGAAGAGCTTGCCCTGCTCCGCGGGCGCGACAACACGAACACCAACACCTCGGCGCGGCCGGTTTACAACCGGCTCTACTGGAACTTCACCTCGGGTGATGGCGAGTTCGCCTACGCCCTGGCCTACAACATCACCGATCAGAATCTCGACGGCAACGTCAACGAGTTCGATGCCCGGATTCTCTTCCCGCAGGGCCATGGCGACGCCTGGGGCCACTACCTGACGGCGATGACGACCTACTACGGCCTGCTGCGGCATCCTTTCTACACCTGGCTGCCGCGGCCGGAGGCGGTGAGCGTCGCTGGCGTGCCGATCCAAGTCGACTTCCTCGACGAACGCAAGTTCGCCAAGGTCGCGGCGATGAAGGCGCGGGCCGGCGCCGAGATCGTCAACCT
>JBDTQT010000411.1:0-2595 GCA_039932055.1 Thermoanaerobaculia bacterium
GCCTTGTAGAGCTCGTCCTCGACCGCCTCGGCGTCGCCGAACTCGACGAACTGGACGCCCGGCAGCAGCGGCAGGAACGGCTCGCGGTACTCCCACTTGCCCATGAGCGAGAGCGAGCCGCAGCTCTTGCCGTGGAAGCCGCGAATCGAGGAGATGAAGTTGGTGCGACCGGTGTAGAGCCGCGCCAGCTTGTAGGCCCCTTCCACGGCGTCGGTGCCGTTGTTGATGAAGAACGAGTACTGCAGGTCGCCGGGCGCGATCTCCCCCAGGAGCTCGGCGAGCGCCCCGCGCAACGGGTCGATGAGCTCCTGCGAGGAGAGCGGCATGCGCTGCAACTGATCGGCCACCGCCTTGACGATCTTCGGGTGACGGATGCCCGCGCTGTAGATACCGTAGCCGCCGAGGCAGTCGATGAAGCGGCGGCCGGTGAGGTCATAGAGGAGCGAGCCCTGTCCCTCCCATTCGAGGGCGGGTTCGTCGCGCATTTCGACCATCGACTTCCGGTATTCGAGGTAGCCGCGGTTGTAGTACGAATTGAAGTTCTCGGCGGTCTCGGTGATGATGCGCTGCTTTTCCTCGTCCGAGATCTGGGTCGACGAGATGATGTCGAGCCACCGCTGTGACTCGCGAAGCACTTCGGTACGGTTCATGACCATGGGCTCCTTGGACTTGGTTTGGAAGGTGCGTTCGCTCCCAGCCAAAGGCCCGCTACGGATCGGTGAATAAGTAACGCGAGAACCGCCTAAGCACTGGATGCCTCCAGGGCCTGCTCCAGGACATCGAAGCCTTCTTCCAACTGCTCGTCGGTGATGACCAGCGGCATGAGCGTGCGAATGACGTTGCCGTGGGTGCCGGCCGACAGCAGCAGGAGGCCCAGTTCGCAGGCGCGGCGCACCACCGCCTGGGTGCGCTCCTTGTCGGGTTCACGGGTCGCGCGATCCCGAACCAGCTCGAGGGCACGCATCGCTCCGAGTCCGCGCACTTCGCCGACACATGCGTGCCGCGCCGCGATGCCAGCGAGCCGGGACTCGATGCGGGCTCCGAGCTCGGCGGCGCGCGCCAGCAGAGTGCCGTCCGCGAACAGATCGAGAACAGCGAGCGCCGCGGCGCAAGCGACCGGATTGCCGACGAAGGTTCCGCCGAGACCGCCGACCTGGGCGGCGTCCATGAGCTCGGCCCGGCCGGTGACCGCCGACAGCGGCAGCCCGCCGGCGATCGACTTGGCGATCGTCGTCAGGTCGGGCTCGATCCCGTAGTGCTCCATCGCCCACATCCGACCGGTGCGGCCGAAGCCGGTCTGAATCTCGTCGGCGACGAACAGAATGCCGTGCTTCCGGCAGAGCTCGACGAGCACCTTGACGTACGCCGGCGGCGCGACGATGAAGCCGCCCTCGCCGAGCACCAACTCCATGACCACGCAGGCGACCTTCTCGGGCGCGACATGGGTGGCGAAGAACTCCTCGATCTCGCGGCGGAAGGCCACTTCATCGGCAGCGAGCGCTGCCGGGCGGCGGTAGAGATAGGGATAGGGCAGGCGGTAGATCTCGGGGGCGAACGGCCCGAAGCCGAGCTTGTACGGCTTCACCTTGCTGGTCATCGACATGCCGAGGAGCGTCCGCCCGTGAAAGGCGTGCTCGAAGACCAGCACCGCTTCGCGGCCGGTCGCCCGGCGGGCGATCTTGACCGCGTTCTCCACCGCCTCGACGCCGCTGTTGGCGAACAGCGTCTTCTTGGCGAAGGCTCCCGGTACGAGCCGGTTCAGACGCTCGGCGAGCTCGACATAGCTCTCGTAAGGGGTGACCGCGAAGCAGGCATGGGTGAAGCGGCCGAGTTGCTCGCGCGCCGCCTCGACGACCGCGGGGTGAGCGTGGCCGACGTTGAGCGTGCCGATGCCGCCGACGAAGTCGATGAAGGTATTGCCGTCGACGTCGTGCAGAAGGGCGCCCGCCGCACGATCGACGAAGACCGGCGCGGAGTGGCCGATCCCGACGGGAATTGCGGCCTGCCGACGGGCCATGAGCGCCCGCGAACGCGGCCCGGGAACTTCCGTTTTCAGCTCGATCGCTCTCATCGCGGAGAGTCCCCGCCGGGGAGTTGAGGCTAGGCGACGGCTCGGGATTCCGCATCGATCCTAGCACCGCTCCCCTTGCCGCCTGCCCGAGAGGGCAGGCAACCTGCCCGCTCGACGGTCGAGCCTCTGCCGCAGAGCGACTTCAGTCTCCTTTCCGCCAGCCTCCCGGGAAGGCAAGGCCGGCAACGGCTGCCTGGGTCTGGTGCGTTGCGCCGGTGGTACGATCCCGCGGCACTCACCAGAACGACAGATGATCCACGCGGGGGGCCTCAGCCCGCGAGCACGGGCAAGGGGATCGGGCATGGTCGGCAAGTCCGCAGGGGATGCGACGGGCGCGCCAGCGACGGCGGTCGAAGTCGACCGGATCTCGCGACGCTTCGGCACCTTTCAGGCGCTCGACCAGGTCAGCCTGACGATCCGCGAGGGCGAGTTCTTCTCGCTTCTGGGCCCCTCCGGCTGCGGCAAGACGACGCTGCTGCGCATCATCGGCGGCCTCGACCTGCCGGACGAGGGCACCATCCGCA
>JBDTQT010000412.1:0-2594 GCA_039932055.1 Thermoanaerobaculia bacterium
GACCCGGAAACCATGCCCAGCGCCGAGGGTCTGATCAAAGCATTGAAACCCGAGCTCAACAAAATCTTCAAGCCGGCGTTCCTGGGCCGCTTGGTGATCATCCCGTACTTCCCCATACGCGATGAAGCTTTGAAGCAGATTATCCGGCTCAAGCTTGGCAAGATCCAGCGGCGGCTGAAGGAAACTCACAATTTGACCCTGACTTACTCCCCGGAGGTCGTGGAGTTGGTAGCCTCCCGGTGCACGGAAGTCGAGAGTGGGGCGCGCAACGTCGACAACATCCTTACGCACACGATGCTGCCCGATATTTCGCGCCAGATTCTCAACCATTTGGTGGAAGGCACCAAGCCCCAGGCTATCAATGTGGGGGTCGGTGAAAATCAGACTTTCGTCTATGCCTGAGTTCGAACGCGAGTAAGCCGAGGCAGGAGGAGCCATCATGTATTCACAAAAAGATCGCCCGATTCAGATCAACACCCCCTTGGGGGCCGATGTGCTTCTCCTGCAGCGTTTTCAGGGGAGAGAAGCGATTTCGGAGCCGTTTCAGTTCGAAGTGGGTATGCTTTCGCTCGACACCGCCATCGACCCTAAGAAACTGATTGGTAAAGCGGCTTCGATCAAACTGGTGTTGGCCGACGGCTCATACCGTATCATTCACGGGATGTTCAGCAGTTTTCAGCAGTACGAACGCGGGGAAGACAAACTGGTTGCCTACACCGGGATACTCGTTCCCTGGCTCTGGTTTCTTACCCTCCATTACGACTGCCGGATCTTCCAGAACAAGAGCGTCATCGACATCATCGAACAGATCTTCAAGGATCGGGGATTTTCCGATTACAAAATCCAAACGAATGGCAGCTACGCAAAGCGGGATTATTGTGTGCAGTACCGCGAGACCGATTTCAACTTTGTTTCCCGCCTGATGGAAGAGGAGGGAATCTTCTACTACTTTGAGCACACGGAAAGTAAACACACGTTGATATTGGCCGATAAGTCCTCGAGCTTGCCTCCATGTCCGGGCAAGGGAAAAGCTGACTATTCGTCGGCTTGGGCGGGATGGTTATCCGAAGATGTAGTACTCGCAATCACCCGTGAGCACCGGGCCTTTACCGGGAAAGTCACCTTGCAGGACTACAACTTCGAAACTCCCTCGACCAGTCTGCGGGCCAATATCGGAAATGATAAATACGAAGTCTATGACTATCCCGGTGACTACCAGGCCCGCGGTGACGGGGAAAAGGTCGCGGGGATCCGTCTTGAACAGCAAGAGGCCCGCCAGTGCACTCTGCAGGGAAAAGGGAATTGCCGCTCCTTCCTGCCAGGCTACCGCTTCGATCTGAAGAGCCACTATCGCGACGACATGAACACGTCGTACGTGCTGACCGCGGTGGTGTCCAAGGCGTCGGACAATACCTACCGCTCAGTTCCGGATGCGGAGCCCTTCGCGTACGAGAATTTTTTTGAGGCCATCCCCAAGACGGTGCCTTACCGGCCCCCCTTCCGTGCCCGGAAATCCGCGGTCCAGGGTGTTCAAACCGCCGAGGTCGTGGGCAAAGCGGGGGAAGAGATTTGGGTCGATAAATACGGACGTGTGAAGGTTCAGTTCTTTTGGGACAGGGAAGGGAAGAAAGACGAGAAGAGTTCCTGCTGGGTGCGAGTCTCACAAAGCTGGGCTGGCAAGAACTGGGGTTGGGTGACGCTGCCCCGAATCGGCCAGGAAGTCATCGTTGAGTTTCTCGAAGGCGACCCCGATCGCCCCATCATTACCGGTCGCGTCTACAATGCCGAACAGATGCCGCCATACTCTCTGCCTGCCAATCAGACCCAAAGCGGTATCAAGTCCCGCAGCAGTAAGCAGGGCGGAACCGCGGATTTCAACGAAATTCGGCTTGAGGACAAGAAAGGCTCCGAGATGGTGACGATCCATGCCCAGAAGGACATGGAAACTACGGTCGAACACGACGACAAGCAGACCATCGAGCACAACCGGACGATCACTGTCGATGGCACCCATACTGAAACCATCACCGGGAATACCTCGATTAAGATTACCCAGGGCAACCTGACCCTCGAGATTAGCCAGGGCAACGAAACCCGCACCCTCAAGATGGGCAATCGGACAACCTCCTTCAAGATGGGCAACGACAGCATCAAACTGGACCTGGGCAAGAGCACGACCGAGGCTATGCAGTCCATCGAACTGAAAGTGGGGCAGAGTAGTATCAAGCTCGACCAGCTGGGCGTGACAATCAAAGGCATTATGATTAAGGTTGAGGCCCAGGCAATACTGGAAGAGAAAGCACTTATGACCCAAATCAAAGGGGATGCGATGCTCATCATGAAGGGCGGCCTCACCATGATTAACTAAGCGGTTGCGATGGAAATTCTTCTTACCAAGGTAACGGCGCCGCTCGCAGAGGATGTATGCCGTCTGTACGAGCCCGGGGATGATGCGGCCAAATTGTTGACGCCTGAACTGGCTCCCAAGGACTTCTTCGTCCGGCTGATTGAGGAGTCCGTCTATCCGGAAGCGATCAAATTTCTGGCGTATGCGCTTCCGGTGAACCTGGCAATCCAGTGGGCGGCTGCCTGTG
>JBDTQT010000413.1:0-2578 GCA_039932055.1 Thermoanaerobaculia bacterium
GCGGTCTCGGTGCCGCTCAAGTTCCAGCGCGAAGGGATCCGCTACGACGATCTCTCCGACGAGGACAAGGACCAGTGGGACGCCCTCGAGTGGGACGAGGACGGCCAGGTACCCGACCGGGTCGAGGCGGAGGCGGTCAACCGCTGGCTGTTCAACCAGGACACCGTCGACAAGGTTCTGGCCCACCTGATGACCCGCGGCCTAAAGGTCGCCGGCGGCGACCGCCTGGGGAAGACCATCCTGTTCGCCAAGAACCAGGCGCACGCCGAGTTCATCGCCGAGCGCTTCAACGCCAACTTTCCGCACTGGAAGGGCGAGTTCGCAAGGGTCATCACGTTCAAGACGGAATACGCTCAGACACTGATCGAAAGCTTTTCGCTCAAAGAGAGGACGCCGCACATCGCCCTCTCGGTGGACATGCTCGACACCGGCATCGACGTGCCGGAGGTCGTCAACCTCGTCTTCTTCAAGCTGGTGCGCTCGAAGACCAAGTTCTGGCAGATGCTGGGCCGCGGCACGCGGCTCTGTCCCGACCTTTTCGGACCTGGCGAGGACAAGAAGTGCTTCTACCTCTTCGACTACTGCCAGAACCTCGAGTACTTCAGCCAGAACCCCGAGACCATCGAAGGGGCCAGCGGCGATTCCCTCGGCAAGCGCCTCTTCACGGCGCGCCTCGACCTCATCGGTGAGCTCGACAGGCTCGCGGCAGCGGAGGGAGGGGAAGTCACCCTCAGGGAGCCCGAAGCGACCTGGAGCGACCCCCGAACCGGCGTGGAGCTGCGCCAGGTCGTCGGGGCACTGCTCCAGGCCGAGGTCGCCGCGATGAGCCTGGACAACTTCGTGGTCCGGCCGCACCGGCGGACGGTCGAGCGCTTCGCCAGACCCGAGGCCTGGACGGCACTCTCGGTCGAAGCCCGTATCGAGCTGGCGACCGAGGTCGCCGGACTGCCGTCCGAGCGCGGCGCCGAGATCGAGGAGGCGAAGCGGTTCGACCTACTCCTGCTGCATCTGCAGCTCGCCAGGCTGCGCTCCGACCCCGGCTTCGAACGCCTGCGGGAGCGAGTCCAGCAGATCGCCGGACTCCTCGAAGAGAAGTCGGCGATTCCGATGGTGCGCGAACAGATGTTGCTGATCCAGGACCTGCAGACCGACGAGTGGTGGCAGGACGTGACGGCCCCAATGCTTGAGGTCGTCCGGCGCCGCCTCCGAGAGCTCGTCGCCTTCATCGAGAAGCGACAGCGCAAGTCCATCTACACCAACTTCGAGGACGAGCTCGGAAGCGAGGCCGAGTTCGTCCTGCCGGGACTCGGCGAAGGGGCGGACTTCGCGAAGTTTCGCGCCAAGGCCTTGGCCTTCCTTCGCGCCCACCTCGACCATGTGGCCATTCACAAACTGCGCACGAATCGGGCGCTCACCGCGACGGACCTCGCCGCGCTCGAGCAGATGCTGGTCGAAAACGGCGTCGGCGCAGCCGGCGAGATCGGCCGCGCCAAGGTCGAATCCCAGGGCCTGGGCCTCTTCGTGCGCTCGCTGATCGGCCTCGACCGCGAGGCGGCGAAAGCGGCGATGGGCGGCTTCCTGAACGGGAAGAGCTGGAGTGCGACCCAGATCGAATTCGTCAACCTGATCGTGAACCACCTCACAGAGCACGGCGTGATGGAGGCCGCGCGGCTCTACGAATCGCCCTTTACCGATCTGACCCCGCGCGGTCCCGAAGGCCTCTTCAGCTCGAATCAGGTCGATGCACTGCTCGCCGCGCTCACGACCGTGCGGGCCAACGCTCTCGCCGCCTGAGGCGCCCCTCGCCTACTCCCCCTTGTGCTGGGGGTAGAAGTCGAGCCCCACGCCCTGGAGCTTGGCGAGGAGCACGATCTGGCCGGTGTGGTAGCTCATGTGCTCGACAGTGTGGAAGAGCGCGCGGTAGCCGTCGAGCTCGTACTTCTGGATCTTCCGCACCCGTGCGAGCTCGCCCTCGGAGAGGCCGCGGATCGTTTCGCGGCAGTGCCCGACCGTCCGTTGCAGCATCTCCACGAGCTCCGCCTTGGTTGCTGCGCCGGGGCCCGGGCGGGCGACGAACTCCTCACTCCGATGGCGCTCGAACGGCTGTCCGCCGAGGCCGGCGAGCACCCACTGCGAGAGATTGCCGTGCAGGTGCGCGAGCAGGTTGGCGATGCTGTTGCTCGCGGCATTCGCGTCGGGGCCGCGCCACCAGAGCGCATCGTCGGAGAGCGGCGCCACCGCCTGCTCGATCTTGCCCAGATATTCGGCCCAGTAGTGCTCGGCGAACTCGATCAGCCGGCTGTTCATGGTGGCCTCCGGGGGTCGCTTCAGTCCAGGTGCGCGCGGTAGGCAGCGTAGTAGAGATCGGCCTCGGCAACGAAAGAGGCATGACGCGGATGCCAGCCCAGCGCGGCTTTGGCGCGGGAATTGGCGATCTTCTGGTGGACGACGAGGCCTTCGGCGAGCGCGCCGAACCTCTCGGCGGCCTCGTCCGGGTCGAGAATGCGGATGCGGGCAGGGATCCCCGCCGCCGCGGCGACCGCAGCGACCATCTCGCCCACCCGCGGATTCGTGCCGT
>JBDTQT010000414.1:0-2576 GCA_039932055.1 Thermoanaerobaculia bacterium
CGGCTGAGCCACAGCGGATCGCGCGTCACCGCCCGCGCGGCGCGGGCCCGGGCTCTCGAGCTCCTCGAGCTGTTGGCCATTCCCGATCCGCTGCGCCGGCTGGGGGAGTATCCGCACCAGCTCTCGGGCGGCCAGCGCCAGCGCGCCATGTTGGCGATCGCGCTCGCCGCCGGACCCGAGCTACTGATCGCCGACGAGCCGACGACCGCCCTTGACGTCACCTTGCAGGCCCAGGTCCTCGAGCTCCTCGAGCGCCTGCGGCGCGAGCTCGGGCTCGCCATCCTCCTGATCACTCACGACCTCGCCGTGGTCGCCGAGAGCTGTGACCGCGTGCTGGTGATGTACGCCGGCGAGATCGTCGAGTCGGCTTCCGCGGCGGAGCTCTTCGCGCAGCCGGCGCACCCCTACACGCGGGCGCTGCTGGCGTCGATCCCCGTGCTCGGGGAGCCGGCGCCGCGCGGCGAGCTGCCGGCGATCCCGGGCCAGGTTCCGGCGGCCGACCGTCTACCGGTCGGATGCGTATTCGCGCCGCGCTGCGCCGCGGCCATTGCGCGCTGTCGCAGCGAGCGCCCGGCCTGGGTCGAGCTCCCGGCTGCCGCGGCTGCCGGAGCAGGCAGGCGCGGCGCGCGCTGCCTCCGTCTGCCGGAGCTGATGACCGACGGGGCGGGCCGATGAGCATGCTGCTCGAGCTTCGCGACCTCACCAAGGAGTTCCCGATCCGCTCGCCGTTCCTCCGCCGCCGGCTGGGCGCGGTGGCGGCGGTCACCGGCGTCGACCTCGACGTCGCCGCCGGCGAGACCGTCGCGCTGGTGGGGGAATCGGGCTCGGGCAAGAGCACGCTGGGCCGGATGATCGTGCGCCTCATGGAGCCGACACGCGGCGCGATCCGCTTTCGCGGCGAGAATCTCCTGACTCTCGGCGACCGCGAATTGCGCCAGGCGCGGCGCCACTTCCAGGTTGTTTTCCAGGATCCGTACGGCTCGCTCAATCCGCGCATGCGTATCGGCGAGGCGATTTTCGAGCCGTTGCTGGTGCACGGCATGGCCCGCCGGGCGGAGCGCGCCGCCCGCGTCGCCGCGATGCTGGCCGAGGTCGGACTCCCGGCGGAGGCTGCCGGCCGCTTTCCGCACGAGTTCTCCGGCGGCCAGCGCCAGCGGATCGGCATCGCCCGGGCCCTCGCCCCCCAGCCCGAGCTGCTGGTGGCCGACGAACCGGTATCGGCGCTCGACCTGTCGGTGCGCGCCCAGATCATCAACCTTCTGGCGAACCTGCAGAAGAGCCGCGGCATCGCCATGCTGTTCATCGCCCACGACCTGGCTTTGGTCGAGCAGATCGCCGACCGCATCGCCGTGCTCTACCTCGGGCGGATCGTCGAGGAGGGGCCGGCGGGCGAGCTCCTCGGCGCGCCGCTGCATCCTTATACGGCGAGCCTCATCGCCGCCGTCCCGCGGGTGCGCAAGGCCGGAGACGTCCGGCGCGAACGCGCTCCGGCCGGCGAGCCACCGAGCGCCTCGGCCCCCCCTCTGGGCTGTCCCTTCCATCCGCGCTGCCCCGTCGCCCGCGACCGCTGCCGTAGCGAACGCCCGGAGCTGCGGCAGAATGGAACCGCCCGACGGGTCGCCTGCCACTTCCCCGGGGAGCTCCGGGCGAGCGCCATTTCATCCGCCAAGAATGGAACCTTTTCGCCCGACTGACGTAGGAACCTGTGACGTAAACTTCGCGAATGGAGAGGGTACGAATGATGATTCAGATGCGAGTGAAGAATAGATCGCGCCGCTCCGCCGGCGCGCCGTGGCTCTTGGCGCTGCTCGCCGCTGGCGCTGCGGTGCTGCCGAGCGCCCAGTTCGCTCCGGCCGCCGCCCAGGACTCCGGCATGGCGATCACGGTCGAGACCCAGATCAACCCGGAGATCGGCCTCGCCGAGCTCCGCGTCAAGGGCGACGAAATCCACCTGACGCTGGAAGAAGCCGTCCAGCTCGCCCTGGCGCGCAACCTGAACCTGCGGACGCAGCGCTACGCGCGCGAGCAGGCGCGCCTCGGAATCCAGGAGGCGACCGGCATCTACGACTTCAACCTTCTCGGCGCGATCTCGACCTCGAAGGTGGAGAACCCGGCGGCGTCGAACCTCGACGGCGCGTCTGTGCAGAACCAGAAGCGCTCCGTCCTCACGGTGGGCGGGTCGCAGCTCTTCCCGACCGGCGGCGTCGCCGGCATCAGCATTCCCAACGGCCGCTTCGAGACCAACTCGCAGTTCTCGCTGCTCAACCCGTCGTTCGACAGCGGCGTCGATCTCTCCTACACCCAACCGCTGCTGCGCGGCTTCGGCCGCGGCGCGACCGAGTACGGCATCGAAGTCGCCAAGGTCTCGAGCGATATCTCGCAGCAGCAGTTCGTCTTCGAGGTCATCTCGACGATCCAGAACGTCGAAAACTCCTATTGGAACCTGGTCGCGGCGCGCTATGCGCTGACTGTGTCCGAGGAGAGCCTCAAGCTCGCCGAAGAGCTGCACGCCAACAACAAAGTGCGGGTCGACGTCGGCACGCTGGCGCCGCTCGAGCTGGTGCAGAGCGAGGCGC
>JBDTQT010000415.1:0-2571 GCA_039932055.1 Thermoanaerobaculia bacterium
GGCGCGGTCCGCGAGTCGAGCTGACCCGACAGCGCGAGCACGACAACGCCGCCCTCGTCGATCATCTGAACGGCGAACGCCATCTCAGGCCGGTCCGCCAAGCCGGAAAACGAAATCGAGCCTGCCGAAACGCAAGCGATCCTGGTCGGCGAGTTGGTGCTCTACACCGGAAGCGAGCCGCTCGCCTCCCACCCAGGTTCCGTTCGACGTTCCGATCTCCTCGCGCAGGAAGTAGCAGCCGTCGCGACCGATGAGTCGAGCGTGCCGGCGCGACAATGTGCGTTCGGTGTCGAGCGCTCCGAGGTCGATTTCCGGCACCGCTCCGGTCACCGGATCGGGTCGGCCGATGATGACCTCGCTGCCGGGCACGATCGCGACCGACCAGCCCGAGGAGTGCTCGAGGTGGGCGCCGACGGCGCGCGCGGTCGCCGCTGCAGGGGCGGGACCGGGCGCGCGAACATCCGCGGAAGGCGTCCCGAGACCGCCGCGCGGCCGGCCGTCGGCGGCCGATGGCGGTTCTTTCGGCGATGACGGCGCTTTCTCGTGCAGTCGCGCCATCCCCACCTTCGCCGCCCGCTCTTCCTGCTCTTCGTACCTGCGCAGGCGGGCCGAGAGCTTGCGCATCATGCGCACCGCGACCTCGGGATGCTCGCGCAGCAGGGCATCGAGGGTCGAAGCGTCGATCGGCAGCAGCCGGCAGGCGACTTTTGCCCGCGCGGTGGCGCTGCGCAGCCGATTCTCGAGCACCGACATCTCGCCGAAGAAGTCGCCGGGGCCGAGCGTCGTCAGGATCCGCTCGCTGTCGCCGAGCATCCGCAGGATTTCGACTTCGCCGTCATCGATGATGAACATCTCGGTACCGGCCGTGCCTTCCTGGACGATGATCGCTCCGGCGGCATAGTCGTTGAGATGGGCGCTGCGACCACCGCCGGAAGTGCCGGGCTTGCTCGGAGATTTGACCATAACAAGAGGGGATTGTAGATTCGCCGGGCGTTCGACGCCAGCCGTGCTCCGGAAACCGGGACCGACGCCTCTCCAGTCGGGTCGGAGTTCGCGTGCGATCGATCGCAGCTGCCATGACCCGTTCCCCCAAGATCGATCCAACCCGCCGCAACGAGCGCTTTTTCTCGCCGGCCGCGCTCGACATCCGCGAAATGTCGGCCAGGCGGTCGGGCCCGGACCGCGCGATCGAGATTGTCGGTCGGTCGCCGCGACTCGAAGAAACGCTGAAGCGAGTCGCCAAAGTGGCGCGCTACGACGATCCAGTACTGGTCTACGGCGAGAGCGGCGTCGGCAAGGAGTCGCTGGCGCAAGCGCTCCATCTGCTCGGTAATCGCTCGGCCCATCCCTTCGTATCGGTGAACTGCCCCCAGTTCCAGGAGGGAAATCTCACCGTCTCGGAGCTCTTCGGGCACCGCAAGGGGAGCTTCACCGGCGCCGTCAGCGACCACCGAGGATGCTTCGAAACAGCGGATGGCGGGGTCGTTTTTCTCGACGAGATCGGCGACTTGGCGATGAACGCGCAGGTGATGCTGCTGCGCGCCATCGGTACCGGTGAGTTCCGGCCTTTAGGATCCGAAACCGCGCGCAAGGCGAGCGTCCGCATCGTCTCCGCCACCAACCGCTCCCTCAACGAGATGGTGATGTCGGAACGGTTTCGCAACGACCTTCTCTTCCGGTTGCGCTACTTCATGATCGAGCCGCCCGCACTGCGCGAGCGCGGCGACGACTGGCTGTTGCTGCTCGAGTGGGCCCTCGAGCGGCTGGCCTGCCGCTACGGCACCGCCCGACAGTTCTCCGACGAATCCCTGCGGTTCATGGAGGGCTACGGTTGGCCGGGCAACGTTCGCGAGCTCATCAGCGTCGTCGCCACCGGCTATGCGCTTGCGGAGTCGAGCCGGATCGAACCGCTGGACTTCGCTGATCGCCTCGAACACAAGCTGAGTCCGCGAGAGGATCAGGTGGCGGCGATTCACCTTCGTCTATCGCGCGGTAACGCTGACTTCTGGGCGTTGGTCCACGCGCCGTTTCTCGACCGAGATCTGTCGCGGCGTGATGTTCGCCAACTGCTGACGATAGGTCTCGGCGACTCTGGCGGCAGCTACCGCAGGCTGCTCGAGCTATGGGCGATCCCCGCCAACGACTACAAGCGATTCATGGGATTCCTGCACCACCATCGTCTACAACCTCGACCAACCAAGGAGCCGAGACCTTGAATGCCGTCAAGGCGCTCGTTTTCGATCTCTACGGCACCCTGATTCATCTGGACGAACGGCCGTTCCAGCGCGGGATCTCGCGCTTGATCTCCGCCGAGCGGCGAGAGTGGATCGAGTTCCTGCGCGACGTGCTGGTGGTTCGCCCCTATGGCTCGGGCGAGGAGTTCGTCGACGCGATCTTCGAGCGCTTTCCACCGCTGGCGAGCCTCGACCGGGTCGAGGCCCGCCAGCGCGCCCTCGCTCTGCTCGATCGCGAGATCGCCACGGCGCGGGTCGAGCCGTCGGCGCGGTCGATTCTGGGCTTCCTGCGCCGGCGCGGGTTCGCGCTCGGGCTGCTGACGAACTCGGCGAGCCC
>JBDTQT010000416.1:0-2533 GCA_039932055.1 Thermoanaerobaculia bacterium
GGCATCGCGCCGACATAGGTGCGCCGATGGCCGCGGATGTCGGCCTCGTCGCGCGCGCCACCGAGCGAGATGCGCACGTACTCGCGCCCCATGGCCCGGGCGATCGACTGCGCCACCGAAGTCTTGCCGACGCCGGGGGGGCCGATGAAGAGGACAATCGGTCCCTTGGCCTGCCTCTCTTTCTTCTTGCTTTTTTCGTCCTTCTTCCGAGCGCCATCTTTGCCGGACTGGCCCTCCGGGCCGGAGCCGCTCGTCGCGCTCGCGCGGTCACCGTCGGTGCGCGGCTCCGTGGCGTCATCCGTGCCGGCCAGAGCAGCCTGCGCCTCGTCCTCTCTTTCCTTTGCTGAATCCTTTTCCTTTTCTTTTCTTTGGACTTCGAGCCTGAGCTGCCGCACGGCGAGGAATTCGAGAATCCGGTCCTTGACGTCCTTCAGCCCGTAGTGGTCGTCCTCGAGAATCTGCGCCGCCTGCTGGATATCGAGCTTCTCCTCGCTGCGCGCGCTCCACGGAAGCTCGGCGACGGTCTCGAGGAAGGTGCGGATGACCTGGGTCTCCATCGACTCGCGGCCGATGCGCCGCAGGCGGCCGACTTCGCGGTCGACCTCCTTGCGCACTTCCGCCGTGAGCTCGAGCTTGGCGAGGCGCTCGACCAGCTCGTCGAGATCGCTGCTTTCGTCGGTGTCACCGAGCTCCTTCTGGATCGCCTTCATCTGCTCGCGCAGCACCATCTCACGCTGGCGGTCGCCGAGCTCCTCGCGCACCTTGGTCTTGATCTCCTCCTGGGTGTCGAGCACGGTGAGCTGGCGCTGCACCTGGATCAGCACGGAGCGCAGGCGTTCCTCGACCGAAAGCAGCTCGAGGAGTTTCTGACGCTCGGCGGTCGGCAGCTCGACATAGGCCGAAACCAGGTCGGCGAAGCGCGACGGCTCGGCGGCGATCGCGATCACCTGCTGGACCAGCTCCTCGGGGAGTCCGGCGCGTTTGGCCAGCTCGATCGAGCGCTCGCGCGTTTCGCGAAACAGGGCAACGAAGGCTGCATTGCCGGGGTCGGCAGGATTCTGGTCGCTGGCGGTGATCGTCGTGGCGACGTAGTACCCGTCCCGCTCCTGGTAGCGCAGGGCGACGCCGCGCCGCTCACCGTGCAGCACCAGCTGCATACCGGAGAGGCTGCGCTGCACCTGGCCGAGGCGGGCGATCGTGCCGACGCTGTAAAGCCCCTCGGGGCTCACATCGTCGACATTCTGGCGCTGCGCGACCGCCAGCACCAACGGCTCGGGGGCGCGGAGCGCCGCTTCAATGGCGCGCAGGGTGCTGGGACGTCCGGCGCCGATCGGCAAGGCGATGCCCGGGAAGAGGACGGCGTCGCGCAACGGCAGGACGGGAATCATCAGCTGTTCGTTCATCGAGTCTCCTGCGACGGCAACGCCGCGAGCTTGCGGATTCTTCCGTCGTCGGCAGAGAAAACCCCTCGGTCGGCGGGCTTATTCCAGGGTGTGCTCAGCGCTGCTGCCACCAAAGCAGGAGCGCCAGGACGACGCCGATGACGACGACCGCGCCACGGGCCTTCGCCTGGCCGATGTAGCGGCCCAGGTTGGCGCCGGCGAAGCCGCCGATGACGGCTCCGGCCAGCATGACCAGGGCAGCCGGCCAGTCCACCCGGCCGGAGAGGATGAAGATCGCCGAGGCGACGCCGTTGATGCACAGGCCGAAGAAGTTCTTGAGGCCGTTCATGGCGTGGATGTTCTCGAGCCCGAGCGAGCCCAGGACAACCAGCATGAGAATGCCGATTCCGGCCCCGAAGTAGCCGCCGTAGATTGCCACCGCGAGCTGGGCGAACCAGGCCACGGCGAGCGACTTTTCGCCCCCGCCGAGCTCTCCGGCCGTGGCATTTCCGCCATGCGGCGTGGTGAAGTGACTGCGGAAGCGGGCGAACGACTGCAGGAAGAAGAGCAGGGTGGCGAAGAGGATCAGAGCTGGGGCCAGGCGGGCGAAGATCTTCTCCGGGGTCGAGAGCAGGAGCAGGGAGCCGGCGGCGCCACCGAGCAGGCTCGGGACGAAGAGGGTCGAGAGCCACCGCCGGTGCGTCTGGACTTCGCGGCGGTAGCCGAAGAGGCTCGCCGCCGCGCCAGGCATCAGAGCGACGGTCGAGGTGGCGTTGGCGGTGATCGCCGACTCGCCGAGTAGCAGCAAGACCGGGAAGGTGAGGATCGTGCCGCCACCGGCGAGCGCATTCATTCCGCCGGCCGCGAGAGCGGCGGCGAAGAGTGCGGCGGCCTCTCCGGGGGACAAGCGCGGGTCGGCCTCAGGTGGCGAGATGCAGGACGAAACGCGAGGTGCCGAACTGCACCCGGTCGCCGTCGGCGAGCAGACGCTCGGTGACGCGCTGGCCGTTGACGTAGGTCCCGTTCTCGGACGAGAGGTCGCGCAGCAGCCAGCCGGTTTCGGTTTCGGAGATCTGCGCGTGCCGGCGCGAGACGGCGGGCTTGTAGATCCGGATCTGGTTCTCCGGTGTCCGGCCGATGAAGGTCAGCGG
>JBDTQT010000417.1:0-2531 GCA_039932055.1 Thermoanaerobaculia bacterium
GGCGGTGAGCGAGATCGGCGAGCGCCGGCGCCTCGACCGTGGCGACGAAGCCGGAGAGGCGGAAGTTGCTGGCGTGCACCTTGAGCAGCAGCGCGGTCGCCGGTCCGATGGCCTTCTCGTAGTCGGCGAGACGGGTCCGGTTGGTCGTGCCGACTTCCACCAGCCGCGCCCCGGCCGCCGCGAGGATCTCCGGAATACGGAACGACCCGCCGATCTCGACCAGCTCGCCGCGCGAGACGACGACCTCGCGCCCGCCGGCGAGCGCAGCGACGGCCAGCAGCAAGCCCGCCGCGCTGTTGTTCGTGACCCGCGCCGCTTCGGCACCGGTGAGCTCGCTCAGCAGGCCCGAGAGGCGCCCCGCGCGATCTCCCCGGCGGCCGGTGGCGAGGTCGAGCTCGAGGTCGCAGGCGGCGGTCGACAGCGCGACGAGCTCCGCGGCGACCGCCGCCGGCAGCGGCGCGCGACCGAGGTTGGTGTGCAGGAAGATCCCGGTGGCGTTGAGCACCCGGCAGAGCGGAGCGCCGCAGCGGGCTTCGAGGCGGTCGCGCAGGCGTTCGGGGAGCCGGGCGAGCCGGAGGGCGAGCTCCTCCGCGCTCAGATGTCCTTCAGCGAGCTCCTGACGGAGCGCGCCGAGCTCGGCGCGTGCTTGGGTGGCGAGGGCACCCGTTCCGTATAATGTTTGGAGCGACTCGAGCCGAGGATCCGCCAGGACGCGATCGACCGCAGGAAGCTGCCGGCGGCGATCTGAATCCACGGAAGGCATCGGTCGTTCCGCCAATACTAGGAGATCCGGCCCGTGAATCCCAGAAAGCCCAGTTCCGCCCCGGCAGCCACCGCCAACCGCGGTGTCCGTGGAGATCGGCCTGGCGCGGTGCCGGTTCCGGCTCGTCCTTCGCTGCTCCAGCAGCTCGATCTGCTGGCCGACGGCATCGAGAAATTCAAGATCGAGTTCGAGCGCTTTCTCGCCGGCGCGACCGTCATTCCGCCGGACGAGGCCAAGGCGAGGCTGGTGCGCGAGCTGCGCGAGCTGCGCAACGCCAACTTGAGGGCCTCCGCCGATCAGTTCCGGCTCGCTTCGCTGGAGGCCCGGTTCAATAGCTACTCCGAGCTTTTCAACCGCCGCCTGAGGGACCGCGAGGAGGGCCGCGGCCCGCGGGCCGTCCGCGCCATCGCGGCGGCCCCCGAACGGCGTCTCGACGCGTTGTCGGGCGTCGTGGTCAGCGACCGCCTCGAGGCCGAGGCCGTGAACGCGCTCTACCAGACGCTGACGCGGCAGGCGCTTGAAGCGGCCGCCGCCGGAGCCGCGCCGGCGATGGGGCTCGACACCTTCCGCGGCTACCTGTCGCAGCAGATCGAGTCGATCCGGCTCAAGACCGGTTGCGAAGCGGTGCAGTTCCGCATCGCCACCGAGGACGGCAAGCTCAAGCTGAAGGCGAAGCCGGTCAGCAAATAGACGAAGCCATGCACGCACCCTCAGTCCACCGAAAGGACTCGCCCTTGCGCAAGCTCATTCCTCCCGTCGCCGTGTTGCTCGCCTGCGCCGCGCTCTCCGCCGCGCTCGCCTACGCCGCGGCGCCCAAGAATCTCGACCGGGCCATCGCGGCGCAGCGCGCGCTGCTCGCCGAGCGGCCGGCGGATTCGGCGCTCGAGAACGACCTCGGAAGCCTGCTCGCCCTCGGCGACGACTTCGCAGGGGCCGAGCAGGCCTACCGCCGGGCGCTCGAGCTCGATGGCGCGAACTCCTCGGCGCACTTCAATCTCGGCCTGCTGCTGCAGCGGCAAGGCGAACGGCGGCAGGCGCTCAAGGAGTTCAAGCGCACCATCGAGCTCGCACCGCGGCATGCCTGGGCGCACTACCAGGTGGGCACGATCTATGACGCCCAGGGGCATGACTCGGCGGCGCGCAAGGCTTACGCCAAGGCGCTCGCGCTCGATCCGGCGCTGGGCAACCCGGAGGTCAACCCGCATCTGATCGACAACGAGCTCGCAACTTCGGCGATGCTCTACTCCTACCGCCACTATCGCGAGGAGCTCCTGCCAGCGAAGGAGTACGAGGAGCCGGCGCGGATCGCCCGCGTGCTCATCGACCGGCCAGTGAGCGATGCCGACGCCGTTGCAGCTGCCGCCCAGGCGCCCGGCGCCGAAGGCGGCTTCGTGCGCGGCAGCGGCGCGTCGCAGGGCACCGCCGGCGGGGAGGACACCGCCGCAGCCGGCGAGGCCGACGAGCCGATGAATGGCGAACCGGCGGACGGCGGCGCCGCCGATGCCCGGGTTCTGACCAGCAAGGACCTCGATCCGACACGCACCAGCGGCCAGATCGTCGGCGGCGGCGCACCGGCGCGGTTCGGCGGTGGCGGCAAGCCCGTCGGCGGTCCGATCACCTCCGGCAACCGCGGCCGCACCCGCGACACCCAACCGCCACTTCGCCCGACCCTGCGCACGCTCCCGAGCACCGGCGCGCCGCCGACGACCTTCCTGCCGACCAGCGACAGCACCGGCATGATGGAGACCCGCCTGGTCGAGATCGACGA
>JBDTQT010000418.1:0-2519 GCA_039932055.1 Thermoanaerobaculia bacterium
CGCCTTCTTCGTCTTTTCACGCTACCGCCTGCCGGCGGTGCCGGGACTCCTGCTGCTCGCCGCGGTGCCGGTCGCGCGCGCGGCGGAAGTCTTCAGCAAAGGAAGGAAGCGTCAAGGTGCCGCGATGTTTGCCGGTATCGCGCTGCTTTGGCTCGCGCCGCACGTCCACGGCTACGCGCCGCGCATCGACCTCGTCGAGTTCAACCTCGGCCGCCTGGCCGAGGAGCGCGGCGACCGCGCCGCGGCAGAGGTGCACTACGAGCACACCCTCACCGCCGATCCGAACAACCTCTCTGCAACATTGAATCTCGGTACTATCGCCGCCCGCGCCGGCGACTACGCGGCCGCCCGCGTCCGCTTCGAGCTCGCTGTCGCCCTCGCCCCCGACTCCGACGACGCCCACGCCAACCTCGGCGGCGAGCTCCTCGCGCTCGACGATCTCCCCGCCGCCGAGCGTGAGCTCACCCGCGCCCTCGAGCTCAACCCCGAGAACCGCTTCGCGCAGCACAACCTGGAGATTCTCCGCCGGCGCCGCGCCGTCTCAGCGCGCTAGCCCGACCTTCTCACCGCCACATCAGTTTTTCTTTCTGAGGTGGGGAATTCGTTCTCACGTGGCGCTGGCGGGGAAATTTCGCGTGCTGTGACGCGAAAGGCGCAGTAAAGGGTGTCGCCTGTCGACGGCCTGGCGGCTTGCGTCGACGATCTGGACACACCTCAAGCCCGATGGTCCGATTTTCGCTTTCCTCTGTGCCTGCCGCTGGACGACCGTCAGGAGGGTGAGGCTCGAAGCCTCGATAGCGCATCGTAGAAATTCGCTTTCCACGGGTAGGCCGAGGAGAGCGAGATCCAGATGCGCCGGACGCTCAAGCGCACCTGCGCGCCGATCTTGAGTAGCTTCAGGCGAATCGTGCCGCACTGCGCACGCGCCCAGGTGGTACCGGCGAGACCCAGCCGGCGCAATTCGGAGAGCAGCGTGTAGGCGAAGGTCGAAAACCACAGCCGTAGCTGGTTGACCTTCATCCAGTGCGCCGAGGTGCGATCGGCGAAGAGATCGAGTTGCTGCTCCTTGATGCGATTCTCCATCTCGCCGCGCAGGCAGTACAGGTCGTAGAGCTCCTCGGCCGCGAGGTCAGACTTCTTGAGCGAGGTCACGAGGAAGCGAGGATTCGGGCCCTTCGCCAGCACTTCCGCTTTGCCGATGACGCGCCGCCTGCGGCTCCAGGTGGCATTCGTTTCGTAGGTGAAGTCCTTGAAGCAGCGCTCGGGCCGCTTCGAGCGCGCGTGCTTGCGAGCCGCTCGCGCGAGTTCTTTCTGAATCGATCGTTCCAACCGCCGGTTGCGCGCCAGGCCCAGCACATACCCGACTCCATTGGCCTCGCACCAGCTCATCAGCTGCTCGCGTGCAAAACCGGAATCGGCCCGGATCAGGATCTCGACCCACGGAAACCGCTGCCGGATCCTCGCGACGATCCGCTGCAGTGCTTCGACCGATCCCTTCGAGGCGTCGATGTTCGACGCCCGAAGTTCGGCCCACAGAATGTTGTCGCCGCAGGCGATGTAGAGCGGCAGATAGCAGTAGTGCCCGTAGTAGCCGTGGTAGAACCGGCCCTCCTGCTCGCCGTGTATCGGATCGTCGGTCGCATCGAGATCCAGAATGAAACGCTTCGCCGACTGCGGCTGACTCTCCACAAACAGATCGATGAGCAGATTCTCGATCGCCTCTGGCTGCGCTTCGATGCGCTTGTAGCGATCCACAGCCGACTCACTCACCGCGCCGTGTTCGAAACGATTCAGCGTGCTCTTGCCGGCCAAGGGCTTGCCGCAATCCCGCGCTCGGCGACGTTGTCGACCCGAAGGATCCGACACTCCGACGACCGCTGCCAGAAGAGGGTCTGCCCGCAGCTGCTCGTGGTCATTGATGTCCTCATAGCCCAGCGCCAAGCCCAGCACTCGCTGCGCAACCAGCGAGCTCACTTCGTGCTCGACGAGATCAGGGTCGCGGTGGTCCACAAAACAGGCCGCGAGACGCCTCAAGATCCTGCGCTGGCGCTCGGTCTCCGCCAGCAGCAGAGAGCCCCCGTCCGAGCTCAGTAGCCCGCCCTCGAAATCCAGCCGGACCTCGCGACGGTGACCCTCACCCCACCCTTGAAAAACCAGCTGGTCCGCCGTACAGTCTGTCGTCAAGAGCTGCCTCCTTCGCGTGGTCGAAAGCCCTTCTAGACAAAGGCCCTTCTACCACTGGATGCAGCTCTTTTCTACGTCTGCGGTGAGATTTTCGGATTAGTCCTGATCAACCAATACGTCCGCACCCCTGGCGGAGGAGGCAGCGGCAATGGGTGGTAAGCAACTCAAACTGCTAGCATTCTTCTTGCTCCTCAGCGGCTGTCGGGCGCATGAAGTGCACGTGCTGATTCCGGACGGCTTTACTGGTTGGGTCACCGTCGAGTTTTCCGGGGACGCCTGCCAAGCGGGCAACGGCTCGAGCATCCTCGTCTCGTCCGACGGGCGCGGTTGCTCCC
>JBDTQT010000419.1:0-2519 GCA_039932055.1 Thermoanaerobaculia bacterium
TTTCTCGGTCACTACGGGCCGACGCGCGGCCTGGGGAACCTCCAGGCCTGGCTGGCGGCTCCGCAGGCGACGCTCCGCGACCGGTCGCGCTTCGATCGCCTGACGCCGTTCATGAAGGCGCTCTTCCGCAACGAGCTCATGCCGCTCGAGGTCGAGCCCGACCCGGAGGGCGGCTTCAAGATGCGTCTCTTCGTGCACTTGCTCCCGGAAGCCGACCTCGACGCGGTGCTCGCCGAGCTGCTGCCCGAGTCGGTCACGCTCGGGCTGACCTTCCGTATCGGCGAGGATCTGGGCTCGCGCCAGGCGTCGCCGACGGACTCCGCCGACTTTCTCGCCCTGGAGCAGGCGATCCGCGCGCGCTACCCGGGAACGGTCGTCGGACCGTATTTTCTCCCCTGGACGGCGACCGATTCGCGCTTCTTTCGCGGCATCGGAATCCCGAGCTACGGCTTCTCCCCTTTTCTCATCACGGTCACCGACACCATGGGGATCGCCCGCGCCAACGAGCGCATGCCGATGCCGGGATTCGTGCAGGGGGTCGAGATCTATCGCAAACTTGTCCGCCGGATGGCGGAGTGACATTGTTTGCGCTACCGACTTGACAAATATTGACTCTTCGCAGCAGGCGACGCCAGAAGATGGATTGTCTTCAATCAGTTAGCGATCTGTAGCCTCTGGCACCCACTGTGCAATCTCAACTGTCGGACAGCCTCCGGAATTTACCGCAGGCAGCAGATCCCAAGGCAAGAGGAGGATTCATGATTCAGAAACTCCGGAACCGCCAGCGGGGCTTCACTCTGATCGAGCTTCTGATCGTGGTGGCCATCATCGGCATTATCGCCGCCATCCTGATCCCGAACTTGATCGACGCCCTGCAGAAAGCGAAGCAGAAGCGCACCATGGCCGACATGCGCAACGTCGGTACGGCCTGGCTCTCCTGGGTGACCGACGTCGTGTCGGGCGCCGCCGCCGGCTCGCGAACCTGGGACGGTACAAACTACTCTACCTCCCTCACCGCGGACAATCTGTACACGACGCTTCATCCCTCATCGACGTTCTTCTACCTGAACGAGATTCCGGGCAAGGACGGCTGGAAATTCAGCTACGTCTACGCCTACACCGGCAATCCGCTCGGCGCGCAGGTCATCGCGATCGGCAGCGGCGGCCGTAACGGCGACCTGACCTCGTTCGCCAGCGTTTCGACCGGGCCGTTCACCCCCACCGACTACGACCAGGACATCATCTGGGCGGACGGCTTCTACGTTCGCTGGCCGGGTGGTACCGACACCGGCGGCAGCTAAGCCTCAGCCATCAGCAGCATCGAATTTCCCGAACGCCGCGGTCTTCCGCGGCGTTCGTCTTTTGTAGACTGCCGGAACCGTGCAACCACTCCTTTCGCTTCTCGCCGCCCTCGCGCTGTTCGCTGCGGCACACGCCGGCGCCGCCGCAACGACGGAGCGGATTTCGCCGGCCGCCGCAACGCTGGCCGACTACCTGCGCCTCGACACGACGAATCCCCCTGGCAACGAGCGCGCCGGCGCGGAACTGCTTGCCGGGGTGCTGCGCGGCGCCGGCATCGAGCCGCGGATCCTGCTTTCGCCGCGCGGCCGAGCGAGTCTCTACGCGCGCCTGCCCGCGACCGGTGCCGTCGCGCCGGGAGCAGCGGGAGTGCCGACTGGCGCAATCCTTCTGCTGCACCACATCGACACGGTGCCGGCCGGTGAGGGCTGGAGGTACCCGGCGGGCAGCGGCGAAGTCCACGACGGCGAGCTCTGGGGACGCGGCGCCATCGACGCCAAGGGCTTGGGGATCGCCCACCTCATGGCGTTTCTCGATCTCGCGCCGTCGCCGGCGCCGCGGCGTCGGGCGGTCGTCTTCCTCGCCGTTGCTGACGAAGAGGCCGGGGGCACCGAGGGCGCCGGCTGGCTCTCCGCCGCCCATCCCGAGCTCTTCGCCGACGTCGACGTGGTGCTCAACGAGGGCGGAGTCAACAAAGCGGTCGCCGGCCGCGCGCTCTTCTGGGGTATCGAGGTCGACCAGAAGCGCCCGCTCTGGCTCGAGGTCCGCGCCAGCGGCCGGCCCGGGCACACCTCGTCGGCCAATCCGGAGAGTGCTACGCACCGCCTCGTCGCCGGCCTCGCCCGCCTCGTCGCGGCGCCCCGGCCGTGGCGCGTCATCCCGGCGGCGAACGACTTCCTCGCCGCGCTCGCCCGCTTCGACCCGCAGGCGCGCACCGCCTATACCGAGTTGCGCTCGCTGAAGGCGGGCGCGCCCGGCGCCGCTGCCGTCACCGATCCCTTCCCGCTGCCCGGTTTCGAGAGCCTGCTTACCGACACGCTGCAGGTCACCACCCTCACCGGCTCCGAGCGGATCAACGTCGTCGCCGGCGAAGCCCGCGCCGGCATCGACGTCCGTCTGCTGCCCGATACCGACGAGCCGGCGTTCGTCGGCGAGCTCGGGAAGCTCCTCGGCCCCGGGCTCACCCTGGAGGTGCTCCTGACCTCGCCCGCCGCGCCGCC
>JBDTQT010000420.1:0-2501 GCA_039932055.1 Thermoanaerobaculia bacterium
GCGCCACCATCACCATCAAGGCCAGCAAGAACGCCCGCTTCAAGGCCGGCAAGGACCTCAAGGACGCGCTCAACAAGGGCAAGTAGGTCGCCCGGAAGCCTCGGGCAGCCTGATTCGAATCGTTTTCGCCTGACCAGTTCAGATCTTTCTGCCTGACGCCAAAAGCCCTGCGGAGAAGCCCGAGCCGCAGGGCTTTTGTGCGTCCCGCGGGTGCTAGCATTCGCTTGCGGCGCGGAGAGATTCCTTCGCGCTGTCGCCCATGCCCAGCAAACCATCGGATTCCGGGTTCTCCCACCTCGACGAGCGCGGCCGCGCCCAGATGGTCGACGTTTCGGAGAAGCCGGTGACTCGGCGCGTCGCCGAAGCTTCCTGCCGTCTGATCTGCGCCGCCGAGACTGTGGCGCGGCTCGCCTCGCTGCCCAAGGGAGACGCGGTCGCCGTCGCGCGCCTTGCCGGGATCCAGGCGGCGAAGCGCACCGACGAGTGGATTCCGCTCGCTCATACGCTGCCGCTCGACAGCGTCGAGGTGACCATCGTTCCAGGTGAAGCCGAAGTGCGCATTGCCAGCCGGGTGACCGTCATGGCGCGCACCGGCGCCGAGATGGAGGCCCTTGTTGCGTGCGCCGCCGCCGCCCTGGCGATGTACGACATGGTGAAGGCGATCGACCGCACGGCGGTCGTCACCGACCTCCGCCTCGAGGCGAAGAGCGGCGGACGAAGCGGCGCGTTCGTGCGTGAGCGTGCCGAGTGAGCGCTCGGGGCGCGGCGATGATCGCCACCGGTCTCGATCTCCTGCTGCGTGACATTGCCGGGCTCGCCGGCCGCCGCTTCGGCCTGTTGGCGCACGGCGCCTCGGTCACCGCCGACTGCGTGCCGGCGCACCTCGCGCTCGCCGCGGCCGGCGCGCCGCCGGCGCGACTCTTCGGCCCCGAGCACGGCTACTACGGCGTCGAGCAGGACATGATCCCGAGCGCCAGTCAGCGCGACCCGTGGACCGGGGTCGACATCGTTTCGCTCTACGGCGACGACGAACGTTCGCTGCTGCCGCGCCCAGAGGCGTTCGCCGGGCTCGACCTGCTGCTCATCGATCTGCAGGACATCGGTACGCGCTACTACACCTATGCCGCAACCGCGGTCTGGGCGGCGGAGGCGGCGCGCGCCGCCGGCTGCGAGGTGTGGATCCTCGACCGCCCGAACCCACTCGGTGGCGAAGCGATCGAGGGCAACCTTCCGGACCCCGGCTTCGCCTCCTTCGTCGGCGCCTTCCGCCTGCCGGTGCGCCATGGGCTCACCCTGGGCGAGATCGTCCGCCTCGAGGCGCATCGCCGCCAATGGAGCCGCTACCCGAAAGTCCTCGCCGTCGAAGGCTGGCGCCGGCGCGACCTCTGGCCGGCGACGGGGCGCCCGTGGATCGCGCCGTCGCCGAACATGCCGACTTACGAGACGGCGCTGGTCTATCCCGGCCTCTGTCTGCTCGAGGCGACAGAGCTCTCGGAAGGGCGCGGCACGACCCGGCCGTTCCTGATATTCGGCGCGCCAGACCTGCGCCCGACCGCGCTCGCCGAAGCGCTGCAACCGCTGCGGGAGATGGGCATCGCCGCCGTCCCGACCTACTTCCGCCCGCAGTTCCAAAAGCACAAGGGAGAGGTTTGCGGCGGCGTCGAGCTGGTGGTGCAGGACGCGACGAAGATCCGCGCCTACCGCCTGGGACTCGAGATCCTGCGCGCGGCGAAGAGCGTCGCGCCGACGATCTTCCGCTGGCGCGAGGCGCCGTACGAGTTCGTCGCCGACCGCCCGGCGATCGACCTGCTTACCGGTAGCGACGTTTTCCGCCGCGCGCTCGACGGCGACACGAGCACCGACCTGCAAGCCTGGCTCGAATCGTTCGCGGCCGACGAACAAGAGTTCCGCGAGGAACGAAGAGAGATCCTCTTGTATCCAGAAGAAAGAAGCTCCGGTAAATGAAAGCTCCCGTCCTCATCGCTGTCGATCGACCGGCTGAGGAGTTCGCGTCGCTTTTCGCCGCCGCGAAGGCGGCCGCCGTGCGCATCGGCTGGCTGGCTATGAACGCTCCGGCCGACCCGCCGCCGCCTCTCCAGGCGCCCCCTTTACTGGAAGCTTTTCGCGCCGTGGCCGTCGGCGACGGTCGGACCATCGCCATGAAGCCGATGAAGGGAAAGGCGGTCCTGCGCGACCTGCTGCGTGAGCACTTCCTCGGCGCCGATGTCGTCCTCGTCGCCGGCCTCGAGCTCTTTCCACGGCTGACGCCGCGGGGGGAGGGTCCCTGGAACCTCGCGGAGAGCGCCACGGCGAGCCGCCACTACACCACCGAAGAGCTCCTCGTCCGCCTGCGCAAGCCGGCACTGCGCTGGAAGACGCCCTAGGCGAAAGAAGAAGATGCCCGAGCAGATCAAGTACTTCGTCCCCGGTCCGGTCTACGTCCTCGAAGAGGTGCGGCGGGCGATGCTGGCGCCGGTCGTCGGCCACCGCTCGCCGGAGTT
>JBDTQT010000421.1:0-2501 GCA_039932055.1 Thermoanaerobaculia bacterium
GAGCCAGAAGTGCGTCGGCCTGGGCCTGGGCTATGGCCCCGTCGGCCACGGCCGCGGCCAGGGCATCTTCATAGGCCGCCCGTACCGCCGAATTGAGCGCGTCCTGATCGACGTAATTCTGCGCCGCTTGGCGAGCCAGCATCAGATCGGCCTCTTCCTGGGTGAACGTGCCGGTTTCGACCGCCGCGGCCAGCTCAGTGGCGTAGCTGTCCAGTTCAGCCGCTTGTAGTTCCTCAACGGAGATGCCCAGCGCGCCGGCCAGGTATTCATCCTCATCGTAGCCGAATCGCCCGCCGCGACCGGAGCCGCCACCGAGGAGCTTCATCTGCTCGCCTTGCGCCTCGGTCAGCAGCCCATCGGCCACGGCCTGGTCGATCATGGCGATACGGGCGACTTGCTGGGCTGTCTGTAACGCTTCGAGATCGATGCCCAGCGCGTCGGCCAGAGACTGATCGCGATCGCTCAACCCACTCAGCCCACCGTTATGAATGAGGATGAGAGACGACGCTGCTGTCGTCGACACCGCGGCCGTCACTGCCGGCGAATCCGTCTGGGCGAAGCTGACCGCCGCGCCGCCGAGTAGTCCCACGGCCATTACCCCACCCAATATCGAAACCATTAGTTTGTTGCGAATCATTTTCGTTTCTCCTATGTAATACGCCCCTTTCCGAGGGGCTTGCCACGGGTGTGGCGGTTTGGTTAACTGTCATCAGGATAGGCGGAGAATGTTCAGAAACTTTGAGGAAGTTGTTGGGAATGTATTGGCTAACGAGAAGAGTAGAATGAGTGGGGTATAATTCATGAGAGAATCAACTCCCTCAATAAACGAACAGGAGAAGGTCATGGATCCCATCAACCTCTACGACTACGAAGCCCTCGCCCGCGGGAAACTAACGACGATGGCCCACGACTACTACGCCAGTGGGGCACACGACGAGATCACCCTGCGCGAGAACCACGCCGCCTATGACCGCATCCGGTTGCGCTACCGTGTCCTGCGCGACATCAGCCGGCGCACGACGGCGACGACCGTGCTGGGTCACCCGCTGCGTATGCCGGTTATCGTCGCGCCGACCGCCTTCCATAAGCTGGCCCATCCGGATGGCGCGATGGCGACGGCGCGCGCCGCGGGCCACGCCGCGCCGCTGATGATCCTCAGTACGCTGTCGACCACGTCTATCGAGGACGTGATGGCCGCGGCCACGGGGCCGGTCTGGTTCCAGCTCTACGTCTACAAGGATCGCGCCGCGACCCAAGCGCTGGTGCAGCGAGCCGAAGCGGCCGGCTGTTTGGCGCTGGTGCTGACCGTGGACGCGCAGATCTGGGGCCGGCGCGAGCGCGACGTGCGCAATCGCTTCCAGTTGCCGCCGGGCTTGATGGTCCAGAACCTGATGGCGGCCGGGCAGGAGGCGTTCCCACAAGAGGCTCAAGGCTCCGGGCTGGCCGCTTATGTGACCTCGCTTTTTGATCAGACGCTGGCCTGGAAAGATGTCGAGTGGTTGTGTGGCTTGACGAAGCTGCCGGTGCTACTGAAGGGCATCGTCCACCCCGACGACGCGCGGCTGGCCGTGGAGCATGGCGCGGCGGGGGTCATCGTTAGCAACCACGGCGGGCGGCAACTCGACACGGCTCCGGCGACCATCGAAGCCTTGCCGGCGATCGTCGCCGCGGTCGACGGCCGCATCGAGGTACTCATCGACGGCGGCATACGGCGCGGCACGGATGTGGTGAAGGCACTGGCCTATGGCGCGAAGGCAGTGGCGGTGGGGCGGCCGGTGCTATGGGGGCTGGCGGCCGACGGGCAGCGCGGCGTGGAGCGCGTGCTGGAACTGCTGCGGTCCGAGGTGGATTTGGCGATGGGGTTGTGCGGCTGTGAGTCGGTGGGGGAGATCGATGAGGATTTGATCGGATAAGGTATAATACCGATCAACAATTCGAGGATTGCAAATATTACCATGCTAAATCAGACGCTCTACGCTCACATAGTAACAGACGAAGCTGACGTACCGTATTTGGTGGGAACCAACACGAAGGTGATTGAATTAGTGCTCGACAGGATCGCTTACGGCTGGAGCGCTGAAGAACTGCATTTACAACATTCCCATCTAACACTCGGACAAATCCATTCGGCGCTGGCATACTATTGGGATCATCAGGATGAGATCGACGATGATATTCAGCGGCGCTTGGAATACGTCGAGGACGTCCGGACGAATTCTGAGCCTACAAACCTAATCAGCAAACTCAAAGCGCAAGGGCTTCTGCCTTGACCATCCGCTTATATATGGATCATAAGGTCCCGGCGGCGATCACAATTGGGCTGCGCCTACGCGGTGTGGATGTACTAACGGCCTATGAAGATAATTTTCATCGAGCGCCGGATCCGGTGCTTTTGAATCGCGCCCATGAACTTGGGCGTGTTTTGTTTTCGCGAGATGACGATCTGATTACCGAAGCTGTAGCTCGCCAAAAAGCAGGGGTTGCCTTTTCGGGAGTTGTCT